>CAMTWF010000208.1:0-38872 GCA_947085355.1 uncultured delta proteobacterium
CCGCGAGCGTCCGCTACCCCCGAACTTCGTCGCACGGCGCGACGATATCGGTCACCGCGGAGCACGCAGAGAACACAGAGACCATTCCCTGCGCCCTCTGCGGTCTCTGCGGTGATTCATCGTTTGGTTGCGGCGCCTGCCTGCCGGCAGGCAGGCCGCCGCGCTGTGCACGGGACGCAGTCGCGGGGGTCACAGCACGATCGGCACGACGAAGCGATCCTGTCGGGCGCGGAAGACCGGGAGCGAAATCGAGTCGAGCTTGGAACGCAGGCACGCGGCCAGCGTCGAGTCGGCCGGGGCGACGACGAGGTCGACGACGCGGCCGTCGCCGCTCGCCGTGACGCCCATGTCGAACTGCGTCACGCCGGGCCGGCGCGACCGCAGATCCCGCAGGCACGGATCCAGCGCCGCGCGCCGAGACTCCACGAACGCGGCGAACTGCTCGCGATCGATCGTCTGCGGCCGCGCCTCGACCGCAGGGGCCGCGGAACGGTGCGCCGCAAGCATGTCGGTCAGCGCCGCGCGCAGCGCGCCCCCCGTGAACGGATCGGCAATCAGCGTCTCGATGTGCCGCTCGCCCGCCTCCCCACCGTGCGCGAGGATCCCCATCGCGGCGGCGACCAGGGGCCCGAGGGACACGGCGAACTCGGTGTCGGCGTGGTACATCGCCAGGAACTTGCGCAGCGGTTCCATGGCCGTCGGGTCGCCCAGCGCCACGATCGCCCGGATCAGCTCCTCCAGATCGCCCAGCGAGGTGGACGGGTCGGCGAGGTGCCCGAGCAGCGCGGACACCGCGGGACGCTCGTTCATGTTCATGAGCGCCCCCGCTATCACGCCCACCGGCGGCGCCGGCACGTCGCGCAGGAAGTCGTAGCGGTCCCCAAGCGCATCCTTGAGGTGCGCGGCGCCGTCCCGACGGAGGCGCAGCGACCGGGCCGCCGCGTCGCGCATCTCGGCCGGCATCGCCGGGTCGCGCAGGACCACCAGCAGATCGCGCGACACGTCGGCGTCCTCCGATCGGCCGAACAGCACGAGCAGCATGCGCCGCACGGGCACCGCCTGCGTGTCGGGGTCGAGCAGCGCGTCCATCACCTGGCGCCGCATGCCGCCCGGACGCCCCGCGGCGCCCGGCGACGGGACGAACCCAGACACCCGGAACGCCGCGCGCCGCACTCGCGTGCCCACGTCGCCGACCCAGGCATCGGCCCCGTCGGCCGCCGCCAGGAACCTCGCCGCGCCCGATTCCTCGACCACCCATATCCCGCCCGGCACGGCGAAAACCTCGGCCGCGGGCGACTCCAGCGACCGCACCCATGCCGGATCCCGGCTCGCCGGCCGCACCGCCACGACGTAACGGTAGTAGACGAAGTAGAGCCGGTCGTCCGCAAACCCGACGTCCCGCTCGCCCCGGCCCGGCGCCGGATGCCACGCCAGCCTCACCCGCGCCCGAGCGCTCGGATCCCCGTTCGCAATCCCCTCGAAGGCATCGAAATGGAGCGCCGGCTGTCCGGGATACTCCGGGTCCACCCACTCGATCGGCACGTACGCCGACCCGGCCTTCGTGCCGGACTCGGACGCCCGCGTCAGCCGGAACACCCCCTTCGACCCGTAGAAGACCCCCTCGGGCGCCGCGACGACCCACGAGACCATTTCGTCCGCCAGGTTCAACCGGCAGATCTCGGCGCCCGTGGATGCGTCGATCGCCGAGATCATCTGGCTGTCCCACGGCAGGAAGACCAGGCCCCCCGCAACGGCCGGGGCGCCCAGCAGCTTCTCGGCCCGGATCGCGGCGACGCGCCGGGACAGGCCCTCGTCCATGATCCACAACTCGCCGTAGCGCCCCGTGGCGGCTACGCCGCCCGTGCCTCCGCCGAGCGTCGCGGCCACGACGCCGCCGTCGATCGACACGCCCATGAGCGTCATGTCCTCGTCGATGCCGCGCCGGCCCAACTCGTCGCCGTCGGCCAACGAGAACGAGACGAGCTCGTCGCCGGAACGGACGACCACGACGCCCCCGCCCACGAACGGAGGAGAATCGACCGGCAAGTCGACCGTCCACGCGGCTCGGCCCCGGACGACATCGAACGCCAGCAGCCCGCCGGGTTGGCCGGCTCGCGACAGCACGATGACGGCCTCGCCTCCGGCACGCCCAGCCTCGCTCGGTCGGGCGCTCTCCAGCCGATCGAGCACGGTCTCGATCTGGCCGGACCGATTCTCCGGGAAATGATACTGGAACACCGGCGCGCCGCCGCAGGACGCAAGCGCCGCCACCAGCGCCGGCACGAATGTCCCGCCAGGGGTTTCGGGTTTCGGGTTTCGGGTTTCAGGTTTCAAGCTGCTCCCAACTCCAAACTCCAAACTCCAAACTCCCTGCAAACCGCCTCAACCCGGCGGGAGGACATCCGGGTAGTCGTCGTAGCCGGGCGGCGGCGGCGGTGGTTCCGGCGGCTGCACCGGACGGATGACCGGCGGCGGCTCGGGAGGCTGCACCGGCGGAAGGCCCGGCGGCGGCGCCGGAGGCTGCACCGGTGGAAGGCCCGGCGGCGGCGCCGGAGGCTGCACCGGCGGAAGGCCCGGCGGCGGCGCCGGCTGAATCGGTGGAAGCCCCGGCGGCGGCGCCGGAGGCTGTACCGGCGGCTGCACGGCGGGCGGACCCGGCGGCGGCGGGAGCGGCATCACGACCACGGGGTCCTGCGAAGGGGGCGGCGCCACGACCACCGGGGGGACGATCGTCGGGGGCGGCGGCGGAATCGGCGGCGTGGGCGGTCCCGGCGGCGGCGCGGGCGGCCTGATGTCGATCGTGAACTGCGCGCGCTGCGACGTCGCCAGGAAACGCGGGAACCTGATGACGGCCAGCTTGTCGGCCAGACACGCCTTCAACTCGGCGTCGTCGGGCAACACCTGCAGGTCGCTCGCGTCGCCGGCGCTCACGAGCTTGAAGATCATCCGGATCTGCGTCGCCGAGGGCGTGCGCTCCATCTGGGCGTGGACGCAGGGGGCGATCTCGGCCGAGTGCGACGTGATGGTCCGGTCGATCGCCTCGCGGCTGAGCGTCTGCGGGATCGTCTCCGCGACGACCGGCGGAGCGGCGGCGGCAGCCGCGGCCGCCGCCGCAAGTCTGGCGGCCTCCTCCGCGGCTCTCCTGGCCTCCTCGACTTCCTCGTAGCGCCCCCGGATGTGGATCTTCAGTCCGGGCAGCGTGTAGGGGTCGGCGAGCAGCGCGTCGAGGAAGGCGCGTTCGGGGGCCCCGCCGTACTTGAGCAGTCCGTCGGAGATGACGTTGAGCGCGTTGGTATTGGCGGCGAAGGCGCTGTCCGAGTGGTAGAGCGTGAGGTACGACTGGAAGGTGGTGATCAGGCCGGCGTCGCCGAGCGCGATGAGCGCCTGTGCGACTTCCTGGAGGTCGTCCATGGGGGTTTCGGGGTCGAGCAGGTGGGCGACGAGGCCAGTGACGGCTCCGCGGGCGCCCATGGAGGCCAGCGCCTGCGAGACGACGCCCATCGGCGGGGCGGTGGTGTTCATGAGGTAGTCGGTGTGGGTGTCCAGGGCGCCGACGAGGAACTCGGCGCCTCCCTGTCGCGCGGCGAGGGCGGCGCGGGCGGTGTCCTTGAGCGCCTGCGGGGAGGTGCGCTGGGCGTAGACATCGAGGATGTCGCGCGTCACCTCGGGCTCGGGCATCGCGGCGAGCACGCCGAGCGCGTACTGTCGGATCGGCAGCAGGCGGTTGTCCTGGTCGAGGATCGCTTCGAGGAGCTGGGTCCGAAGCGGCAGGACGGAGCCCGACGGGGCGGAGGGCGGCGAGAAGCCGGCGATGTCGAAGACCGCGGCGGCGACGTCGACGCCGATGGATGCCTGCCAGTCGGGCAGCCCGGACGCCGGGTGCAGGCGGAGCACGGTTCCCGAGCTGTCCACCAGGAAGGCGCCCGAGGGTTCGACGCTCATCGATTCGATGTCCGTCCGGTGCCGGAACGTCCACCGTATCGCGCCGGTATGGGCGTCGAACGCCACGACGAAGCGGAAGTAGAGGAGGAAAACGGCATCGTGTTCGAGCCCGAGTCGACCGGCCGATGCATCCGACCCGGGCATGAAGAAGTAGCGGATCTTCTCGCGGGCGTTGCGTCCCCCCGTTGGGGCCGCGAACCCGTCGGCCCACAGTTCCGGATCGCCCGGAACGCCTTGCATCGACGGCGCCCAGTACGTCGAGCCGGCCTTCGTGCCGGCGTAGGACCTGTCGTCGAACAGGTAGACCCCGCGGCTGCCGTAGAAGACGCCGCGCGGTCCGGCGAAGACGAAGTTGATCACGTCGTCGGTCGACCGGAGGCGAGCCACCTCCTCCTGCGTCTCGCGGTCGAGCACCGACACGTTCTGCCGGTCCCACGGGACGAAGACCAGCCCGCCCGCCGCCGCGGGACGCCCGAACAGCTTGCCGGTCTGCACCCGCCATGCGACGCGCCCGGTGTCGGCTCGCACCGCAATCAGACGCCCCACGCGCGAGGCCTCGACGCCCAGCGCGACATACACGTTCTTGTCGTCCCACCCGGCGCCGAAGAAGCCGAACCCCTCCGTGTCGACCCGCCAGCGGTCGGAGCCGTCGGCCAGGTCGAGCGCCATGACGTTCAGGCCGGACTGGACGACGACCACCCCGCCGGCGATGACCGGGCGGGAGCCGACCGGCATGTCGCGGCTCCACAGCAGCGCGCCGGCGTCGAGGTCGTGTGCGAACACGCCGGGAGAGCCGTACCGCAGGCCGACGATCAGCGGCCGGCCCAGGGCATTGGTCGGCCGCGCTTCCGGCGACGGCGCCGGCAGCCGCGCCACCACCTTGCGGACGTCCTCATCCCGATTGTCCCGGAACATGTTGCTGAACGGCTCGTCCCGCCCGATGTCGAGGAACTCCCCGCACCCGGCCCCGGCGACTGCGAGCTCCACGGCCAGCGCCGCCGCCGCGGTCCAGGTCGCCCCCCGCCCACGCCGCATCTTCGTTCGCATCTCGACCTCCTGATTCCCGTGAACGAGCCCGAGCCCGCGTCCGCGCCCGCACCGACCGGCGTCCCCGGTCACTCGTCCGGGATGATCCGTATCACCCTCTGCGCCTCGTCGCGGACCCTGGCCGGGAAGTCCGCGGGCGGGGAACTCGTGAGGTTCACGAGGAACCGCTTCACGTCGGGCCCCGCGATCCCTTCGAGCTTCCTGATGATGTCCACCTTGGCGTCCTCGGGAAAATCGGCCCGCCGGAGGAACTCGTCGAAGCCGGGGAGGATCTCGGAGAGCTGCCGCCTCCCAAGAAACCCGGCCAGCCGCTCGGCCTCCGCCCGGCCCCCCATCTTGCCGATCGCCACCGCGGCCTCGGGAACGTTGCGATCGAACGCGAGGAACAGCAGATCCATCGCCCCGCGGTCACGGTGCTCGCCGAGCGCGGTCGCCGCCGCCCCCCGGACCCGCTCGTTGGAGTCCCGCAGCGCGGACCTGAGCGCCTCGTACACCTTGTCGCGGACCCGCGCATCGGTGATCTGGGCGATCGACTGGACCGCGAGCCGCCGGACGCGCGCCCGCCTGTGCCGCATGTACTCGATCAGCACGTCGACCGACGAGTGGTCGGAGATCGCCCCCAGCACCTGGATCGCGCCATGGGTCACGTCGTCCGGCGGACCCTTGCGGAGGAGCTGGATGAGCGGCTGTGTCGCGCGCGGGTCGGCCGCGTTCGCCAGCGTCTCAATAGCCCGCAGCAACGTCGGCAGATCCTGGCTCGCGAGATCCGCGATGGCTGCGTCGACCACCGCCCGATCGACCGCCGGCGCGGCCGGCCTCCCGACGGGCCCCGTGCCGCGCCCCCGCTGCGCCAACGCCGGCGAGGCGGCCAGCGCCAGGCAGACTCCACAAAACAGCCCGATTCGCATCTCCAATACCTCCTGTGGCCGCACCGCTGATAGCAGCAATCGGCGAGCCGATCAAGTCGGGCGGCGCCGACGACTCGGTGTCGCGGAACGACTGATCGGTGTCGCGGAACGACTGATCGGTGCCGCGGGACGGCCGGACGGTGTCGCGGGACGGCCGGACGGTGCCGCGGGACGGCCGGACGGTGTCGCGGGACGGCTTCTCGGTGTCGCGGGACGGCTTCTCGGTGTCGCGGGACGGCTTCTCGGTGTCGCGGGACGGCCGGACGGTGTCGCGGGACGGCTTCTCGGTGTCGCGGGACGACTGATCGGTGTCGCGGGACGACTGATCGGTTTGGAGTTGGGAGTTGGGAGTTGGGAGTTTCGAGTTCCTCCAAACTCCCAACCCGAAACCCGAAACCCGAAACTTGACTGGCGGACCGCCGGACGGGAGGATTCCCGAAGTCCAGGCCGTCGCCGCCGGCCTCGAGGGGGGCGGCAGCGCGCCGCGGTAGTGGGCTCCGCACGACCGGATGCCGTGCACGCCTTGCGGGGTGGCCGGCGGGAGTGGAAAGGGAGGCGTGGAATGGGGAAGGCGGCGCGGAAGTTGCGGCGTGCGATGGAGTCGGCACGGTTCGGGAAGTCACGACGGGCCCTGCCGGTCCGTTCGCGCATCGAGGTGTTCACGACCAACCTGCCGCGCGCGCTGACGAGGCGCGATGCGCTCTCCTGGCCCGTGGTGCGTGCGTACCAGCCGGTCCCGGACATCTGGCGAGCATCGGGCCTCGGGACGGCGGGCATCGTCCGCCGCCGCCCCGACGGCTTGTGCGCATCGTCGTTCTTCATGTTCGACCTGCACGACGGTGGCCTGAAGGGGATGTTCGGCAAGCCCGACGGCGAGGAGGAGGAGCACGACCGGCTCCTGAAGGACGCCGACGACTTCGCGCCGCCGTGCGAGGAGGCGCCCGCGGAGGCGGCCGCGCGATGGGCGTGGGGCATGCGTGCGTATTCGGAGCGTCAGGGCCACCCGTTCCCTGAACAGTTCGAGGACGCCTTCTTCGACCTCTTGCCGCCGCCACCGGGCAGCGAGGACGAGTGGATCGACTCGCTGGTCGGCCTGGGCGGACCCACACACGGGGATCTGCTCGACGTCATCCGCGCAAACCCCATCCCGTCCGACCTGCCGGAGGGCGCCGGCGTCGCTATCATCACGGAGATGACGTTCCGTCCCGGCGGTCCAATCCCGGCCCTGGCCGGCCGGACCGACCTGGGGGCCGACTTCACGTTCCGAGGTCTCGATGACGGTCGCGAGGTCTTCGACTGGCTGCCCCCGTGGCGGGCGGACATCTGTCGGCGCAACGGCATGCGCTCCGACGGCGTGGTCATCATCGGCGACGACATGGTGTTCGCGACGACCTACACCCTCAGCCTGACGGCACGGCTGATCGACGCACTCCGGCGCCGGATCGGGACGTCGCTGCGGCTGGTGCATGTCGAGTGGACGGGGCGCGACCGGCGGCGGGGATGACCGTGCGTCGAGCGTCACGGAGCCGTCGACCCGACGTGGGCGGGGCCGGGCCGTCCGGGGCAGACGCCGGTCGTCCCGTTGCAGCCCACACGAACCGCTTCGGCGACACCTACTACCTCCACCACGGGACGACGAAGACCGGCAGGGCGCGCTACTTCGTCGCCCGTGCGGTCGGACCGGGCGCGCTGTCGGCGATGCCCGAAGGGTTCGAGTTCGCCGAGAGCATCAACGGCGTCGTGTCGGTCAAGCGCGTCGGCGGACGGTCGGGCCTGGTGCCGCAGGCCGACGTCGACGCCGTCCGGCGCGAGATGGCTCGGCACGATCGCCTTCGCCACTACGCCGTGGACGTCCGCAAGGACGAGATCATCGTCTACGAGCCCGAGGGGTCGTTGGTGGAGATGGTGCAGGACCCGGCCGGATGGGGCCGTGCGTTCGGCCTGCCTCCCGAGGTGCCGGTGCGACGACTCGAGGCGCGTGCGCCGAGGACGCGGTACGCGCCGGTGATGAAGTTCGGGTTCGCCTTCATCTGCGTGCCCGACGTGTACCTCGCGTTCCGGCGGTCGTACTCCCTGGAAAGCGGCTGGTGGATGTTGTCGCATGGACCGCTGCTCGAGCTCCTGCGCAAGTACCTGCCGCACCTGGGGACCGAGAAGTTCTTCGAGTTGTTGTGACGCGGGTCGGACGGCCGCCGCCGCCGGCGCCGCCTCTCGCGCCCGGGAGGCGCTACGGTAAATGCGACCGGCAGGTGTCTCATTCTCGTTGACGGGCTCCGGTGCCGGACGTCGTGGCGGATGCGGAGGAAGCCGCGCGCTTCCTCCTCTCACCAATGCGGGCCGCGGCTGGCCGCTGGGTTTCGCGGCCTGCATCCTGCTGTACGCCGGGGCCGGCTCCGCCGCGGAGCCCGCGTTGGCTCTCGGTCCCTGCGAGGCCGTCCTTCCGGGCGATCTGGCCGACGCCCTGGTCGCGCGTCTCGGCCGGGCGGTCGCGATGCAAATCCCGTCGGAGGCGATGGACGGCGACACGTGGAGCTTGGAGGTCCTCGCCGCTCCCGGCGGAGCGTGCCTCACCCTCCGATCACCTGCCGGCGACGTCTGGCGCCGGGATGTCGGATGGGGCGAGGACGCCGGACCGGAGGGCCGCGTCCGGACCGTGGCACTGGCGGCCCAATACCTTCTGGCGCTGGCCGAGTCTCCGTTCGTCGCGGGGCCGCCTCCGGGTGCGGTGGTTCCGCCGATGGCGTCCGCGGCGACGACCGCTGCGCCGATCCCGTCGGATGGCGCAGCCGAATCGACGATACCGGTGGTCGCCCCGCCGAACCCGCCGGATTCCGTCGGTGAGGCGTCGGCCGGCGTACCGCCGCCGGGCGAGGCCGGTGCTGTCGCCCCGTGGCTTGGCGCCGCCGTGCGCGCCGGCGGCTCCGCGGACCTCTCGGACCGGTCGCGCGGCCGGAGCCGGGCCCTGCTTCTCGGCCTGCGCCTGGATGTGGAGTGGCCGTCGGGAGTCTGGCTGGAGGCGGAGGTCGACTGGCACTTCGCCGAGGAATCGAGGCCGGAGACGCTGCGCCTCTTCCAGGCTCCGATCCGCGTCGGCGCGGGAGCGAGCATTCCGGTCGGGGAGTGGCGGGTGCGGATCGGGCTGCAAGCCGTGGTCGAAGGGTGGTGGACTTCCGGGGGCGCTTCGCGCTCCGGGTGGCGGCCGGGCGGGGGGCTCGTGATCTCGGGGGCGCGGTACCTCCTGCCGTGGCTGGTCGTGGGCGCGGAACTTGGTATCGACCTGTTGCCGCCCGGCGTCGAGTTGATCCACGGCGAGACCACCGTGTTCTCCCTTGGAGCGTGGCGGTGGCGGGGAAGCGTGTGGGTGGGTTTCGGCTCCCGCGTCGGGGTGTAAGGAAACGGCGGGTCTTCGGGAACTGGCGGGGGGATGATCGGGCGGGACGAGTGTGGCGGAGAAGGAGGGACACGATGGAGATGGAGGGCAGGCCGGAGCAGGGGCGATGGCGTTGCTGGTCGCCCAAGTGGACGATTTGTCGGGTTACGCCCGCTTCCTGGTCGGTCGTTCGCCACAGGCGGACGACATCGTCCAGGAGACGCTGGTGCGCGCACTGACCTCGTTCGCCCGGTACGATCCCGGCCGCCCGCTGCGGGCCTGGCTGCGCGGGATCGCGCTGAAAGTGGCGCACAAGCACTGGGATGCCGCCCAGCGGAACGCCGGCGCCCGTCTGGCCCGGCAGCACTCGACGGCGTCAGGGACGGCGGGGCCGACGCCGGAGGAGGAACTGGTGTTGCGCGAGCGCGCCGAGCGGCTCTACCGGGCGCTCGACACGCTTCCGCTGCGCTTGCGCGAGGCGCTGGTGCTGCACGTCGGCGAGCAGCTTCCGGCGGAAGAAGTGGCGCGCATGACCGGAACATCCGTCACCAACGTCTACACCAGGGCTTGCCGGGCGCGGGCGATGGTCCGGGCGTTCCTGGAGGCCGAACGCCGGGGGAAGTCCGGCGACGAGGAGGCGCCATGACCGGGCCTGATGCGTCGTTCCCCTGCGATGGGCGCGACGAGGTGGACGGGCTGTTCGACGCGGCCCGTCAATCGGCCGCGCGATCCCGCGGCGGGACGCGACCGGACTGGCAGGCCGTGTGGGCAGAGGCTCGCCGCCGCCGGATCCGGCGCGTCGCCATGGCGGTTTCGGCCGGCTCACTGGCCGCCGCGGCGGTCACGGCCCTGTTCCTCGCGCCGTTCCGGTCGGCTCCGCCGTCCGCCGCCGTGCCGGAGGGCGTGGAGCGGCTCGCGGCCTGCGCTGCCGCCGGTCCGCAGGAGTACCGCTTCCTGCTGCCGTCGCCGCGCGTGCGGGTCGTCGCCGAGCCGGAGGCGTCGCTGCAAGTGCTCTCGCCCCGGGAGTTGTCGTTGACCGCGGGAACCGTCTGGGTCCACGTGGATGGCCGCTCGGGGCGGATCCCGTTCGACGTCGTCACCCCGGACGTCCGGGTCTCCGTGGAGGGCACGCGCTTCGCCGTGTCCGCCGGCCGGGATTCCGGCACCACCGTGGCGGTGCTGGACGGCCTCGTCCGCGCACGGGTCGCGGATCGAGAAGTGGTCATCGCGGCGGACGGCGAGTGGCGCAGCGGTCTTCCGGCGCCAGCCCGTCTCAGCCCGACTCGGCGGGCGTCGCTGGAGTTGTTCTTCCCCGGCGGCGACAAGGCGGCGCCGGGGGGGGCGAGCGCGTCGCCGCTGCGGGGTTCGGTGGATCCCGGGGCTGCGGCCGACGTGCCGGCTGTGGGCGACGAGTCCCATGTCGCCGTCACGCCGGATCTGCCGGTCGTCGCGCCAGCCGATGGAGGCGGCCGTCCGGCCGCCGGCCGCGGGGACATGGATTCGGGGACGGCCAAGTCGAGCGCGAACATTGCCGACGACTACTTCCGCCGGGCCGAGCGGGCGATGGCCGCGGGGCTGGTGGAGGAGGCCATCGACTTGCTGCGACAAGCGGCGGACGTCGCCCCGGGGTCGTCGCTCTCCGGGATTGCGCTGATGGAGCTGGCCGCGCAGGCCCGGCGCCTCGGTCGGCCGGAACTCGCCGGTTCGGCCTGCGAGCGGTACTTGGCCGAGCAGCCGGCGGGGGAATTCCGTGGTGAGGCGCGCATCACGTTGTGCCGGCTTCACTCGGAGGCCGGACGCATCGACGAAATGCGGCGATGCTATGCCGCGTACCTCGCGGAGCAGCCCGGCGGGAGCTACGCGGCGGAGGCTGCCCGGGGCCTCGATGTCGATGCCCGGGAGGATGCCGTCCGGTGAGGCGCCCGCGCCGCTCCGTCCGCCTGATGGTCGCCGCCGGCCTCGTCGCGTGGTGCGTGCCGGCCCTCGTCCTGGGCTGCTTCGACCCCGAGCGGATTCACATCGAACCCGACGGGTGGGAGTCGGGGCGGGACGTGGCGGACGGGACGGACGACTCCGATTCCCCGGAGGTCACGGCCCCGCCCCCCAATGACACATGCGCGGGGGCGATCGACCTCGGCCAGGGCGGCGTCTTCTCGGGTGACACGCGCCTCGCAGGCGACGACCACGAGCCCGCGGCCGGGTGCGGCCGCGCGGGCGGTCGGGACGTCTGGTTCCGCTTCACACTCGACGCGACGGAGGTCGTCTACCTGGACACGGTCGATGGGAACGCGTGGGACAGCGTGCTCGATCTCCGCCGGGGTTCCTGTTCCGGCGCCGGGAGCCTGGTGCTTTGCGCGGACGACCGGTGCGCGGGCGAATCGGGGGGCCGCCGTTCGCAGCTCGTGGACGTGCTGGATGCCGGCCAGTACCTGGTCGTAGTTGACGGCGGCGACTCGACGGCGGCGGGTCCGTTCGCCCTGCGTTTCCAGCGTGCGGCCTGCGCGGACGCGCGCCGGCTTGCCGGCAACGGGGAGTACGACGGCGACACCACCGGTTGGGGCGACCGGTATCGCGCGAGCTGCGCGGAGTCGGGGGTCCCGGACGCAACGTACTACTTCGGTCTGTGCGGGCCGCGCGAGGTGACCGTGTCGACCTGCAATTCCACGACCCGCTGCGATTCGATCCTCGCGTTCGCCGCGGGCGGCTGCGGGGCGGCGGATGAGATCGCGTGCGACGACGACGACGACACCTGCCGCTTCGGGATGCGCTTGTCGACGGTCACGGCGATTTTGCCCCAGGGCTTGAACTTCCTGATCGTCGAAAGCCGCTTGCCGTCCGGTCCGTATCGGCTGATGGTGTCCGGAATGTGAGGGCCTCGATGATCATCCCGGCCGCCGAGTGCGGGGACGTTCGCACGGCGGGCCAAGGAGGCAAAGGGCGCGAAGAAGATGGGCAGGGGCATGGTGGAAGCAAGGTTCATGGCTCTGCAAGGAAACGCTCGCCATTCCGGAATAGGCGGGCGCGGGGCGTGTGGCCCCGGGTCGCGGCGTGCGGCGTTCCGGCGACCGGACCGCCGGGCAGCGTGGTCGTTGCTTGGGGGGAACCGGATGAGTCAGGAGGCACGGATGGCAAGGCCAGGACGCGGAATCGGTTGGCCGTCGGCGTGCGCGATGCTGCTTGCCGCGTACGGTTGCGGCGGGCGCTCGAGCATGTCGACCGGGAACGACCCGGATCCGCATTCCGGCGGCGATGCGTCGGCGGACGTGCCGGACGCGCTTTTGGACGGCGACAGCGATCTGTCGCGGGAGGACGACGGGGAGAGCGACCTCGAGGCCGGGGACGCGGACGGAGACCCAGATGTGGGCGGGGATACCGACGATGCGGGCGACGTCCCGTGCCTCTGCCTGGACGACCTTGATTGCGCCGACCTGGAACCGTGCAACGGCGCCGAGCAGTGTGTCGACTGCGCGTGCCGTCCGGGCATTCCGCCCGCCGACGGTTTCCCATGCGAGGACGGCGACTCGTGCACCTCCGGGGAGGCGTGCACGGGAGGCGTCTGTGCGGGAGGCGAACCCGTCTGCATCTGCTCGACCGACAACGACTGCTTGGCGTACGACGACGGCGATGGGTGCAACGGCCGTCCGCTTTGCGTCGGCCGCACCTGCGTCTTCGACCCCTCCACGGTCGTGACCTGCGACACGTCGGGCGACACGGCGTGCCTGGTCAACCGGTGCGTCCCCGCGTCCGGGGAGTGCCTCCCGACGCCGGTCGCGGACGGCGCGGCGTGCGACGACGGCAACGGCTGCACGGCGGGCGAGGCGTGCGCCGCGGGGGCCTGCGGCGGGGGGACCCCGATCTGCGAGTGCATCGTCGACGCGGACTGTGTCTCCTATGAGGACGGCGATTCGTGTAACGGCACGCTCCGGTGCGTCCGCAACGTGTGCGAGATCGACCCGTCCACCGTGGTGTCGTGCGATCCATCGGGCGACACGGGGTGCCTGGCCAACCGTTGCGAGCCGGCGACCGGGGCGTGTTCGCTGCGGCCGCGTTCCGAGGGCGCCTCGTGCACGGACGGGAACTCCTGCACGACCGGGGACGCCTGCGCGGCCGGCGTCTGCGTCGGGTACGCGCGGACCTGCGGCGACGGCAATCCGTGCACGGACGACTCGTGCGATCCTGCGACGGGCTGCGTCTACCCGCCGAACACGGCGGCCTGCGACGACGGCAATGCCTGCACGACCGGCGATCGCTGCCGCGACGGAGGCTGTGCGTCCGCGGGGACGCTGGCCTGTTCGGACGGGAACATCTGCACGGACGACTTGTGCGACCCGGCGCGCGGTTGCGTCTACCCGCCCAACGCCGCGCCGTGCGACGACGGCAATGCCTGCACGGTGGGGGACGTGTGCGCCCGTGGCGTCTGCACGTCCGGGGCGCCGCTCGTGTGCTCGGACGGGAACATCTGCACGGACGACTTGTGCGACCCGGCGCGCGGCTGCGTCTACCCGCCCAACACGGCGCCGTGCGACGACGGCGACGCCTGCACGAGTCCCGACGTGTGCGCGGGCGGGGTGTGCACGGGGACCGGCCTGCGCTCCTGGTACCTGGACGAGGATGGCGACGGCTACGGCAACGCGCTGGTCGTGGTCTGCGCCGCGACCGCGCCGCCCGGCTACGCGGACAATCCGGACGACTGCTGCGACGCCGACTTCCGGGTCAACCCGGCGCAGACCTCGTTCTTCACGGTGGGCTACTCGTGCGGCGGCACTCCGTTGCTGCGTTTCGACTACAACTGCGACGGGGTGAACGAACGGCAGTACACGGTTGCCGGTTCGTGCACCCCGTCCGGGAGCACGTGCGACTACGTGCCGGGGTGGACGGCGAGCGCCGTCCCGGCCTGCGGCGCGTCGGCCGCGTTCCTGACGAACTGTCGAGCGATGATGGGCTCGTGCAACGAGATGACCGGCCCGCGCATCCAGGGCTGCAGGTAGGGACGCGCCGTGCCGGCACGGGGCTTGCGGTCGGTCGTGTTCCAAGGCGCCTGCCGGGGCGCCATTTCCGGCCGGAGCGGACCGGCCGCGTCCGCGGGACGCGGCTCCGGCGCGTTGGGATCGGAGGCAAGGACATGAACGGTTGGAATTTTCCGCGATTCGGGGTCGCCGTCGTGGCCGCCGCGACGGTCTTCTCGCTCGCCGCGGCGTCGTGCATGAACGACGACATGGGCGCCGCCGGCCGCACGATATCGGCCGCGCTGGAGCGGGTGAGACACGGGATCGGAACGGCGCGGACGGGCCTGGAAACGTTCCGCGCCGGCCGGCCGGCCGAGGGCATGACGATGGTCGGCGAGGGCCGCGCCGAGATGGACGAGGGCATGGGCATGATGCGGGGCGGAATGTCGTCGATGCACGGATCGGGCTCGATGGACTGCTGCATGGAGGCGATGGACTCGGCTATGTCCATGATGGGCGACGGCATGGAGATGATGGGGGCGGGGGCGGGGATGATGGGGGACGGCGACGTCGGCAACGACGATTCCGGGATGTCGATGATGGAGTCCGGCCTCTCGATGATGGACAGCGGCGCCGAGGCCATGGATGGGGCGCTTGGTTGCGGCGCGATGATGTGACGTCTCCCCCCGTCGAGATTCCGGGAGGAACGCAAAGGAGGCATGAATGAACCGCTTGTTGCCGGCCGGGTGCATCTTGTGGGCCGTCCTCGCGTTCGGTTGCGACGGTGAGGCGACCACCGGGGACGCGGGCGATGAGACGATCGCCGACCGGACCGCCGACGGCGGTGCGGACGTCGAGTCGTCCGATGCACCGAATGGCGAAGCAGGTGGCGACGCGATTCCCGACGGCATGGAGGGTGGCGACGCGATGGGTGACGGCGGGATGGGCGACGGTGACGCGATGAGCGACGTGGGGATGGAGGGTGTGGAAGGCATGAGCGACGCCGGAATGGACGGTGGGGGAAGCGACGGGATGATGGACAACGGCGGCATGTGACGTCCTCGGGAGCTGCTCGGGACGGAACATCATGGCGCGGTCGTGGAGCGCAGGATGGTTGCCATAGACTGCCGCGCCGTCGTTTGTGATGTCGGGAAGGTCACCACGCACCTCGCGCCCAGTGCCGCCGGCGCTGCGAGGCAGGCAGTCGGTGAACCACTGCTCCCGGGGAGCCCGTTCACCGGGCAGGCGATACTCCACGGTGCGGGCGAATCCGGCCACCCCGCGTGAACGGTGGATGATTCCGGCAGGATCGCTCCCCGCCGGCGCCCAACTCGTCGAGCAGGGCGCGGGCGCCGGCGACGCAGTCGAGGTGCCAGAGCACGTAGCGCAGGTCGACGATGATGCTGCGGGACCGCGCCGGGCTGTACGCGAAGTCGCCCGTCAGGTTCTCCCACACGCCGTCGAAGAGGAGGCCGACCAGCCTCCCCGAGCCGTCCAGCACCGGGGAGCCGGAGTTGCCGCCCGTGGTGTCCGCGTCCGAAAGGAAGTTGACCGGGACGTCGCCGAGCGCCGGATCGAGCCAAGGTCCGAGCCTCCGCGCCCGGATCGCCTCCAGCACGGCGGGCGGCGACGCGAACGGCGCCACCCCCGTCTCCTTCTCGATCAGCCCGGCCAGCGTCGTGAACGGGGCGTGGACGGCGCCGTCGGCCGGAACGTAGCCGCGCACCGCCCCGAACGTCAGGCGCAGCGTCCTGTTCGCGTCCGGGTACGGCGGCCGGCCGCGGAACGCCGCGAGACCCTCGACGACGACCGGCCGCAGCGCCGCGAGACGTTCGTCGAGCCGTCTGGCCCGGTCGATCTGCGCATCCATCGCCGGTGCGAGGGCCAGTGCAAGCCGCACCATCTCGTCGTCAGAGCCGCGAATCTCCTCGAGGCCGCGCCCGAACGTCGCGAGCCGGCCGTCCGGCTCGCCGAGCGCCGTGCGGCCGTACGCCCGCCGCGCGAAGGCGTCGATCTCCTCGGCCGACGGCTCCGCGCCCAGCACCGCATCCAGCCCGGCGATCCGCCGGCCCTCGGGCAGGGCCGCGGCGCGTCGCAGCAGCATGGCGAGGACCATCCGGTCGGCATCGAGGTCCAGGCTCGCCTGGGCCTCCCGCATCGCCGTGCGGATGTCCCGCTCGTCGCGATCCTGGAACCCCGGCTCGCGGTCGCCGTCCGGCTTGGCCCGCTCCATCGCCCACTTCACGATCGTCCAGGCGAACCCGAACACCTGGCTGCCTTTCGGGAGGTAGCGCAGGATCTCGTCGGCGTCGCGCGTCGCCTGCCGCCCGGCGATCGCCGCCGCGATGCCGTCCAGCGCGGCCCCATAGGCCGGGAGGCGCTCCAGGAACGCCGCTTCCTCGGCAAGTCGCGCATCGAGCAGCCGGTTGCGGCGCATCGCCTGGAGGACCCCGCTCGCATGCGACCGCCCGTTGTGAACCGCCTTCAGCATCGACGACACGCGGATCCGCGCATCCTCCGACCGCTCCGCCGCCGCCTCCAGCTCCGCGATCCACTCGCCCAGCAGATCCAGGCGCTGCGGGTAGTACCAATCCCGCTGCTCCTCGATCTCCGCCGCCGTCAGGCGCCGATCGGTCCGGATCGGGTAGCCCATCACGAAAACGAGATCGCCGGCCGCGACGCCCTCGGTCGAGACCGCGAGCCGATGCGCCGGGCGGTACGGCACGTTCTCCTCCGCGTAGTCCGCCGAGCCGCCGTCCGGGGCGACATAGGCGCGCAGGAAGGCGAAGTCGTTCGTGTGGCGGGGCCAGCGCCAGTTGTCCGCCTCGCCGCCGTACTCGCCGACCGAGAGCGGCGGGGCCGCGACAAGGCGAACGTCCCGCACCTCGAACGCGCGGAACAGGACGAACCGGCGCTCGGCCGGCCCCTCGCCGCCCGCCGGGGCGACGTACCCCACGCCGTCGTTGAAGCGCGCGACGTGGCAGCGCATCGCGGCGTCGGCCTCGCACTCGGCCACCACCTCCGCCTCGCGTCGCAGGATCCCTCGGATGCGTTCGAGCGGCTCCTCCGGCAGGCCGCGCACGATCCGGTCGGTGACATCGGCCCACGACCGGAGCACCTGGATCTTCGTCCCCCGGCCGGGAAGCTCCTCGGCGCGCGAGGCGGCGATGAACCCGTCCTCGACGATGTTCCGCTCGGGCGTCGAATTCCTCGCGATCGTCCGGAAGGCGCAGTGGTGGTTCGTGACGATGAGGCCGTCCGGAGAGACGAACGAGGCCGAGCAGCCTCCGCCGAAGGCGACGGCGGCCTGCGCCAGGCCGCCCGCGCCGTCGGTCCAGAGATCGCCGAGCGGGATTGCGAGGCCGCGCGCCCGGAGATCCTCCTCGTCGAGCGCGCCCAACATCCCGACCGGCCACATTCCCTCGCCGCGGCCCGCCGGGTCGTCCGTCGCGGCGACGCATCGCGGCGCCGGCGTCGCCGGCCCCGGGGGCATGGGGCAGCCGGCCAGAGCGACAGCCGCACACGTCCACGTCCACGTCCACGAATGATTGTCACACATGGCGGTGAACCCTCCTCCTTCTTGCCTTTGACCTTTCGCCTTCTCAACGCACCTGCTCCTACGTTCCGGGCGCCCCACGCTCGTCCGCGGGGATCAGGCTCCACAGGTCCGTCTCGTTCAACACCCGGACGCCCAGTTTGCGCGCCTTGTCGATCTTGGTCTTGCCGACCTTCTCGCCCGCGACGAGGTCGGTCGTCCCCTTCCTGACCGTCTCGTGGATCTCGGCCCCGCGGAGCCGGAGCATCTCGTGGATCCGCTCGCGCGGCAGCGACAACGCGCCGGTGATGCAGAAGGCCCGGCCCGACAGCGGCCCGGCGCCGGACTCCCGCGGCGGCGCGTGCACCGTCTCGACGCCGACATCGACCAGACCATCAAGGATCCGGCGCGTGTCCGGCCGCGCCAGGAACGACCGGACGCCGGCGGCGATCTTCGGCCCGATCGAGTGCTCCGCCGCCAGCCTGGCGGCGACGTCGTCGGGCGACGCCGCCAGGAGCGCCCGCGCATCGGGGTAGCAGCGGGCGATCGTCCCGGCGACCGTCCGGCCGACGTGGGGGATGCCGAGCGCGTGCAGCAGGCGGTCGAAGGAGCGGCCCGTGCGCGACGCATCGACGGCCGCCAGCAGGTTCGCGGCCGACTTGTCGCCCATGCGCTCCAGCGACGCCAGGTCGGCGGCGGCCAGCCGGTACAGGTCGGCCGGTTCCCGCGCGAGGCCTTTCTCCACGAGCTGGTCCACGATCGCGGGGCCGAGGTGGTCGATGTCCATGGCGTCGCGACCCGCGTAGTGCAGGAGCGCGGCGCTGCGCTGCGCGGGGCACGCCGGGTTCGCGCACCTGCGAGCCGCTTCTCCCTCGGCGCGCAGCGCCGGCGCCCCGCAGGCGGGACACTCCCGCGGCATCGCGAACCTCGGCGGATCGCCGGTCCGCCCGGACGTCACCGCCTCCACGACCTGCGGGATGATCTCTCCCGCCTTCTCGACGACGACGGTGTCGCCGACCCTGATGTCCTTCTGCGCGATGATGTCCTCGTTGTGCAGCGACGCCTGGGACACGGTGGTGCCCGCGAGCCTGACCGGTTCGAGCGTCGCGACCGGGGTGAGCACGCCGGTGCGGCCGACCTGCACGCGGATCTCCAGCAGCTTCGTGACGGCGCGCTCCGCGGCGAACTTGAACGCCAACGCCCATCTGGGCGCCCGCGCCGTGGCGCCGAGGCGCTCGCGCAGGTCGAACCGATCCACCTTCACGACCGCACCGTCGATCTCGTACGGCAGATGCCGGCGCGCGGCCCCGATCCCGGCGAGACGGCCGAGCACGTCGTCCACGGTCGCGCACCGGTGGAGGATCGTCTGCACGGGCAGGCGCAGCGAGGCCAGCCATGCCAGCGCATCCGTGTGGGACTGGGGCGTTTCACCCGTCGCTTCGAGCATCTCCCAAAAAGCGATCCTGAGCGGCCGGCGGGCGGATGCGGACGGGTCGAGGAGCCTGAGCGACCCCGCCGCGGCGTTCCGCGGGTTGGCGAACTCGATCTCCCCTTCCGCGCGCCGGGCTTCGTTGACGGCGTCCAGGTCGGCCGAGCGGATGTACACCTCGCCGCGGAGCACCAGCGTCCCGGGAAAACCGATCGCCGGCGGAAGCATGCGGATAGTCCTGACGTTCTCGGTGACGTCCTCGCCGACGTCCCCGCCGCCCCTCGTCGCCGCCAGGGCCAACCGGCCGTCGCGGTACGTCACCTCGATCGATGCCCCGTCGATCTTGGGCTCGACCGCGTACTCGATCGGCGTGCCCCCCGGGAGCAGATCCCGCACCCGCCGGTCGAACTCGCGGACATCCGCCTCGCCAGTCGCCTTCTCCAGCGACAGCATCGGCCTCTGACGCGACACCGGCCGCAGGCCCGCACGCACGCCCCCCGGCACGCGCCGCGTCGGCGAGGCCGGATCGACCCACTCCGGCCGCGCCGCCTCGATCGCGCGCAACTCGTCGTACAGCGCGTCGTACTCCCGATCCGACAGTTCCGGCGCGTCGAGCACGTAGTACAGGTGGTCGTGCCTGGCCATCTCGGCCAGCAGGAAGCGGTACCGTTCGGGGGTCGGGGGGCGGCGGTCGGCGGGCGGGGGCATCGCGCATGCTATAGCACAGCCGACAAGGAACGGGGGGCGGCGGTCGGCGGGCGGGAGAACAGGACCCCCGACCCCCGACTAATTGGTTGACCCCCGGATCGTGAATCCAGTAGTCTCCCGCTGCCTTGCAGGCTCGAGGGTAGGTGTTGAACGCCATGCGTCGAACGATCGGCCGCTTGTTCTGCATCGCAGCGTTCGCTGTGCTCACCGCATCGTGCGGCGCCGTCGAGTACGGCGCGGTGATCCTCGGGGCGCACGAGGCGATCGCGGAGGCGGAGGTCGCCGGCGCAGGGCCGCCGGACGGCGAGACGGATTGCGCGCGCGCCGACGATTGCTGGGAGGAGTGCCGGCGGACGAGGGACTGCTGGCTCGCCCCGTACGAGTACACGTACGCTCTGGAACATCTGCGGAAGGCGCGGGAGGAAGTCGGACAGGCGGACTACCAGGCGGCCGCCGACATGGGGCGCCTGGCGCGCGAGTACGCCCGCAAGGCCCGGGACATCGCCGTCCAGCGACGGCGCGAGGAAGGGCGCTAGGATGCGCCGTATCATCCCGCCATTCACCGGCCGATCGGTGATTCTGGGGACGCTCGCGGCGGCCGGCATGGCCGCGGCGTCGTGCGCCGCCGGCACGCGCCTGCGCGGACAGCTCGACGCCGTGCGCGACAAGTTCGAGCAGGCCGAGCGCAACGGCGCGTACAACTGCGCGCCGCGCGAACTCGCCCTGGCCCAGAGCCATCACCGGTTCGCCCTGCTGGAACTGGGCGAGGGATATCTCAGCCGGGCGGAGATGCACTACGGCGTCGCCGTGCGCAACGCCGCCGCCGCCCTGGAACTCTCCCCGCCGGACCGGTGCGCGCCGCGCGGCGCCGTGATCGTCGAACCCGATTGCATCGACCGCGACGGCGACGGGATATGCCACGACGCCGACGCCTGTCCCGACGCGGCCGAGGACTACGACGGCTGGGAGGATGCCGACGGCTGCCCCGAAGACCAGGACACCGACGGGGACACGATCCCGGACTCCCGCGACCAGTGCGTGGTCGATCCCGAGGACGCGGACGGCTACGAGCAGCAGGACGGGTGTCCGGAACCCGACAACGACCTGGACCGGATCCCGGACGCGACGGACCGCTGCATCAACGACCCGGAGGACCCGGACGGCTGGCAGGACGACGACGGGTGCCCGGACGCGGACAACGACTCCGATACCCTGCTCGACGTCAACGACCCGTGCCCCAACGAGGCCGGGCCGCTGGACGGCGATCCGCCGGGCTGCCCGCGGGTGTACGTCGGAGCGGTGGTGACGACCACGCACATTGTCATCACGCAGACCGTGCACTTCGAGTACAACAAGGACGTGATCAAGCCGGACTCGTACCAGATCCTGAACACGGTGGCCCAGATCCTGGGGGACTTCCCCAACATCACGATCGAGATCCAGGGCCACACCGACAGCCGAGGCCGCGACAACTACAACCTCGAACTGTCGATCCGCAGGGCCGCCTCGGTCAGGAACTACCTGGCGCGGCAGGGCATCGCGGAATGGAGGCTGACCTCCGCCGGCTTCGGCGAAACCTGCCCGGTCGACGACAACCGCACCGACCTGGGCCGGGCCAAGAACCGGCGGGTCGAGTTCATGAGGACCGACGTGGAATGGCAGCGCCCGTGCGATCTCCCCTCCCAGGAGATCCGGTCCGGGCGTCGCGGGAGACGGTAGCGGCACGCTGCGAGGGTCGGAATCCCCGACGATGGGGACGGAGTTAGGTGATGAATCACGGTTGTTCGCGCGTTAGCTTGGCGTCGGTTGTCGTGGCGATATCGGTGGTGGCCGCCCATGCCCCGGCGGCGCGCGGCCAGACCGCCGAGCAGCAAGTGGGCGGACTGCTCCAGCAGGCCCAGCAGGCCTACGAGCAGTTCCTCGACATCGGCGCGGCCCAGAACCACGTGGACCAGGCGATCCGGATCGTCCAGCAGCAGCGCCTGGGCGGAAACACGGCCGCGCTGGCCTACGCGCTGCGCGGCGTGATCCACGTCTGGATGGGCGAAGAGACCAAGGCCGTCCAGATGTTCGTCAGCGCCCTCGGGCTCAACCCGAACGTCGTGGTGCCCCAGGCGTGGGGCGGACCCGACATCGACGCCGTAATCAGACAGGCGCGCCAGCGGGTCCCCCCGCCGCCGCCGCCAACCTGCCCGCCAGGCACCGTGCTCCAGACGGACGGCACCTGCAGGCCACCCATGGCGCCGACCTGCCCGCCGGGCACCGTGCTCCAACCGAACGGCACCTGCGCGCCACCCATGGCCCCGACCTGCCCGCCGGGCACCGTGCTCCAACCGAACGGCACCTGCGCCGCGCCCATGCCGACCTGCCCGCCGGGCACCGTGCTCCAGCCCAACGGCACCTGCGCCGCGCCCGCACCGACCTGCCCGCCGGGCACCGTGCTCCAACCGAACGGCACCTGCGGCCCGCCCGCGCCGGTCATGCCGGTGATGCGGCACACGCCGGTCGCCGAGCAGCTCTGGAACCACCCGGTGCCGATCTACGTGGACGTAAACCCGTCCGTGCGCATCGGCGGCGTGTTCGCGTTCTTCCGGGCTCCGGGCGACGTCGCGTACCAGCGGCGGGAGATGGGGAGGGCCGGCGCCGGCTACTACGTGGAGATCCCCTGCACGATCCTGCAGCCCCAGTCATTCGACTACTACATCATGGTTGCGGATCCGAGCGGGTCGCCGCTCGCCTTCGAGGGGAGCCAGGAGCAGCCCCACCGGGTGATGATGGTGCAGACGATCCGGGGTCTCTTCCCGACCCGCCCCGACGGCAGCCAGGCCCCCGACTGCGGGCCCGACGGGACCGGCCGCGGAAGCGAGTGCCCGCCCGGCATCCCGTGCGGAGGCGTCGCCTGCGAGCGTTCGTGCACCTTCAACGACGATTGCCTCTCCCACGAGATCTGCCTCGCCGGCTGTTGCAAGGCGCGGGAGATCGACGTCAGCGGTGACGGCTCCACGACCGATCGCATCGGCCTCTTCCTGCAGCTCAACGCCGGCGTCGGCCTCGGGATCGCCACCGGCACCGCCAAGGAGCCGAGGTGGTACACGGATCCTCTTACGGGCGAGCGGCTGCACGGCCCCGACGGCAACCAGCCCGGCGGCCAGCAGCAGGTGCCGATCGCCACGGGGTTCGCCTTCTCGGGCGGCGCCGTCCGCATCGGGTTGGGGTATTTCATCATCCCGGAGCTGGCGGTGAGCGCCAACTTCCGGACGAACTTCCCGTTCGGGAACGATTTCCCGTGGCTCGTCGAAGGCCGGCTCAGCTACTTCCTCCTGAGCGGCCCCGAACATCATCTCGGCGTCTTCCTCGGCGGCGGTGCCGGCCTGATAACGCACATGATCTTCCCGGTGACGTTCATCGACGAAGGTTGCAGGAATGGAGACCTGACCGGCCCCGAGGGCATCCCCGACGGGCAGTGCGACGACCGGCCCGACATTCCGCTGTCCGACGGCCAGAAGAAGTACGAGCCGTTCTACAAGCTGTCGGGCATGGGCACGTTCGCCTTCGGCGGCACGTACCTGTACATGGTCACGGACATGATCGGAGTCGGCGGGGATCTCGGGATGAACATCATGTTCGCCGGCACGCCGGGATTCTTCTCCTTCAACATCGACGCGGCCTTCGCCTTCGCGCTGATGTTCTGAGCTACTACCTCTTTGAAGATGGCTTCCGCGTGAACCGGTCCGAGAACCCTTGAAAGAGCGCGGTGATCCGATGACGTTGCTGCCCGATCTGTTGATCGAGCGGGCGGCCCTGCGCGCCGGCCGAGACGCGCTCGGCGAGAGGACCCCGGGCGGCTGGCGGTGGCGTTCGTGGGGGGCGTTCGCCGAACGCGCAATGTCGATCGCGGCGGGGCTGTGCGCGGCCGGCGTGCGGCCCGGGCGGGCCGTGGGGATCCTGGCGCGGTCGAGGCCCGAGTGGGTCGAGGTCGAGTTCGGGACGTTCCTGGCGGGCGGGGTGGTCGTCCCGCTGCACCCGGCGATCACCTCCGGCGGGGCGATGGACATCGTCCGGAGAGCGGACGTGCGGGTTGCGTTCGTCGAGGATCCGGTGCAGGGGGAGAAGCTGCTTGCCGCGCTGGCCCCCGGCGGCCCGATCTCGCGGATCGTCGCGTTCGATCCGGTCTCGCACCTCGCCGGCTCGGACGCCCGCGGCCGCCTGGAGGTATCGCTCGGGGAGATGGCCGTCGGCGCCCCGGCGGGCGCCCTGTCGCCGTTGCACGAGTTCACGGACATGGGCGCCGCCGAGTTGCGGCGCGGCGCACGCGACGAGATCGGCCGCCGCAGAGAGGCGCTCCGGCCCGACGACCCGGCCACGATCATCTTCACGGCATCCGATGCCGGCGACATGCGGGGCGCCGTCCTCACGCACGACAACCTCGCCTTCACGACGGCGACGCTCGGCGCCGAGCTTTCCGTCACGGCCGAGGATCGCACGCTGCTCTTCCTGCCGCTCGCCCACGTGTACCCGCGCCTGCTGGTCTGGACGGCGGTGCAGGTCGGGTTCGCCGTCGCCTTCACCGAAGACCGCCGCTCCGTGCTCCGCGACGCCGGCGACGTGCGCCCCGACTTCCTGATCGCCGTCCCCAGGTTCCTGGAGGCGGTCCGCCGCGGGCTCGACCGCGAGGCGGCCTCCGGACCGTCCTGGCGCCGCGCCGCGCTGGCGTGGGCCTGCGGGACGACGGACAATTGCGGGCAAGATGCCCGCGCCACGAGCTTCGTGGGTCGGACCCTCGCCGCCGTCCGGCGCGAGGCGGCGGACCGGCTGGTGTGGCGCGGCCTGCGCGAGCGCCTCGGCGGGAGGCTCCGGTTCATCGTATCCGGCGGCGCGCCGCTGGACGACTCGACGCGGGAGTTCTTCGAGTCGATCGGCATCCCGGTGCAGGAAGGCTACGGCATGACGGAAGGGACGGCGCTGACGACCTTCACGAGGCCGGGCGAACGGCGGCCCGGCGCCGTCGGCAGGCCGGCCGGCGGCGTCGAGATCGGGATCGCCGCCGACGGGGAGATCCTGTTCCGCGGGCGCAACGTGATGCGCGGCTACCTCGACGACCCGGAGGCGACCGCCGAGGTCATCGACGCCGACGGCTGGCTTCGATCGGGCGACCTCGGCGTCCTTGAACACGACGGCGTCCTGCGGATCACCGGGCGGAAGAAGGACATCATCGTCACCGAGGGCGGCAAGAACGTGTCGCCCAGACAGGTCGAATCGCTGATCCGCGACGTCCCGCTCGTGCGCGACGTCGTCGTCGTCGGCGACCGGCGACCGTACCTCGTCGCGTTGATCGCGCTCGAACCGAGGGAGATCGCGAAGGCGGCGGTGCTCGAAGGGATCATCATCGGACCGCCCGAGGAGATGGAAGATCATCCGGCCATCCGGGCCATGATCGAGGACGCGATCACGGACTGCAACAGGAGGCTCGATCCGTTCCAGGCCGTGCGGGCGTTCGCCGTCGTTCCCGATCTCGGGAGCCGGCCGTCGCATGCGGACCCGGCGGCGGCGCGGCTGCGTCGGACCGAGATCGAGAAGCGCTACGCCGACCGGATCGAGGCGATGTATGCAAGGGAGCATTCGGCATTCGGCATTCGGCATTCAGGAATCCGTCGCTGACTCCTGACCGCTAATTGCTAATTGCTAACTGCTAACTGCTGTTATTGACTTGTCCGGCGGGTCGGCGATAGAGAGGTGTTCGCGATGCAGGCGCGTAGCTCAGCGGGAGAGCACTACCTTGACACGGTAGGGGTCGGCGGTTCAATCCCGCCCGCGCCTACTGCAACGCCAACGCGGCCGGCGAGCTGTCCCTCCGCATGAGTTCCGGATCCGGCAACTCCGTTCGGCCGACGGTGCGCGAGCTGCTCCTGCGCCGCGGTGAGCTGGGGAAGGACACCGTGGGCGCCAGGATCGGCGGCGAGATCGTCGACCTGGCGACCCGCGTGGCTCCGGATTCCGCGGCGGAGCCGCTGCCGGCGGCGGATCCGGGGGCGCTACGGCTGCTGCGACACACCGCCGCGCACGTCATGGCCGATGCCGTCCAGCAGCTGCACCCCGGCACCCGCGTGACGATAGGTCCGGCGACCGAGGACGGCTTCTACTACGACTTCGACCGCCCGGACGGCGCGTTCACCGACGAGGATCTTCCGCCCATCGAGGCGAAGATGGCCGAGGTGGCGGCTCGCGACGCTCCGATGGAGCGGGTCGAAGTATCGCGTGACGAGGCCCGGCGGCTCTTCGGGGAGGCCGGCGAGCAGTACAAGCTGGAGATCATCGAAGGGATCGATCCGTCCGAGGCGATCACTCTGTACCGGCACGGCGGCTGGGTCGACCTGTGCGCGGGTCCGCACGTTCCTTCGACCGGCTGGGTCAAGGCGTTCAAGCTCACCGGCGTGGCGGGGGCGTACTGGCGGGGCGACGAGCGCAACCGGATGCTCAGCCGCATCTACGGCACGGCGTTCTTCGACGCCAAGGCGCTGGCCGAGCACCTCGCGCGCATCGAGGAGGCCAAGCAGCGGGACCACCGGCGGCTCGGCCGGGAGCTGGACCTGTTCTCGGTCAGCGACGAGATCGGCGGGGGGCTGGTCCTGTGGCACCCCAAGGGGGCGTTCGTCAGGAGCCGGATCGAGGACTACTGGCGGGCGGCCCACCTGGCGCACGGCTACGACCTGGTCTACTCGCCGCACATCGGACGCGCGGGGCTCTGGAAGCGGTCCGGGCACCTCGACTTCTACGCCGACAGCATGTACGCGCCGATGGACGTCGACGGCAACCCCTACATCGTCAAGCCGATGAACTGCCCGTTCCACATCGAGATCTACCGGTCGAGGCTCCGGTCGTACCGGGAACTGCCGCTGCGCTGGGCGGAGATGGGGACGGTGTACCGTTTCGAGCGTTCCGGGCAGCTTCACGGGCTGCTCAGGGTCCGGGGCTTCACGCAGGACGACGCCCACCTCTTCATGCGGCGCGAACACCTCGACGCGGAAATCCGACGGACGCTGACCTTCTCGATGGCGATCCTGCGGGCGTTCGGCTTCGAGGACCTTCGCCTCGTCCTGTCGACGCGGCCCCCGAAGAGCGTCGGGGATCCGGGCCTGTGGGACGAGGCCGAGCGGTCATTGCGGGCCGCGATGGAGGGGACCGGAACGCAGTACCGCGTCGACGAGGGCGGCGGGGCGTTCTACGGCCCGAAGATCGACATCCAGATCCGGGACGCGCTGGGCCGCTACTGGCAGTGCAGCACGATCCAGGTCGACTTCATTCAGCCGGAGAACTTCGACCTGGCGTATGCCGCCCCCGACGGGACGCTTCCGCGACCGGTCATGATCCACCGCGCGCTGCTCGGCTCCATCGAGCGGTTCTTCGGCATTCTGGTGGAGCACCATGCCGGCGCCTTCCCGGTCTGGCTGGCGCCGGTGCAGGCGGCGGTGCTGACGGTCAGCGAACGGCACGCGGCGTACGCGCGGGAGATCGGCCGCCTGTGCCGCGATCGGTCGCTGCGCGTCGAGATCGACGACGGCGCGGACAAGCTCGGGGCGAAGATCCGAAGGGCGCGCATGCAGCGGCTCCCCTACGTCGTGGTGGTCGGCGACCGCGAGGCGGCCGAGCGCACCGTCACGCCGCGCTCGCGCGCCGAAGGCGAACTCGGAACGATCCCTCTGGGGGGATTCCTCGACAGGCTGGCAGCGGAATCGGCGCCGCCGCCGCTCGGCCTCGCCCGCGACGACGGCGCCTAGAAGGCAGGGAGGAAAGAACCTGGTGCTGCGCAGAAGACCGAGGGATCTGGAGGTCGCCGAGCCGACCGTCAGGGTGAATCTGAGAATCCGCGCTCCGGAGGTGCGCCTGATCGGCGGCGACGGCTCGATGCTCGGCGTCATGAGTTCCGCCGAGGCGTATTCCAAGGCGGTCCAGGCCGGCCTCGACCTCGTCGAGGTCAACCCGAAGGCGGCGCCGCCCGTGTGCCGGCTCATGGACTTCGGGAAGTTCAAGTACGAACAGAAGAAGAAGGAGAACGAGGCGCGCAAACGCCAGACCGTGATCTCCGTCAAGGAGATCAAGTTCCGCCCGAAGACCGACGACCACGACTACGATTTCAAGATGAAGCACATCCATCGGTTCCTGGCCGAGGGCGACAAGGTCAAGGTGACGGTGCGCTTCCGGGGTCGCGAGATGGCGCACCCGGAGGTCGCCAAGAGGCTCCTGGAACGGATCGTCGCGGAACTCAAGGACGAGGCCGTCATGGAGCAGGACTCCCGCATGGAGGCCAGGACGATGTTCCTGTTGATCGCTCCGAAGCCGGGCAGCGGCGCGAAACCCGCCGCCCCGAAACCGGCCGCCGCCGCGGGACCGCAGCCGACCGCTGCGACCGTCCCAACCGCCGACACGGCCGGTCCGACCACGGCGCCCGCCGACGACCCCCCCGTGGAGAAGTAGACCTGACGGCGTCACCCCTCGGACGCGTCGGACACGTCCGACTTGTCCGAACACCATCCAGCAGATCGATCAGTCCCCAGCGGGTGGTTCGTAGAGGCGCAGCGAGTACTCGACCGGATCGGCGCCGACGGCGCGGATGCGGAGGAAGAACGTCCCGCCCGGCGCCGCAGTCGCCCTGAATTCCCCGGCCCCGGTCAGGTCGGCGGCATCCATGACCCCGGCATCGGCATCGCCGTAGACCCGTAGCGTGATCTCGCCGGCCTCCGGGATGATCTCCACCGCGAACGATTCATCGGTCGCCGCCTCGAACCGGAACCACGACGACACGGTCGGGCACGCGATCAGGTCGACCTGGGCCGACCCCATGGCGATCCGCTCGGCGGCTTCGATCGTCGTGCCGCCGCCTCGGGTCGTGCACGACTCGTCGTCGCGGACATCACCTTCGCCTGCGTCGGCATCGCCGCCCGGAGGACCCGCATCGCCGCCCCCGGCCAACCCTTCGTTGCAGTCCCAGTCGCCGGCGCAGTCGGCATCGCAAGCGAGGCTCGTGTCGCACGAGTAGTCCGCCGAGGGCTCCATCGTGCAGCCGCCGATGCACCTGGCGTTCTCGGTCTCGCCACCGTCCCAGCCCACATCGGGCGTCCCCGTGTCGCCGTCCCCCATGTAGACCACGTCGTCGTCGATCACGCAGGCGGCGAACAACCCCGCCGCCACGGGACCGGCCACGAATGCCGCCATGCCCAGCAACCTGAAGAGATGCATGTTCCTTCCTCCTCCGTGGGCCAGCCTACTCCACCATCGCCCCTCGCGCCAGCCCGCGCGCCCCACAGCAGCCTGCACGATGCGTGCCGCCGTCGGCTCGGGCGCCGGCTTGCCGCCCAACGGCCGTATCGCTATGCTGGCCCAACGGTTGGCGAGTCGTCCGGGCGAGGCGGCGTGTGTCAGGTCGTGCCGTTAGGTCTCCGCCCGCGACACTCTTGCCCGTCCGGAGGGACGATGCCGGGAAACCGTCCCGTTGACCTGAAGAAGCCGGCGACATCGCCTGCCGAAATCTCGACGTCGGGGACTGTCCTGGGCGTCTCTCCGCATCTCGCGGGGCGACAGGCCGGCTCCCCGCCGGCGTCGGGGTCGCGGTCGTTGATTGCGGCTTCGGCCGGGCCGATCGACCAGGACGTGCCCGAGGAAGCCGCCTGCGTGGACGTGCGGATCGAGGCGGAGATCGCCGCGGGCGGCATGGGCAGGATCCTCCTGGCGTCCGATCCGGTGATCGGGCGCACGGTGGCCCTCAAGGTGATGCACCGGGAGTTGGAGAACGACCCGGAGATCCGGGCGCGCTTCCTGGCCGAGGCTCGGATCACAGGCAGGTTGGAGCACCCGAACATCGTCCCGGTACACGCGCTGGGGCGCCTCCCCGACGGGACGCTCACGTTCTCGATGAAGCGCGTCCGTGGCAGGTCGCTGGCGTCGATCCTGCACGCCGTCGCGTCCGGCGACCCGGAGACTCGCCGGGAGCACAGTCGCCTGCGCCTGCTCGGCGTCTTCCAGCAGGTCTGCATGGCGGTCCATTTCGCGCACGCCAACGGCATCCTGCACCGCGACATCAAGCCGGAGAACATCATGGTCGGGTCCTTCGGCGAGGTCTTCGTGATGGACTGGGGGATAGCGAAGCTGCTGGGGGAGCCGTCGCTCGATCGCGAGGTCGTCCCGGCGACGCCCGACCTGCCGACTTTCCGGCCCAGCGGCCCCGGAATCGCGGGCGGGACAGCCGTCGGGATGATACTCGGGACGCCGGAATACATGCCGCCGGAGCAGGCCATGGGGCGTCACGACGAGATGGACGTCCGATCGGACGTCTATTCGCTCGGCGCCGTCCTGTACCAGGTTCTCGCCGGACGCCCGCCGTACCAGGGACGCACGCCGATGGAGACGATCGCATGGGTGGTGGCCGGCCCCGACCCCGTCCTGGATCGCTCGATCGACGGCGACCCGGTGCCGCCAGACCTGGCGGCGATCTGCCTCCGCGCGATGGCCAAGCGCAAGGAGGCCCGGTACGCAAGCGCCCGCGACGTGTACCTGGCGGTGGAGGCGTTCATCACGGGCGCCATGGAGCGGGACCGGCGGACGAGGGAAGCCGCCGAACACGTTGCGGTCGCCGAGGCGTTGCTGGACGAGCACGCCGGGCTGCTCGGCAGGACCGCGGGACTCCGTCGTGTCGCGGCGGAGTTGCGGGAGGAGATCGAGCCGCACGAGCCGATCGACCGAAAGGCGCCGCTGTGGCGCATCGAGGATCAGGTGGTGCGGGTGGAACACGAGGCGGCCGAGGCGCTCAACGCCGCCCTCGGGCGCCTTCGCCAGGCGGTCGAGGGGTGTCCCGACCACGCGGAGGCCCGCGCCTTGCTGGCGCGGCACTACTGGCAGCGGTTCGTGGAGGCCGAGTGGAACGCGCGGGTCGACGAGGCGCTGTTCTACAGGCAGCTCGTCGAGCAGTACGACGACGGCCGGTTCCGGGCCGATCTGGAGGGCGCTTCGCTGCTGTCGGTCCGGACCCGGCCTACCGGCGCGTCGGTGACGGCGCGGCCCTGCATCGAGAAGGAGTTCCGCCTGCAGCCGGGCGATCCCGTATGGTCCGGAACGACGCCGGCGGACGACATCCATCTGCCGATGGGGAGCTACATCGTCTCGCTCGAACGGCCCGGGTGCCGGCCGGTGCCGGCGCCGGTGCTGCTGCGGCGCGGCGAACACGCCCGGTTGCGCGTGCCGCTGCCGCCCGACCAGGCGATCGGCGCCGGCTTCGCCTACGTGCCTCCCGGCGAATTCATATTCGGAGGCGACCCGGCGTGCGAACGCGCCCTGCCGAAGCAGTGGCTGCACCTGGACGGCTTCGTCGCGGGCAGGACCAGCGTGACGTGCCGCGAGTACGTCGAGTTCCTGAATTCGCTGGCAGCGGTCGATCCCGCGGAGGCGCTCCGCCGTGCCCCGCGCAGGGCGCGCAAGGCGCGGCCCTACTGGGAGCCCGAACCGGACGGATCGTTCGCGGTGCCCGAGCGGGACGCGGACGGGGACGAGTGGAACGCGGAGTTCCCCGTGCTGGGGGTTTCGTTCGAGGACGCGGAGGCCTACTGCCGGTGGCGCTCGCAGCGCGACTGCCTGCCGTGGCGGCTGCCCACGGAAGCCGAGTGGGAGAAGGCGGCGCGCGGCGCGGACGGCCGCTTCTATCCGTGGGGCAATCGCTTCGACCCGACGTTCTGCAAGATGCGCTACTCGCGGCCGGGGACTCCGAAGGTGGAGCCGGCGGGGGCGTTCCCCCTGGATGAATCGCCGTACGGCGTGCGGGACATGGCCGGGACGATCCGCAACTGGTGCTCGTCGTGGTTCATCGAGAAGGAGCGGCGGCGGGTGGTCAAGGGCGGCGCGTGGAACATGCCGGAGGATGTCTGCCGGTCCGCCGACCGCTTCGGCCACGTCGAGGACTACGTCGTCACGTCGATCGGGTTCCGGATGGTGCGGAGCGTGTAGGGCGCCATGCGCCGGATCATCAACGCAAAGGCGCCAGGTGGAGAAGAGACGGACTTCCTTCCTCTCGTATCCGTTCACCGGGGGGGGACCGCCCGGCCGCACGTCTGCCGGAGTTGGCCGCACTGCCGGCGCGAGCCTCTCGGCGCGCGTGGCGCTGCTCGACCCGGTCGCAGGCGCGCGGGTCTTCCCCGTGACGCCCGGCACGCGCCTGACGCTCGCCGACGTCCCGGCCACCGCGACCGCCATCGCCGTCGCCCTGGCCACCGACGGGATGCTCCCCGTCACGGCCGTGCTTGCGGCGGCCGACGAGTGAAGGCAGCCGGTAGCCGTTCGGGCCGCTGGAGGATCGTGGAGGAGATGCTCTCCGCCATCGACGCAATCGATGCCGCCGGCGCGGCGTGACGCCCCATGCACTCCGGCCCGTCGCCGGTGACGGGTTGGTCGGCGCCGGGGCATCCGCGCGACCCTATTCGCGCGGCTCCGGCGCGCGGTCAGCTCGTGTCCCAGTGTGGCGGGTCGCTGTTGAAAGAAAGCAGCGCGGCCCGGCAAGAAAGAAAGCAGCGCGGCCCGGCAAATAGCAAACAGATGTCGGGGTGCGTCCGGCCGCGGGTCCGTCGAGCGGCCGGGAAGGAAGGAGATCCTCATGACAACGTCAAACGCCCGGATCCTCGGTTCCCTGCTCGTCCTGTGCGCCACGCCGCTCGGCGGGTGCGGAGGCGAAGGAGGGGGGACGACGCCCGACGTCGCGGGTGACGACGACGGCGGCGACGACGGCGGATATCCCACCGCGGGCGAGATCCGCTGCTCCGGCGTCTGCGTGGATCCCGACGCCGATCGCGACCACTGCGGACGCTGCGGGAACGCGTGCGGGCCGGCCGAGGAGTGCCGGGGCGGGACATGCTCGGCATGTGGCGCCGGAGAGACGCTCTGCGGCGACGTCTGCGCCGACCTGCGCACCGACTCGGACCACTGCGGGTCGTGCGCGAACGCCTGTCCTCCGGGGGCCGTTTGCACGGCGCGGACCTGCGAATGCGCGGCCGGGTTGGTGGACTGCGACACCGTCTGCGCGGATCTCTCGAGGGACGTCTTCAACTGCGGTTTCTGCGGCAACGATTGCGCGGTGGGGGCTTCCTGCACGTCGGGCGTCTGCTCGGCCTGTCCCACGGGGACGACGAACTGCGGCGGCTACTGCGCCGACTTCGCGACCGACGAGCTGCACTGCGGGCGCTGCGGCAACGCCTGCGGCGCCGACGCCGTGTGCACGGGCGGGGTATGCGTGTGTCCCGCCGGCGAGGTGAACTGCCCCGGCGACGTGTGCGCGGACCTGTCGAGCGATCCCGAGCACTGCGGATCGTGCACGCGCGCGTGCGCCGTCGGCCAGGCCTGCATCTCGGGTGCTTGCGGGCCGTGTCCCCCCGCCGCGCCGGTCGTCTGCGGCGGCGTCTGCACGAACATCTCCACCGACGTCGAGAACTGCGGCACGTGCGGCAACGACTGCCCGACGGGGGCGACGTGCACGGCCGCCGCCTGCGTCTGCCCGGCGGGCGAGGTGGACTGCGGAGCGGTCTGCGCCGACGTGTCGAGCGACCCCGAGCATTGCGGCTCCTGCGTCCGCGCGTGCGCCGTCGGCCAGGCCTGCATCTCGGGCGCCTGCGGGCCGTGCCCCCCCACCACGCCGGTCGTCTGCGGCGGCGTCTGCACGAACATCTCGACCGATCTCGACAACTGCGGGACGTGCGGAAACGACTGCCCGATCGGCGCGACGTGCACGGCCGCCGCCTGCGTCTGTCCGGCCGGGCAGGTGGACTGCGGCGCCACCTGCGCGGACCTCTCGTCCGACGAGGCCAACTGCGGCCTGTGCGGGCGCGCCTGCCCCGCCGGCTCCACCTGCACCTCCGGGAACTGCGTCTGCCCGTCGGGCCTCATCGCCTGCGGCGCCGTCTGCGCGGACGTGTCCACCGACGAGCAGAACTGCGGCACCTGCGGCAACCGGTGCGACGGGGCGTTCGGGACGTGCGTGAGCGGCGTCTGCGCGTGCACGTCGGGCCTCACCGTCTGCGGCGGCGGCAACCGGTGCCGCGACACCCAGGACGACCCCGACCACTGCGGCGTGTGCGGCCGCCAGTGCGCCGCCGCGGAGTACTGCGCGATGGGCGCCTGCGTCTGCCGCCCGGGCCTCTCGAACTGCGGCGGCCAGTGCGTCGACACCTGGTCGAATGACAACCACTGCGGTACCTGCTTCCGGGCGTGCACCGGCGCCATGACCGGCGGCGACGTCTGCTCGGGGGGCTCCTGCGCCTGGAACTGCATGCCAGGCTACGACGACTGCGACCCCAACGGTGATTCCTGCGTCGCCCTCTCCTCCATGCCCCGCGACCCGCTCAACTGCGGCGGCTGCAACAACGTCTGCGCCCGCAACGCGGTCTGCGCCGACGGCAACTGCCGGGGTTACAACGTCGGTCGCGGCTGCACCACCTGCCCCTGCCCCGACTGCGGTGGCGACGCCTGCTGCATCTACCCCGGCACCACCGACCTGGTCATCTGCGTCGGGGGCGGAGGGCCCTGCCCGTAGGGATCTTCGGGGGCGTCGGCGCGTCGCTGCGGATACGGCACGCTCGCTGGGCGCGCCGGCTTCCGGCTTTTGGGCATGCGCCACCACTTTTTGATCTGCTACTCCCGAGAATCGTCGCGCGGCGCGACGAATTCCCGGTCTGTCCGGACTCTCAACTCTCGACCCTTGACTCTCGACGCCTGCCTGCCGGCAGGCAGGCGCGGCGGCGCCGCTGCGCCACCCGGACAACCCCCTTTGGTTGCGGCGCCGCCGCGCTAAGAAGCTACACGACGGGCGACATGGCGGCGTATGGGCCCGCGTCGGCGAGGGCGTCCACGCGCACGGCCGGCAGCGTACCGTCGCGCCGCGCGCCGAGGTCCTCGGGGATGCCGAGGACGCGCGCCATCTTCTCCCTGGCGTGAGGCCGGTCGGACGGTTGCTCCTTGACGATCCCCGATCCGCCCGTCATACTTTTTCCTGTCGGCAAGGACGCGAAGCCGCCGCGGGGGTGGCGCGGTCGTCCGGGCCGAACCGGGCACGGGAGGGAAACCATGAAGCGGGTCACTCGGTGCGTGGCGTCGATCCTGATCGTCGCGGCGTGTGGTCCAGCGGGGGGGGTCCGCGACGAACGAACGCCCGAACGTCGTCGCGTCGGTCACGCTTGACGCGACGGGGGGGAGCTTGGTCCACGGCCCCGTCACGCTCGTCGTCCCGGAGGGCGCGCTGAGCGCGCCCGTCACCATCACGCTGGCCGAGGTGCGGGATGCGCCGCGTGGAGCGGTCGGCCCGGCGTACGAGTTCGGCCCCGACGGCCTCGTGTTCGGCGTGCCCGCGACGCTGCTCGTGTCGTACGAGTCGCTCCGCCTGCCGGCCGGCGTCGATCCGACCGGCCTGCGGCTCTCGGTGCTGGATGACGGCCGGTGGATGGGCCTGGACGATCACGTGAACCGGCGCGTCGAGATGCGCGTGGTCGGCTCGGTCCGCCATTTCAGCACGTACGGCATCGTCGCGGATCCGCGCGAGGTGAGCGGCCGGGGCGTTCGCTGGGAGGCGAACGGCATCACGGTCGTTTCGTCGGAGGAGATGTTCGGCCGGCTGTACGTCTCGCCGACCGCCGTGAGCCTGTTCGTCGGCGGCGAGGCCGCGGGGCCGGTCGCGATTTCGTTCGGCGGCCTTCCGACAGACGGCGAGCACCAGATGTACGTCGACGGCTACTCCGTCCACCGGGTGGTCCGGCCTGCCGACGGCGGCACGGTGAGCCTGACGGTCGACGGGACGGTCCCGCACTACCTCTGGCTCCAGCCGCGTCCGGGCACGACGGTCATCGGCGGGCCGAGGGACCAGTGCCCCACGGTCGGCGTGCGGGTCGGCGACGCGTGCACGCTGACGAGCGACATCGTCGGCGCCGTGACGATCGAGGCGCCCGACCAGGTGCTCGATTGCGCGGGGCGCAGGATCCGCCAGACCCATGCCGATCGGGGCACGGGCATCGGGATCTTCGCCGGCGCCTTCGCGCGTCCGCTGGACGGCATCAGGATCCGGAACTGCGTCGTGGGCGGCGCGGGCGCGTACTTCTTCCAGGGCGTGAACGTGGCCGGGACGGCGGACACCGAGGTGGCCGACTCGGTGTTCGAGCACAACGACCTGGGCATCTACGTCCAGGCGTCGACCGGCACGCGGATCCTGCGGAACCGGTTCGAGGGCCGCGGCGGGTACACGATCCAGCTCTACGAGGGCGCGGCGCGCGGCGAGGTGTCGGGCAACCGGGTCGACCTGTCCGGCGGCATCCGGCAGGTCGCCGTGCTGCTCGACGGGATGATCGCGCAGACCGGCCTGCGTCCGACGACCGGATTCGTAGTGAGCGGCAACCGGGTGCGCGGCGGCGACATCGGCATCGGCTTCCTCGGCGCGCAGGGGAACGACGTGCACGGCAACGACGTGGACGGCTCGACCTGGGGCGTCTGGATCGGCCCCGACGGCTGGCCCAACCGTTTCTGGTGGAACAACGTCACTGCCGCGGCATGGGGCGTCTACGCGGAGATGGGCCCGGCCGAGGTTTCTGACGGCGTGTCGCGCGGCAACTATTGGGGGCACGACTGTCCCGCCCCGGGATTCACGGCGAGCGTCGACGGCAACCGCAGCGACGTGCGGGACTCGTATGCCTACGGCGCACGTGGGGCCTGGGACACCGGGGGCGTGCCCGGTTGCGGGACCGTCACCGACGGAAGTCCCATCTCCCCGGAGGACGCGAGCGTCGGGGTCGAGGGCGTGGTCTGGGACGACTACGTGCCGCGTTCTCCAACGGTCCGGGCGGCATGGGAGCGGCTGCGCGGGCGCATCCTCGAACTCGAAGCTGAGGCGGCCAGAGTCGTCCGCGAGGAGTGGTCGGCGCGCGGGCTTCAATTGAAGACGAAGCCTCCGTTGCCGCCCATCGTGAGCTGGAACCGCGATACGGACACCCCGACGACAATCGCGGGGCGGATGACGGCACCGGCGCGTCGCGACGCCCACGCGGTGGTGCAGGAGTTCCTGCGTGACTACGTTGATCTCTTCGGCGTGACCTCCCCCGCCGCCCAGCCGCCGGACCTGCGGCTGGAGGAGACGCGAAGCGACTCGCACGGCACGATGTTCCGATTCAAGCAGCACTACCGGGGCTTGGCGATCGAGGACGGCACGGTCCTGCTGTGGGTCGATCGGGAGGGCGCGCTTCGCTCCTACTCGGGGCAGTACTTCCCGCGCGTGGACGTCAACCTGCGAGGCACGTGCACCCGCCACGAGGCGCTCGCCGCCGCCAGGCAACGGTTCCTGGAGATGTGGCCGGATGTCCGACGGTTCGAGGAGGACGCCGAGATGGTCCTGTCCAAGCGGGCCGACGGCACCCTCGCTCCGGATTGGATCGGGGCGGTGGTGGATCGTGACGACCCGTGGCACACGCGGCATGCCGGCTTCGTCGTCGATGCGCGGGACTGCACGGTCACGGCGATGGACAGCGGTGACGACGAAAGGGAGTATGGCGGCGCCGGTGAAGCAGACGCGCCGGTCGAAGGCAGGTTCTACGCTTTCGGTGGACCCGAGTGGGACCGCACCGATACCACGGTCGGGGCGCGGCGTACCTTCACGTATACGCACGGCGGCGGACTGGCGCGCACAGGCGAGGCCAGGTTGAGGTCCGACAGGATGGGTATCCTCGGCACGTTCAACCACCTAGGCCGCAGCGCCGACGCATCCGTGTACGACACCGGCTTCTGCGCTTTCACCGGCTCAGACGGTCTGTCGTACGTCGGCAGGTGCTGGAACTACGCCAGCCAGCGGCCGCTGGCGGATATTCATGCGGCTGGCTGCTGGCCGAACCGTGAGCCCCGGCGCTGCGACCCGTTCTTCTCGCACTACGAGTGCGTCACCGCCTTCTGGCGCGTGCAGGACAGGATGCACCACATCCGCCGCCTCAATATCGGGTACGACGGCCCCGGTGGCCTGGGTCCGGCCTTCCGGATCTGGTGCCACGCTCAGAGGAGAGCAACATACGGGACCCCGTGGAGCGAGGACAACCAGATCATCCTCGGCGACGATGTATTCACCTCGGGCGATCTCTGGGACTACTGGGTCATCGATCACGAGATGGGGCACCACGTGGTCCACTCGCTGATCGGCAGCAGGCCGCGGCGCGGCCGTGGCTGCTGCTACCGTCAAGACTACGGGCAAAGCCACACCATCAGCGAGGTCCTGGCAGATTTCCTGGCGGACAGGTGGAGCGGCCAGTTCCCCGGGACCTATCACTGGGCGTTTAGCTGGTGGATGGACGACGGCCGGGGGACGCCGATGACGTACGGTTTCTACCCTGCGTACGATCTCGAGCGGGCAGATTGCCGGCCGGTAGGGCTCCAGCTCTTCCGGCAATGCAACGGTGTCCCTCCGTTTCGCGTCGATTGTCCCGCCGGGAACTACTGCTGGGAGGGGGTCTGCCGCAGCAGGTGCCTGTACATCGCTCCCGGCCTCTCCCCGACCGACTCGTACAACTTCCACGGTGAGACCGGCACGAAGGATCCTCACGGGAACGAGAACGGCCGTGTCCTCGCTCAGGCCCTGGCGGACTATTCGGAGCGTTTCGGCTCGGTGCCCTTCGTGCATGTGTGGCCGTTTTGGTACGGCGGGCCCGATGCGAGCAACCGAACAATGTTCACGGCCCGCGAGTTGGGTGGTACGCTCGTGACGCCTCGGGTGGAGGATCTCCCCCGGGTCACGCGTGACTGGGGAGTATCGCACGACCTCGATCCGTCCGCCGGCGTGCTGAGGTGCATCGATGAAGGATGGGTGTCCGTCTGAAACTGATTGCCGTGTCCACACGCCATACTCCTACGCCGCGACCGCCGCATAGGGCGGTTGGCTGTAGCGCTTGAGGTTGCCGTGGGTGGTCGGGACAAGCGGTGTCTGTTGGAACTCGGCGGCGA
>CAMTWF010000209.1:0-13953 GCA_947085355.1 uncultured delta proteobacterium
GGTCCACAGCGGCGTCGTGTTGGAGCCGCCGTCGAGCGTCGCGCCGTGGCAGTAGACGCCGGAGCAGGAGTCGCCGTCGAAGGACGGGCCGGCGCCGTCGAGCCGCGCCCGCGTCCCCCACGTCAGTTCCGCCGGCGGCACGGTGTCCACGTGTCCCGGTGCGTCGACCGTCGCCGGGACCGCGTGGCATTCGGTGCATGCGATGTCGGCGCGCCAGGCGGACGCGGCCGCGAGGTGGCTGCGGTGCGCTCCTACGCCGCGGCTCGTCGTGTTCGAGTTGCCCGACGTATCCGGCGGCGGGGCGGGGTTCCCGCCGGAGCCGTGGCACGAATCGCAGGATATGTCGTCGACGACGTCGACGATGCCGTTGATGTGGCGGCTCGGGTTGACGAACGTCCGGTCGGCGCGGATGACGGCGCCGTGGCACTGCTCGCAGCGATCCGACGCCGGGTGCCTGCCGCCCGGCGGCAGGCCGTGGCAGGTTCCGCAGGCGGCCTGGGTATCGTCCACGCGGGTCCACAGCGGCGTCGTGTTGGAGCCGCCGTCGAGCGTCGCGCCGTGGCAGTAGACGTCGGAGCAGGTCCTGGATGCCGGGTCGGCCCCTTGGACGTACTCGGGCGACAGCGCGCCGCGGTCGTTGGCCAGGTCGCTCCAGGTCAGTTCGGCCGGCCGCTCCAGGTCCACGTGCAGCGGGTCCTGCACGTCGCCTGGCACGCGGTGGCAGTCCTCGCACGCGACGCGGCCGCGCCAGTCGGATGTCGCCAGGTGGATCCGGTGGGCTCCCACCGCCGGTTCCGTCGTAGCCGTTTCGCCCGCCAAGCCGAGCGGCGGGGCCGGGGACGCCCGATCGCCGTGGCACCCCGCCGCGCACGACTCGACGGGCCCGTCGTATGCGTCGGAGGGCCGCGACGGCCCGCCGACCCGGCAGCCCGCCGTCGCCGCCACCGCCAGAAACGTCACGAACAGCCGCCGTGAGCGGAAGATCGTCGATCCATCCATCATGGTTGCCATGCATATCATGCGGGGCGCGGGCGCGGCAACGTGGCCGGCCCTGTCCTTACACCCGGTGCGGAACCCCTGGGATCGGGACGGGTCCCTTCCCGCCGTTGCTGCGACCGGGTATCCTCCACGAACAGCCTCGCACCGGCGCGCTCGTACCGCGCGCGCCGGATGCCGGCGGCGAACGGGGGGAGAGGGAGGCGGCTCTGGAGATGCGATCGATGTGGTCGTTGGTGGCGGCGCTGATCTTCTTGGCGGGCGGGTGCGGAGATGACGGCTCGACGGCGGATGCCGGAGAGGAGTTCGTCGACGACGGCGAGGCGGACGGCGAGGAAGACGGCGAGGAAGCGCCGGACGGGGAGGCGGTCGAGGGCGACGCGGTCGAGGAGGCGACGGAGGACGGCACGGCCGGGTGCGAGCAGCGGTTCTGGATCTGGGACCTGTCGGTGATGCCCCCGCGGGACGCGCAAATCTGCGCGAGTCGGCGCGGCGAGGGCGCCAACGCCCACGTGTGGGTCCAGGACGAGGAGTGGGGGGTCACGGTCGTCCCGGAGGACGTGACGGAGATCCTGCACCGGTGGGACGTGGCGACGCCGGCCGAGTCCGTTGCGCCGGACCAGGGGATCTTCGCGATCCTCACCGGCATCTTCGGCGATCCGCCCGACGTGTTCGACGGCGATCCGAAGATCCACATCTTCCTCTACGGCATGGAGGCGTACGGCGCGTCCGAGTTCGACGGGTACTTCCGCTCCACGGACCAGACGGGCGACCGGACGAGCAACCGGCGCGAGATGATCCACATCAACACGCGCACCCGGCGGCCCGTGGCCGGGGCGTACATGATCGGCGTGATGGCGCACGAGTTCCACCACCTGCTCCAGTGGGGCCACGACCCCGCCGAGGAGACGTGGCTGTCCGAGTCGTTCGCCGAGCTGGCCATGCTGCTCACGGGGTACCTCGCCGATCTGCCGGCGGCGTACGCATGGGTGCGGAGGCCGAGCGCCCCGTTGATCGTGTTCGATGCGTTCGCCCCGGTGGACTACGGCGCCGCCTTCCTGTTCGGCGCCTACCTCCGCGACCGCCTGTCGACCGACGGCGTGGCCGACCTGGTCGCCGACCGCCGCCGCGGCGCCGCCTCGGTCCAGGCGGCGGTGCAGCTCGTGGACCCCGGTGCTCTTTTCGTCGAGTTCCTCGCCGACTTCGCCGCGGCCGTGCTGCTCGACGACGAAACGATCGGAGACGGCCGCTACGGCTTCCTGGACCTCGACCTTCCTGCCGCGGGCGCCACGTCCGTCGCCTTCCCCGTCGCCGCCCGCACGATCGTTGTCCCCGCCGGCGGCATCGTCCTCGCCCGCCTGCCGCTCGACGGCGCCGCCCACGCGGCGATAGGCGTGGACGTGGATGCGCCGGCCGGCGCGAGCCTCTCGGCGCGCGTCGCGCTGCTCGACCCGGCGGCAGGCGCTCGGGTTTTCCCCGTGACGCCCGGCACGCGCCTGACGCTCGCCGACGTCCCGGCCACCGCGACCGCCATCGCCGTCGCCCTGGCCACCGACGGGATGCTCCCGGTCACGGCGGCGCTGACGGCGGCCGACGAGTGAGGAAGCCCCGCAACCGTTCACGGCAACGGCTATCCCCCCCCCTGAACGGTTACTCCGAGGGCTTTCGGATGAGGTCCGGCTACTTCACGACCGCGAGACGCGCGACGAGGTCGAAGGCCGACATGTGGCCGGAATGCTCCCCCACGTAGAGGTGGCACCGCTCGTCCACCCGCAGGTAGTCCGGCACCGGGCCGTCGTCGAGGCGGTGGATCACTTCGCCGTCGTCCGGACGGACCACGTGGACTGCCGCGGCAGGCAGGAACAGGGCGCCGCCGCGCAGCACCGGCTCGAGCCTGGCGGGTACGTCGCGCGGCGAGTCGAGGCCGGGGCGCATCTCCCAGGCGACGTCGCCGGTCGGAGCGTGCAGGGCCACCGCGTGGCCGCCGGCGACGTTGACGACGATGCGGTCGTCGACCGGCAGCCAGGCGAACCCGCGGTCGAGGCCCGGGACGGTGCGGCGCCACAGCGGGACGCCGGTGGCCGTCTCGATCGCGGTGATGCCGGGCCTGCCCGCGCCGCCCGGGTCGCACGTCGCCACCAGGGCGACATTGCCGCACAGCGCGGGGCCGGCGAGCGGCGCGCCCGGCAGCGGGCGGCTCCAGAGCAGCCCGCCGGTGAAGGCGTCGAGCAGGTGCAGCGACGCGCCGCGGCGCCCGGGCTCGCCCGCCACGGCGGCGATCCGGTCGCGCTCGCAGACGGGCCGCAGGACGAAGCGGCCGCGTAGTCGGGGGTCGGGGGTCGGGGCGCGGGGGTCGGGGCGCGGTCCGGCTCGGCCCAAGTCCCCCCCGGCGCCGCCGAAGCGCCAGACGACGGCGCCGATGTCGGAGTCGATCGCGTAGATCGAGGCGTCGCCGCACGCCACGACCAGCAGCCGGCCGGCGCGCACGAACTCGAAACCGTCGCCGGGTGCGCCGCCGCGCCGCGCCGAGAAGCGCCAACGCTGCTCCCCCGTGTGGACGTCCAGCGCCACGAGCCGCCTGCCGGGACCGGTACCCTCGGCCAGCACGAGCAGGCGCGGCGTGCGACCGGGGCCGACGGCGATCCCCGCGGGCCGTCCCACCCGGGGCTGCACGCGCGCCGACCAGACCTGGGCGCCCGTGGACAGATCCAGCATCACCACGCGACCGTCGGCCGAGGCCCTCGCGAGGCCGCGCGAGCCGGCGGCGATCGACGCGGCCGATCCGGCGTCCGCCGGCAGCGGCTGCGGCGAGAGCCTCCAGATCACCTCGCCCGAGTCGCGATCCACGGCCAGAAGCGCCTCGGCGGTCGACACGACCAGCCTGTCTCCGCACAGGAAGGTGGAGAACAGATCGAGTCCTTCGGCCTCGAGGTGCCACCGCTGGGCGTACCGCATCCGGCGCGGCTCGCCGAGCAGCAGCGGCGCGCCGTCGCCGCCCGCGTCGTCCGTCGCCTCGGGCGCGACGACCCGGTACGGATCCGGGTCGCGATTGACGATCGCCTTGGCGTGCAGGTCGCGGCGCCAGGCATCCACGAAGCGCAGGTCGGAACAGAAGGCGTCGAAGCGCAGGTTGCCCTTCTGCCCGGGCGCCGCCGCGAGCACGGATCGGCGGATCTCGGCCGCCAGGTCGACGACCGCCTCGGCCAATTCGGCGGCGCCCGCCAGCGGCGCCTGCACCGGCTCCACGTCATCGCCCCGCTGGGCCGCGGTCAGCACGAGTCCCTCGCCCTCGGGGCGCAGGCCCAGCAGCAGGCCGTCGCACTGCACCCGCAGCGAGCCCGGCGCGCAACCGCCGTCGTGCGCCTCCAGCGCGTGGCGCGACAGCCCCAGCAGACGCTCGCAGACCAGGAACGGGTAGCACCTGCCGAGCGACCGCCGCCGCCCGCCGGCCCACACCGCCACCTCGCCCCGGAACAGCAGCGCCGACAGGTCCGCGCGGTCGGGCAGGACCGGACCCAGCAGGTCGTGCCGGCACGCCTCCGCGCGGAACGCCAGCGAGACGCCACGGCGGCCCACTCCCCTGTCCCAGTCGCGCGACTCGATTGCGACCGGGGCGGCATCGACGATCGCCAACGACGCCCCGCGCACGGCCGACGACACCTCGTCGGCCAGCCTGCGGAGATCCAGCACGAAGGCGTCGGAAGCCAGCGAACGATGGACGCGGACGATCTGTCCGGCCAGACGCCGGGCCGCCGCCGCCGCCGCCCGCGCCACGTCGGTCAGATGCACCTCTCGGTTGTGCACGAGCACGTCGGGTGACGGACCGCCCCGCAGGAACGTGACCAGCACCGCCGCCGCCGCTCCGCCGGATCGTCGCCGAGGCTGCCCACCGCCGGCCGCCTGCAGGACAAGCTCGAAGGGCGACTCGTAGAACGTCACGATCGCCTTTCGCGCCCGGCCCGCGGCGATCTGCGCCAGCGCCCCGAGCAGGTCCCGCGTCAGGCACGCGATCGCGTCGGCGCTCGCCACCGCCCCGACGTTGGCGCCGTCGATGAAGATGTCCATGACGTCGAGCACGTGCGTGAAGTCGAACGCGGTCCCCCCCGCCGCGCCGGCGCGCATCTCCTCGACAATCGCACGGTCCCTCGACCACCGCTCGCCGAGGATGATCTGGAATCCGCTCATGGAAACAAGGCTCCGGAAGGCGTCATCGCCGTCCGGGATCGTATCTTGCGCGGATCGAACGGGGCAAGTTCTCGGCGGTCGGGGGTCGGCGGTGTTCCTGCCTACCCTAAGATCCAGGCTCGCGGCCCCCCCCGACCCCCCTCGGGGGGCACTCGTCCGGGGCGCAGAGGCGGCCTCGGGCCAGGTCGTACTTGTTGCTGATGTCGCCCCCGACGATCTCGACCGTCTCGCCGGACCGCGGAATGGCGCCGTTCATCTTCGACTTGAGCCCCTCGGCTCCGCCCTTGCCGACGATGAAGTAGTACGTGTCGCCCTTGCGGCGCTTGAGCCACTCCGGGAAGTCGTCCCACTCGCGCTGGAACCCGTGCTCGGTCATCAGGATCTTCGCCCGGTTCGCCGTGTAGGAGTTCTCGCCGTGCCAGTTCAGCGAGTAGGCGATCAGGCGCTCCTCGGGACCGGCGCGCAACTCGTAGTACTTCTTGACCAGATACCCCTCGGACCAGTGCGGCGAGATCTGGTTGAAGTACACGTGCAGGCCCCACCCGGCGAAGACGACGGCGCCGGCGCAGAACATGGTCAGGACGAGACGCCTCGGAGTCCGGAGGATCTCCATCGCGCCCCGCGCGAGCCTGCCCGACGGTGTCGCCTGGGCCGGGCCGGGCCGGATGCCCGGCAGCGCCAACAGCAGCAGCAGGACGCCGAACACCGCGGCGAAGACCATCAATTCGGCGGCGTAGTCGAGGAACGATCCGTACTTCTTCGGGTCGGGCCACGCGCGGTCGTACTTGTACATGAAGAGGCGGATCAGACGCTCGAAGCCGCGCAGGCTCGCGCCCATCGTGGCGGTCAGGTCGCGGGCGACGAAGGAGAAGATCGCCAGCGCGCCGACCGCGACGACGGGGGCCATGCGCGAGCGGTCGTCGATCAGGCGGTCGAGCATGAGGCCGAGGCAGAGCGCGAAGCCGGGCAGCGCCGGGAAGACGTAGTGGTGGAACTTCGTCTGCGTCACCACCGTGAAGAAGGCGAACATGGAGACGCCCCACAGCAGCGCCAGCAGCGCCACGCGCTCGCCCTCCGCCGGCCGCGAGCGGTCCTGGCGCTTCCAGCGCAGCCAGAACACGGCCATGAGCGCCGCGGGGATCAACCCGACCCACGGGAAGGTGCCGATGCCAAGCTGCTCGACGAAGTACCCCACCGGGCCGCGGTCGCCGTGGACGCCCGTGGCGAACCGCTTGAAGTGGTCGTGGACGATGAACTGCTGGATCCATCCGTTGCCGTGGCGCACCAGCATCATCGCGTACCAGGGCGCCGCGGCGGCGAGGAAGACGGCGGCGCCGCGGAAGATCCGCAGGCGCCGCAACTCGCGCCATTCGCCGGACGTCAGCAGGTACAGAAAGACGATCAGGCCGGGCAGCGCGACCCCCAGCAACCCCTTGGCCAGCATCGCCACGCCGCTCGAGAGGTAGAACGCGTACAGGTAGACGTCCCGCTGCGTCGGCCCGCGGCCGCCCCGGCCGCGCAACGACACGACCAGGATCGCCCCGGCCCAGAACAGCAGCACGACCGTGCCCCAGAACTTGTGCGCAAGACCCGGACCGGGGAACGAGTAGGCGGGCCGCGGCTCCGGCCGGAACTTCCAGTTGACCTGGGGGACGTCGGGACGTCCCGGCGTCCGGGAGCAGTCCAGCCCCTCACACCGGTCGTTGCCGTCCTCCGCCTGGCCAAGCGAACCCCAGATGATGACGTCGTCCGTGATCGTCCGGTCCGCCTCGAGCCGCCGCAACTCGCTCTCGGGCGCGTTGGCCTTGTACACGGCCAGCGCTCGCTCCTTGTTGTGCGTGACGACCAGCAGGGCCTGCGGCAGCGAAACGGCCGTGATGGCGATGATCAGCAGGTGGTGCGTGGAGAAGCGGAGTCGGCCGCGCAGCAGCGCGAACGACGTCGCGGGCCGGTCGTCCGGCTCGCCGAACGCGAGGGCGAGGAAGCACAGGCCGATCGTCATCGGGGCCACGAACGGCATGTCGGTCATCGCCTGCCGCGCGATGAAGAAGAACTGCGGCATCGTCAGCAGCGCGAGGCCCGCGATGAACCCGGCCCGCTTGCTCCACCGCCGCGACGCCAGCAGGTACACCGCCATCACCGTCGCCAGCGCCAACAGCGCGATCGGCAGGCGGAAGGCCCACTCGACGAGCGGCGGGTTGCCGTCGGCCGCGGCGTTCTGGCCCAACCCCACCAGCCCCAGGCCCATCAGCCAGAACAGGAGCACCGGCTTGGACCAGAACCACTCGTTCCACCCCATGTCGCACGTGGAAATCCAGTCGTCCTGCTCGACCATCCGCAGCCCGACCAGGCCGTAGTGCGACTCCCACGGGTCCCACAGGCCGGCCGTCCCGAGCGTCGGGAAGAGCACCAGGACGGCGATGACGAAGAGCGCCAGAGACCAGGCGTGGCGCCGCAGCCATTCGACCGGCCCGCGGCCGTCCGCGCCGAGCGGCTCGGGGAGCGCCGCCCGGAAGATGGACGACATCAGCACGCCCGCCCCCGCGCCGACCAGCAGCAGGCAGGCCAACCCGACGTAGAACATCGCCGTCGACGGGTGCAGGGCGTAGCCGGTCTGCCCAGGGATCATCGTCGGGAAGCCCAGCTCCGACTTGATCGTCATCGGACGGCCGATGAGGTAGGCCAGCAGCGCGCCCGGCAATACGATCAGCGCCGCGCCGGCGAGCGCCATGCGGAGGCCGCCGCGATCCGGACGGGCGGGCGACGGCTCGGGCGCGGGAGCGACCGGCTCCGCGGGCGGCGGGATCTCCTCGGCGGAGGACGTCAACTCGGCCTGGTCGGACGCGGTTTCCGGCTGCGCAACGTGCCCGCGGCCGCTCGAATCGTCCTGCGTCATGGCGCGCCACCCTAGCCGCCGCCTTCGCCGGCTGTCAACGCGAGCGGGACGCGCTTCGGTGGACGCGCTTCAGACGCGGGGGCCGGTGCGGCAAGCCGGCCGCCGCGGCGCAGGGGTCTCACAAGTCACGCATGCGGCCGTTTTCGAGCCGTCCGGCGAATGATCCGTCTTCGAGCGCGGCGGCCTTGCCGAATTACCAACGCAGTAGTGCTACGGGGCCTTTCGCCGGGCGGTCGCGGCGCGGAGGGCGTCGAGGAACGAGCGGCGCTCGGGGACGGCGGGAGCTGGGAGATCCGACGCCTGGAACTCGGCCAGGACACGGATGTCGTTGTCGGTCGAGCCGACGAGCAGGATCTTCTCGCCGGCATGGATCAGGTAGAGCGTCCGGCGCGGCTCGAGCGGGATGCGCTCGACGATGCGGATCCGCCCGCCGCCCCACGCGGACGGGCCGTAGAGCCTGCGGACGAGCAGCCGGACGCCGAGCCAGGCCAGCCCTACGGCGAGGAGGAAGGCCAGCAGCATCACGACGAGATCGAAGAACGGCGATCCGTCGGGCGCCAGATCCGCCGGCGCGGCGGGCGCGCCGTTCAGCGCCGGGGCGGCGGTCGCGGCAAGCAGTCGGTAGCCGTCCACGTCGGTTGACGCCTATGGCCTGCACGCATCGAGGAGGATCTCCGCGATGTCGAGCCGGCGGATCCGCTCGTCGAGATCCCTGGCCTTCAGTCCGTCGCCGAACGTCATCATGCAGAACGGGCAGGCGGTGGCGATGGCGTCGGCGCCGGCGCCGACGAGCTGGTCGGCCCGGGCGACGTTCATGCGGTCCCCGGTCTGCTCCTCCATGAAGTACCGGGCGCCGCCGGCTCCGCAGCACAACGCCCGGCAGAACCGCTCGGGCGCCTCGACCAGTTCCACCCCCGCGGCGGCGATCACGTCGCGCGGCTGGTCGTACACGTCGTTGTAGCGTCCCAGGTAGCACGAGTCGTGGAAGACGACGCGCCCGCCGGCCTTCCGCACCGGCTTGAGCCGGGCCTCGGCCAGCAGCCCGGCGAGGAACTCCCCGTGGCTCATGACCTTGTAGTAGCCGTCGAAGTCCGGGTACTCGTTGGCCAGCGTGTTCATGCAGTGCGGGCAGATCGTGATGATCCTCCGGACGCGGTACTGCGCCAGCGTCTCGACGTTGGCGACGGCGAGCGTCTGGAACAAGGACTCGTTTCCGGCGCGCCGGGCGACGTCGCCGGTGCACCGCTCCTCATCCCCGAGGATGGCGAACGAGACACCCGCCTGGGCGAGCAGCGTGGCCGTGGCGCGGGCGATCTTCTTCGCGCGGTCGTCGAAGCTCGCGGCGCAGCCGACCCAGAGCAGGTAGTCGACGTCCTTCCCCCGCGTCTCGGCCATCGTGCGCACGCCGAGCCCCTCGGCCCACTTCGCGCGGTCCATGGCCGGGATGTTCCACGGGTTGGAGTCGGTCTCGATCCCGCGCAGGGCGGTCGCGAGCCGGCTCGGCACTTCGCGGCGTTCGAGCACCAGGTTCCTGCGGATCTCGACCATCTTGTCGATGAAGCTGATGAAGACCGGGCACTCGTTCTCGCACGCCCGGCACGTGGTGCACGCCCATGCGACGTCCGGATCGATGACGTCCGGCACGAGACGCTCGGACGCGATCCTCGGCGGAAGAAGGCCCCCCGGACCCCCGCGGACCCTCGCGGCAAAGCCGCTCGGGTCCGCTGCACCGGGGGGCTCCTCGTGCGCCGGCTCGGTCGACGGCCTGCCGGACTCGATCGGTCCGACGATCCGGTCGGCGCGGGCGTACAGGTTGTCCCGCAGGGCGATCATGAACCGCTTCGGCGACAGCTTCTTGCCGGTGCGATCGGCCGGACACCGGTCCGTGCACCGGCCGCACTCGGTGCACGAGCAGGCGTCGAGCAGCGCCTTCCACGAGAAATCGGTGACCCGGGAGACGCCGAATGCCGGGCGGTTCTCGATGTCGCGGATCGGCTCCAGCCGCCCGCGGGGGCGCAAGTCGCGGAAGAAGACGTTGGGGATCGACGTCATCACGTGGAAGTGCTTGCCGTAGGGGATCAGGTTGAGGAGCAGGAGGACCAGGACCGAATGGGTCCAGAAGCCGGCATGAAGGAGGACGCGCATGGCGCCCTCGGAGAGGTGCAACGGCCACAGGCCCATCGCGAGAAGCGAGCCGGCCGGATGGGCCTTGCCCAAGGCGGGCGCCGTCCCGTCCGCCGCGTGGCGCAGCGCGACCTGCGCGGCGTCGTAGACCACGTCCGCCGCCATCATGACGGCGATGATGACGAGGATCAGGATCCCCTCGAACGAGCGGGTCAGCCGCTTCGGCCGGACGACGAGGCGGTTCACGAGCGCCACGACGACGGCTGCAAGCACGCCGACGACGGCGACGTCCTTCAGCGCCGGGTAGAGCCTGCCGGCAAGCGTGTCCGGGCCGAGGATCCACGGGTCGAAACGCGGATCGAAGCCGCGGCCCCAGAGGACGATCGAGCGGACGAGCAGGACGAGGAAGCCCCAGAAGATGACGATGTGGGCGTAGCCGACGAGCGGGTAGCGCGGCATTCGCCGCTGGCCGAAGGCGAACTTCACCGTCCCGGCGAAACGCTCCCAGATCCGGTCGAAGCGGGGCTCGGGCCGGGCCGCCGCCAGCAGCTTCCATCGCCGCCGGATCGACCAGAGGAAGGCGGACCACGCCACGGCCAGCAGGACGCCCATCAGTACGGGGTTCATTCCGCGTAACCGTTCAAGTCGGCAGCTTCGCCTCGAAGAACGCCTTCAGCTTGATCAGGCTGCGGCGGTCCTTTCCGAAGTCGGGCGGCCTGTACCCCTTGGCGAACGACCGCACGTCCGCGGCGAAAGCCGCGAAGACCTCGGCCGACGAGCTGATGTCCTCCGCCGAACGGCCGCGGGCGGACCCGCGCCGCAGGTTCGAGACGTACGACTCGAACCTGCGGTACAGCGCGGGGCCCAGGAACTCGCGGACCGTCTCCGCCGCGGCGGCGAGCCCGCCTATCGCGGCGGTCGCATCGCCCTGCACGGCAGGCAGACCGTGGCGAACGGCGAGCGCCGCGCCGGTTCGGATCACGAAGGCGTCGTCGAGATACCCGATGTCGTCGATGCCGTCGGGCACCAGATCGAGCGACTTGAACACGTAGTTGATCGCCCCGACCAGCGCCTTGCGGGCGTCGGGCGGCGCGTCGAGGGCCTCGGCGGCGCGCAGGAGCACGACGATGTCGTCCCCCAGCGTCCCGAGCCATCCCGCGAAGGCGTCCAGGCACTTGTCCTCGATGCCGGCCATCGGTTTCCTCCTGTGCTTCCCCGCTCCGCCCGGCTAATAGTCGCCGAAGAACGATGCGACCTTGCAGCCCAGCGCCGTCGCGATCTTGAAGAGCGACGAAATCGAGGCGCTCGACTCGGCACGCTCGATCTGCGACAGCAGGCTCACCGAGAGGCCGGCGCGGCGGGAGATCTCCTTGAGCGTGAAGGAGCGGGCCTTGCGGAGCGACCGGATCGTGTCGCCGATCGTCCGGTGGAGATGCTCCTCGGGGCTCAGCATCAACCCCTTCTTCGCCGCCACGCGGTCGATCACGCGCCGGAACTCGTCCACCGAGAACGGCTTGGCCAGGTAGTCGACGGCGTCGAAGCGCATCGCGTGCACCGCGCTGTCGATCGACGGGTAGCCGGTGAAGATCACGACCGCCACGTCCTTGTCGACCTTCCGGATCTCCGCCAGCAGCGTCATGCCGTCGATCTTCGGCATCATGATGTCGAGGATGACGAGGTGATACGGCGTCCGGTGGACCCGCTCGACCACCGCCTGCGGGTCGGACAGCGTCTCGACCAGGTAGCCCTCCGACGAGAGGAACGTCTGCATGAACTCGCAGACGTCCCGGTCGTCGTCGACCACGAGAATCCGCATCCGGATCTTGGGCCTGACCGTCACCACGGCGCTCAGTCTCCCGGATCCCGCCGCGCGCGGGGTCCCAATCGGGCCAGGTCGGGGCGAGAGGATTTGAACCTCCGACTCCACGGTCCCGAACCGTGTGCGCTACCAGGCTGCGCTACGCCCCGGGGTTCCACGCTCCGGCCTCCTTAGCGGCGGCGTCCCGGCGGTGTCAAGCCGCGCGGCGGTGCGCCGCGCCGCCGCACCACCCCATGTCCTTGCCCCGCCCCCGGCAACTGCCCGACAATGCAGCCATGCCTTTCGACCACGATCGCCGCCGGGCGGCGGCGCGCACCGTGATCGGCATCGACGTGGGCGGCACCGCGATGAAAGGCGGGCTGGTGGGGCCCGACGGCGCCATCGAGCGTCGCGGCGGCGCGCCGACGCCGGTGCGGGAAGGCGAGGGCGCCATCCTCGACGCGCTGGAACGGCTCGCCAGGGCGCTCCGACGCGGTCGCCGCGTCGCCGCCGTGGGCCTGGGCGTGGCCGGCGCCGTGCGCGCGGACGCCGGCGTCGTGGCGTCGTCGCCGAACATCCCGTGCTGGCGGGACCACCCCGTCGGGCCGCTCCTGTCGAGCAGGCTCGGCGTTCCCGTGGCGGTCGAGAACGACGCCAACGCCGCCGCGCTGGCGGAGGCGCGCCTCGGCGCCGGCCGCGGCGCAGCGAACGTGCTGACGGCGACGCTCGGCACGGGCATCGGCGGAGGCATCGTGGTCGGCGGGCGGCTGTGGCGCGGCGATGCGGGGAGAGCCGGCGAACTCGGACACACGGTTGTCGATGTCGACGGCCCGCGGTGCGCCTGCGGAGGACGCGGGTGCGTCGAGGCGTACGCCTCCGCGACCGGCATCCGAAGGCTGTGGACGGCGATGGGCGGCCGGGCGCGCAGAGCCACGGCGCCGGCCGTCGAGGATCTGGCGGCACGGGCGCGTCGCGGCGACGCGCGGGCGCTGGGCGCCTTCGCCGCCGCGGGGCAAGCTTTCGGCGCGGCGATCGCGACATGGATCAACGTCCTGGACATCCGCACGATCGTGGTCGGCGGCGGCGTCGCCGGGGCGCTCGACCTCCTGCTGCCGGCCGCTCGCGCCGAACTCGACGGCCGCCTGTTCGGGATGGATCCCGCGTCGGTGCGGATCGTGCGGGGCGCCCTGGGCGACGACGCCGGCGTGCTCGGAGCCGCCCTGATCGCAAGGGAACGCCGGGACGCCGATGGCTGACCGCTTTGCAACGCCGCCTCACCGGCACGCTTCTCGCGCCGAGCTTCGTGTCGAAGCGCGGCACGCCGGGACCATAACCATCCGACCGGTTCCCGGCGTGCCGCGCAGGAACCTTCGCCCCCGGCGCCCGCGGCAGGCGGCCGACAACAGCTCTCCGAAGGAGGATGGTTGATGAAGAGGAATTGGCTCTTGGCGCTGTGGTGGACCGCGTTCCTCGTCCTTGGCCCGGTCGGTTTCGGCATCGGCTGCTACTCCAGCTACTCCAGCAGTGGTGACGGTGCGGTCGACGGCGATGCGGATGCGGTCGATGACACGGAACGCGATGTGCCGGACGGCGATGGCGGGGGAACGACCGCGGCGGTGTGCAGCGCGGACGGCTGGTGCTGGTCCAATCCGCTGCCGCAGGGGAACAATCTCAATGCCGTCTGGGGGAGCGGGCCGAGCGACGTCTGGGCAGTGGGCGAGGGCGGCACCATCCTGCGGTGGATCGGCAGCGCCTGGGCCGGCGTCACCAGCGGGACGACGCAGGATCTCTACGGCGTCTGGGGCAGCGGGCCGAGCGACGTCTGGGCCGTGGGCGATGCCGGCACCATCCTGCGGTGGAACGGCAGCGCCTGGGCCGGCGTCTCCAGCGGGACGACGGAGCATCTCAACGGCGTCTGGGGCAGCGGGCCGAACGACGTCTGGGCCGTGGGCGA
>CAMTWF010000210.1:0-1345 GCA_947085355.1 uncultured delta proteobacterium
TCCGCGGGGGTCCGGGGGGCGGTGAGGCGCGAAGCGCCGAACAGCCCCCCGGACCAAGCGACAGACCGGACCGCGCGGCCGTTGCGGCCGTCGTCGCCGTCGCGCCCCTGCCCGCGCGGCCCGGGTTTCCCGCCGCCCGCGTCCCGCTCGGCCCGCTCGCGCGCGACCACGCGGCCGCCCTGCTCGGCTTGGTGCTCGTCGAGCCGCCCACGGCCCAGGTAGTCGATGCGCTGCTGGCCGCCTCCGGCGGTTGGCCGGGCCTTCTGCTGGCGGAGGCAGTCGCGCGGTTTCCGGATGGGCGGCCGGCCGTGGGGAGCGTCGCGCGAGCGACCGCGCCGCTCCGGTCGGACGACGAGGCGCTCGACGAGGCGTCCCGGCGCATCGTGCTGCGCCTGTCGGCCGAGCCGCTGCCGCTGCCCGTCGACCTGCTCGGCATGGACGACGATTTGTCGCCTGCGCCGGACGTCCTCGCCGCGCTCCACAGGCTCCAGCGGCTGGGGTGGATCGAGCGATGCGCGGCCGGCGTGGCGCTTCGCCCCGGCGCCCGGACCGCCGCGCGGGCGTTGGTCGCCCCCGCCGACCGGATCGCGCTTCACCGGCGGCTCGCGGGCGCCGCCGCACCGGATCGCGAAAGCGGGTTACGGCGAGCGTTCCACCGCATCATGTCGGCCCCGGCGCGCGAGGTCCCCTCGGTGGTCGGCGCCGAGCGTGCCGGTCTGCCCGACGGCGATGACGAGGGGACTGCGTTGCTGCTGGGTTGGCGGATGGAACGGCGCGGCGGGACGCTCGACGCCCGCGCGCTGCTCGACCTGGCCCGGGCGGCGATCTCGGCGGGAATCTACCGGCAGGCGCGGGCGGCGATCGACGCGGCGCGGGCCCGCGGGCTGTTGAAGGGACGTCGCGCCGACCCGGCGTGGCTGCCGGTCGAGGCGGCGTTGCTGCGCAGGACCGGCGATGTCGCCGGCGCCGCGCGGATCCTCGAGGCGGTCGCATCGGCCGGGAGGGGACGCGGCGGCGCCGCCCGAGCCGCCGCCGCGCTCGACCTGGCCGACATCGCTCTCGGCGCGGGCGACATCGCGACAGCCCGGCGCCGGCGACGGGCCGCGGACCCTGTGCCGGCGACGCTCGAAGCACGATCTGCGGAGATCGACGCGCGCCTGGCGCTTGCGGAAGGCGACATCGATCGGGCCGGCGCGGCGATCGCGACCGCCGCGAACAAGGCGGGCGCGGCGGAGATGCACCGGATCGATGCGTTGCGCGGCGCCGTGCTGCTCCGCGCCGGCGACGCCGACGGCGCCGAGGAGGCGTTCGCGGCGGCGTTGCGCGGCGCCGAGGCGCGCGGCGA
>CAMTWF010000211.1:0-3289 GCA_947085355.1 uncultured delta proteobacterium
CCGCCGCGGACTGCGACATGGACCGGTACAGAGCACACCGCAGCCGTCAGGGCAAGAAACTTGCCCCCGGACGGACGAGTGACGTATGGTCCCCTCATGCGGCCCCAAGTGTAATGGTTATTTTGCGGAGGGCACATACGCCGGCCTCCCGCTCCCGCTCGCCCCTGGAGAACTTGCCCGCCCCCTCGGCGATGTTGTTGACGATCGATAGCGATGCGCGTGAGCGGAAATCATAGGACGAGCGGGCCGGCGGGCAATCCGTTCGCGGGTATTGACAAGGCCGCTCACCGAGGAACATCATCTCCCTGCTTGGCGGCAGCCGGCGATGCCGCCGCAGGGGGAACGGATGGTCGGACGCGGTTCATCGGGGCGGCGTGGCCTCTGCCGGAGCGGCGGCGCGAACGGTCGGTGCGCCGCGCTGGTCGTTGAATTCGCCCCCCCCCCCCCGCACACTTCAGATCGTTCCGCTCGTTCGGAAACCGTAGCCGTACGAACTCGCGGCAACCGGACCTGCCGATACTTCGCCTCGGTATGCGGCCGAGTGTCTGCTTCTCCGGCCCGCCTTCACACCAGCCGCGTCACGAAGGCGCAAGAGGGAGGATCGAGATGTTGTCGATGACCAGGAGGATTGCGTGTGCGTTGCCGGCGTTGATGTTGTTCGGGGGCTGCGTCTCGCGGGAGACGACTGACGACGAGCGACAGCAGTTTCCGGAGTCGGCGCAGCCGTCGCTGATGCCCGACCCGAGCGCCGAGACGATTGCGCGGTGGGATTTCGCGGAGTGCGGGCAGGGCTGGGCGGCAGAGGCCGAGGCGGGCACGGCGTGGGCGTGCGGGAAGATCCGGCGCGGGCCGGCCTCCGATCGCACCGGCGACGCGCAGGGCTGGGGCGTCGGCATGGACGGCCCGCCGGCGGGGCGCACCGAGACGACGCTCACGTCGCCGCCGGTGCTGCTGGACGGAGCCACCGACGAGCCCTTCACCCTCTCGGCTTGGCAATGGCTCGACGCCGACGATCTGCCCGGCCTGCGCGACTCCGGAGGCGGCGCCGTCGAGGTGCTGGACTCCGACACGGGAGCGTGGGTGGCCGTGCTGCCGGCAGGCGGCTATGATGGCCTCGTGGTCGCGCCGGGGACGAGGCTGCACGGAAGGCAGGGATTCACCGACCGCAAGGTCGAGCGGGTCTGGCGGCGGTCGCTGTTCGACCTGTCGCCGTGGGCCGGCAGCCCGATCCGCGTGCGGTTCCGCGCGGCGCTCGGGACGGAAACGCCCGGTGACGGCTGGTTCATCGACGAGGTGGAGGTGCTGCGCGGCGGCATCGTCGCCGACGTCGTCGACACCGACCTGAAGGTCTGCGGCGCCGGGGCGGTGGTCCGCTTTCCGTTCAGGACGTGCGACCAGGGGTTCGGGACGACCGGGACGCTGTCGAGCTGGGCGTGCGGGCCGGCAACGCCGATCGCTGAGTTCCCGGACGCTCCGGTGGGAGACGGCCCGCAGTTCGACGTGGACGACACCGGGTTGCTCTTCGCGACCGCGCCGAGCGGTCTCCACAATTCGCTCGAGGTCTCCGATCTGGTGTCGCCTGCGATGGACCTGGCCGGGTGTCGGGGTCGGACGACGACGCTGTCGTTCTGGCACTGGTATCACTTCGCTCCGGGTTCCGGTGGTCTCATCGAGGTATGGGACGGGCATCGGTGGATCGGCGTGGCGCCCGTGCGGGGGTACGGCGGCCCGGTGGAGGCCGCACGGCCGGTCATCGGGAGTGCTCCCCCCGGCTTCGTGACTCCCGACGATCGGGGGTCGGGCTGGCGGTTCGAGGTGCTCGACGTGTCGAAGCACGTGAACGCGGCGTTCCGCGTGCGGTTCCGCTTCTTCGCGGGTCCCGAAAAACGGCCGGGCTGGTACGTCGACACGGTGGCGGTCAGCACCTTCGCGCTGGAGGGCCTTCCGCGCCTGGACGGCGACCCGAAGAAGCCGGGGTGCGGGTTCGGGGCGGCGGACTACACGCCGCCGCCGTTCCACGGCCCGATCCCCGATCCGTGCGTCGCGGGCGACGTGATTGTTCCCGGCAGGACGGTGTTCGTGGATCGGCTGCGCAAGGCGCCGGGCGACGACGAAGAGCGCGAGGTGGCCGCGATGCCGCAGGACGGCGTCGGCGAGTGGCTCGGCATCCCACAGACCGAGGTGGATCTGCCCCCGGACGTCAAGGTTCCGCCGCAGGAAGTGGTGGAGTTCAACGCGCCGCAGGACGGGGTGATCTGCGTGGCGATCTCGAACGGCGCCGCGGACGGGAGAACGCGCATCGGCTCGGGCCGGGTGATGCTCGACAACCGCGAGATCGTTCCGTCCCCGAGGTTCTCGGCGACTCACGCGTTGGTGCGCCAACGCGAATGGGTGACGGCCGGCACGCACAAGCTCGTGATCGAGGCCGAAATCGAGGCGTTCGCTGCATCCGTGGTACGGAAGGTAGTCACCCACCTCGATGACGATGTCGAACCGTCCGTCTTCTACACCTACCAGGTCCTGTTCCAGCCCGGGAAAGGTCCGGCCGTGCTGCCGGCGCCGGCGGCTGTAGCCGAAGCGACAGGGTCGGTGGCCACACGAGACGGTCTTTCCGGGCGGCTGACCAACCTGGCCTTCGGCGCGTACCAGTCCGGCTACGTCGGCAAGCTGGCCTTCGACGGCTCCACGCCGGCGTACGTCCCCGGCCCGCAAGGGCAGGTGCTGCGGGTGGCGATGCAGATCGCCGACCCGCGAACTTGCAAGCAGGTGGCCGAGGTGCGGGCGGTTGTCCCGATAGCGACGCAGACGGCTGCGGGCTGGGAGGATGCCCTCTCGACATTGAGGCTGTCCTGGGACGGCCGCGGCTACGATGGCAAGCGCGTGCGGCTTGACAAAGCCTTCGTGAGGTTCTTCGCTTCCGCCGACCTCGCCGGCGTTGTGACGATTCCGCAGCCGATATCCACAGTGCCGCTTGGGGGCGGCGACGGGCCGCCCAGCATCGGCCTGGGCCAAGTGCCGTGGAGTGTAACCGGGCCGTCGTGGTGGTGGGCGGTTCGGCAGGTTCTGCTGCCGATCGGACGCTTGACTCCGGCGACGCGCACCCAGACGGTGATCGTCGGGGCCTACGCATGTGCCCGCGACTCGGGCCGCACCCGTCCTCCGTCGTGCGCGCCGAGCGCCGCGTGGCCGGCTCCGGGCTTCGCGGCGACCCGCCTGATGATGCTCGGCGTGCCGTGGCCGACGGCTTCGCCGCCCGGCGGCGGCGATTGGCGGGTGGTGTTCGAGCAGC
>CAMTWF010000212.1:0-9085 GCA_947085355.1 uncultured delta proteobacterium
ATCACGGGCCCTTTGGAGCTTGCCGGATGCGGCACCGCGAGCGGTGGATGGCAGTTTCGGCCGGCCGAAGGGGAAGCGGCTGTCCGGCGAAAAATTCGGGTGTGTCCCACATGACCCGCTGGCCGCGCGGTCATCCTGGGTCGGATGTCAGGGCACCACGCAGCGCCGGGGCGGCCGCCCAGCGGCCGGCCCGGCGCAAGTGCGCCCGCGGTTCACCTCCTCGGCCGAGATGTATTCGCGGGCGCACTTGTCCGGGGTCCGCGCTTCGCGCGGCCCCCGGACTGCGCGGCGCCCCTGACATCCGGAGAAGAACGGTGGGTGCAAGGTTCCGGCAGCGGGTCATGTGGGACACACCCAAAAAAAGGAAGGCTACGCCTGCGCCTTGGCCTCGTCGCCGCGCGGCGGGAGAGCCCAGCGGTTGTAGGCCATCAGGGCGGCGGCGGTCACGAGGCCGAGCCCGGCGAACAGCAGCCACATCAGATCGGGACGCCTCATGTCGCGGGCCAGGGTCCCGTACGCCTCTCCCGACAGCAGGCCGCCGAACAGGTTCCCCAGGGCCATCGCGACGAAGTAGTACCCCATGTACATCGCCACCTTGTCCGGCGGGGCGATCCGGCCGATGTACTCCTGCGACTTGGGGCTTGCGGCCATCTCGCCGAAGGCGAAGACGAGGATCGCGGCCACCGCGATCCACGCCGTGATGCCGACCCCGCCGCCGCCGAGCGCCGCGGTCGCGATCCCGGCCGCGGCGACGATGACGCCGAGCACCATCGTCGTGAAGGCGTGGAACCGCGCCATGCCCCACGACACGAGGAGCTGGAAGATCACGATGGCGCCGGCGTTGAGGTTGATCAGGTACTCCGGGTTGATCTGCCAGCGCTCGCGGATCAGCGCCGCCATCTTCTCCGACATTCCGTCGAGGCCCACGGCGGCGAAGACGTCGCGGAGCCACGCCAGGATCGGCGTCGTGTCGGTGAAGTCGCGGATGTACTCCGGCATCGTGATGAAGATCTGGTTGAACATCGTCCAGAAGCCGGCGAGGATCAGCAGGAACACGCCGAACCGCCAGTCGCCCAGGCGCATGCGCTGCAGCGCCCCCCCCAGCCCCTCGGCACGCATCCCGCGCAACACCAGGTCCCAGGCCACGTTCCAGGCGACCCACGCCGCCGAGAAGACCAACGTGACCGTCCAGGGGAGGAAGCGGCTGCCGATCACCAGGAGCACGAGCACGACGGCGACGGTGAGGAAGAACCGGCCGTTGCCCAGGACGTCGACGACGTCGGACATGACCTTCCGGAGCGACCGCGGGGTCGCCGAGGCCGCCTCCGTCGTCGGCTCGCGGTAGAACAGCAGCAGCCAGACGAAGTTCACCGAGATCCAGATCGCCGACAGGATGAAGACCCATTCCCACCCGAGGCGCGGATCGCTGCGGACCATCCCGGCGAACACGGGCCCGAGGAAGCCGCCGATGTTCACCATCATGTAGAAGATCCCGAACCCCAGACTGCCGGATCGCTCGTCCGTCGTCCTCGCCACCGTCCCCACGACCACCGGCTTGAAGACCGCGGCGCCGACCGCGACGAGCATGAAGACGGCGAAGAAGCCCCCGAACGAGGTGAACTGCCCGAGCAGGTAGTACCCGGGCGCGAGGATCGCGTACGCCAGGAAGAACATCTTCTTGTAGCCGAAGCGGTCGCCGAGCGCCCCGGTGACGACGGGGAACAGGTACAGGAAGAACGTGACCACGCCCTGGAGCAGACCGCGCTGCTCCGACGTGAACCCGAGGCACCCGTCCTGGACCTTGCCCGTGATGTACAGCGAGGAAAGGGCGTAGAACCCGTACCACGCCATCCGCTCGAAGATCTCCATCGTGTTGGCGACCCAGAACGTGCGCGGCAGCGACCGAACGGTGGCGACGAAACCGGGCTTGCTCATGCTCCTGCCTCCTCTGGGCGGCACCATAGCAGAAGCCATCGGCTTTCAGCTATCGGTTTTCAGCCCGGCAGGCCGACTGCCGACCGGCGCCTGCTATCCCTTCACGCTCCCAGCCGTCAGGCCGCCGACGAGGTGGCGTTGCAGCGCGAGGAACAGCGCCATGATCGGGATCGACACGATGATGGCCCCGGCGGCGAACCGGGGCCAGTCGGTGTGCTGCGCCCCGACGTACCGGTGCAGCAGCACAGGCAGCGTGAACACCTCCTCGCGCCCGAGAAACGTGCTCGCCAGGATGAACTCGTTCCAGGCGCTCATGAAGGAGAACAGTCCCGTCACGACGAGCGCGGGCCGGGACAGCGGCAGCACGATGCGCACGAAGTACACGCGCCGGCTCGCGCCGTCGATCAGCGCCGCCTCCTCGATCTCCCGCGGGAGCGTGTCGAACCAGCCCTTGAGCATCCAGATGCAGAACGGGAGCGTGGTCGTGGCGTAGACGAGCACGAGGCCGGTCAGCGAGTCGAGCAGGCCGAGGCGGTCGAGCAGGATGTACAGCGGGATCGCCATGACCACGCCTGGGAACATCTGCGTCACCAGAAGGAAGCGCATCCCCCCCTCGCGGCCCGGGAACCTGAAGCGGCTGAAAGCGTAGGCGGCCGTCGCCGACAGCACGAGGCCCACCAGCGTGGCGGCCGAGGCGACGACGATCGAGTTGAGAAGCTGCCGGCCGAAGAGCCACTCGCCTCCCGCCCCCGTCGTGCCGACCACGTCGGCGAAGTTGTCCAGCGTCGCCTCCCGAGGCACCGGCGAAGCCGACAGCGACAGGCCGCCGCCCGGCGACAGCGCCGTCCTGACGACCCACAGGACCGGGTAGAGCGTCACCAGCGTCGCCGCGATCAGCGCCGCGTGCGTCACGATCACCCTGGCCGCGGACGGTCTCATTGCAGCAGCAGTCCGGAGTTCCTCCAAACTCCAAACCCGAAACTCCAAACCCGAAACTCCAAACTCATGTCCCCGCCGCCTCCCGCGCCGTCCAGCGCCTTGCGGCCAGGTCGAAAGCCAACAGAATCCCGAAGATCAGCACGGCGTACGCCGCAGCGTACCCGTACTGCTCCTGCCTCGAGAACGCCCACCGGTACGCCTGCGAGATCAGGATCTCCGTGCGCCCCTCGGGATTGCCGCCCGACACCAGGTAGATCACGTTGAACATGTTGAAGGTCCAGACGCAGCCGAGCACGGTCGCGGGCGCCAACGCCGGCAGGATCGCCGGCAGCGTCAGCCGCCGGAACCGCATCCACGGGCCCGCTCCGTCGATCGCCGCGGCCTCCTCGATGTCCCTGGGGATCGCCTGCAACGCCCCGAGCGTCACGACCATCATGAACGGGAACCCGAGCCACACGTTCGTCGCCAGGTTGGCGGCGAAGGCGGTCGAGAAGCGGTCGAACCAGCCGACCGGCTCGACCCCGAACCACCCGAGGACCGCGTTCACCGCGCCGAGCTGCCGGTGGAACATCCCCTTCCAGATCAACGCCGTTATGTAGTTCGGAACCGCCCAGGGGAGGATCAGGAGCACGCGGTAGATGCCGCGCAGCCGCAGCCACGGGTCCTTGAGCAGCAGGGCGAGGGCGACGCCGATCGCCAGGTGCAGCCCGACGTTGAGGACGGTCCACAGGACGGTGACGCCGAGCGTCCTGTAGAAGTTCTCCGGCTCGGTCAGCCCGAAGTCGCGCGAGGCGAGGATCTCGACGAAGTTCCGCAGCCCGACGAACGAGAACTCGCCGCCGCGGTGCGCCGTGAGCGACACGGCGGCGCCGACCACGAACGGGACGGTCAGCAGGACAACGACGCCCAGCCCCGCCGGGAGCAGGTAGAGATAGGCGTGCCGCGAGGCGCGCATCCTCGGGAGCAGCCGGACGCGGCGCGCGCGACGAGCCAGCATCGCCGCGCCGGCCAGCATCGCGATCCCCAGCGCGGCGGCGTACGGCAGCGGATCCGACGCCGGCGGGGCCGGCCGCGTGAAGATGCGGAACCTCCGGTCGGCTTCCTGCAGCGCCGTCCCGGCGTCCACGTCGCCGCGCAACACGGCGCGCAGCGCCCCGGCGGCGGGCTCCCACAGGGCGCGCATCCGCGGCTCGTTCGGCATCGGAACCGACCGCGCAAGCTGCGCGCGGAACGCGGCCAGGTCCTGATCGGCGGCGACGGACGGGTCGTTCCATGCGGCGCGCGCCGTCACGGGCTGGCCGCCGCGCAGCGCCCGGAGCCGCGCCGACGTCGGCCCCGCAAGATCCGCCGCCGCCGCCAGCGCCGCCTCGGGAAGCCGGGCGCGCGCTGAGACGAACGCCGCCTCCACGGTCAGGAACGGTCGCGCCGGCAGCCCCGTGGCAAGCACCTCCGGCAGCGGCGAGATCGCGTACGGCACGCCCGAGCGCCTCGCCGCCGGCAGGAACCACGGGCCCTGGATCGCCATCGCCGCGCGTCCGGTCGTGAACAGCTCGGCAACGAGCGCCCCGTCCGCATCGGCCGGGACGATGCCTCGTGCGACCAGATCGGCCGCGAACGCCAGCGCCCGGGCGTTCTGGATCGACGAGACCCCGAGAGTCCCGTCCGGGTTCCGGACGCCGCCGCCGAAACCGTGGAGCCACGCGGCCTGGTAGTAGAACGCCCCGGCCTCGTAGGCCAGGCCGAACCTGCCGGCCGCGTGGTCGGTCAGTCCGGCCGCGACCCCGATCATCTCGTCGGTCGTTTGCGGCGGGGTGGCCGCCAGATCCGTGTTGCGGAACAGCGCGACGCTCTTGAACGCCAGCGGAAGTCCCCAGAGCGCCCCGCGGTAGACCAGCGGGTTCACCGTGCCCCGCAGGTGAATCCCCGCCGCCGCGCGTTCGACCTCGGCCGGCATCGGCCGCAGGAGCCCCGCATCGGCCCAGGCGCCGACCTGCTCGTGCGCCCAGATGAAGATGTCGGGGCCGTGGCCCCGCGGAACCGCGCTCGCCAGCTTCTGCGTCATCGCCTCGCTGGGCACCCGCAGCAGGCGGATGGTCGTCCCCGCGTTCTCGGCCGCGTACCCGCGGGACCATTCGGCCAGCGCCTCCTCCTCCCCGCCGATGTAGGCGTGCCAGAGGACCAACTCGTCGGCCCGCGATTCGAAAGGCAAAAGACAAAAGACAAAAGGCAAGAGGCAAGAGGCAAGGGGCAAGGGGCAAGTCACCGTCCGATCCTCGCGCCCGCCGTGTCGAAGAGGTGCATCCTGGCCGGGTCGGCCGCGAGGAGTATCGTGTCGCCCGGGTCGAGCGGCCGGGGCAGGGCGGCCCGGTCGATCTGCGCCGTGATCCTGCCGAACTCGCCGCGGGCGTGCAGATGGACCTCGCTGCCCAGCGGCTCGATCGCCTCGACGGCGCACCGGAAGCCGGGGTCGTCGTGGCCGAGTTCGGGCTGCGGCCGCAGGTCGTGCGGTCGGACGCCGAGTCGCACCGCCGATCCCGGATCCAGTCCCGAGTGGGCGCCGGGCAGAAGCGGGGCGAGGAAGCCGGGACCGCGCACGGCCGGCGCGCCGCTCTCGCCGGCAACGGCGCCGTCGAGGATGTTCATCGCCGGGCTGCCGATGAACGAGCCGACGAAGACATTGGCGGGGCGGTCGAAGAGGTCGTCGGGCGTGCCGATCTGCTGCAGCGCGCCGCGGTCGAACAGCGCGAGCCGATCGGCCAGAGTCATCGCCTCGACCTGGTCGTGCGTGACGTAGACCATCGTCGTGCCCAGTTCCCGGTGCAGGCGCCGGATCTCGACCCGGACCTGGGATCGGAGCGCTGCGTCGAGGTTCGAGAGCGGCTCGTCGAGCAGGAACGCCCTGGGCCGCCGGACCATGGCGCGTCCCATCGCCACCCGTTGCCGTTGGCCGCCGGAGAGCTGGCGGGGGTACCTGTCGAGCAGCGCGTCGATGCCGAGCATGCGGGAGACGTCGGCGACTCGGGATGCGGCATCGTCCTGGGGGACGCGGCGAGCGCGCAGTCCGAATTCGAGGTTCTCCCGCGCCGTCATGTGGGGGTACAGCGCGTAGCTCTGGAACACCATGGCCACGTCGCGGTCGCGGGGCGGCACGGCCGTCACGTCCCGCCCGTCGATCAGCACCGTCCCTTCGGTGGGTTCCTCCAGGCCGGCGATCGTCCGCAGGATCGTCGTCTTGCCGCAGCCGGAAGGCCCGACAAGCACGAGGAACTCGCCGTCGCGGATCAGCAGGTCGAGCCGTCCGACCACCTCGACGCTGCCGTAGAGCTTGCGGATGCCCCTCAGTTCGATCGAGGCCATCGTGCCGCGGATACTATCAGCAATCAGTGGTCAGTGGTCAGTGGTCAGTGGTCAGTGATCACTGACCACTGACCACTGACCACTGATCTGCTACTCTCCCGCCCGTGCCGGCCCGCCGCACCACATGCCTCGTGCTGGGCTTCCCGTCCTGGATCGCCAAGTCGGTCGTGCGCGAGATCGCCCAGGAGGCGGACGGCGCCGTGGTGCACGTGCTCGTGACGCCGGACCAACGAGGCGCGGCCGACGCCTTCCTCGGCGATCTGCGGTCGCTCGACTCCGCCGTATCGATCGTCGAAGGCGATCCGGTTCGCATGGACCTCGGGCTTCCCGGGGCCACCTTCGTCGCGCTGGCCCGCGATCTCGACGTGGCCGTCAATCTCTACGACGTGTCGCCGCTGCCGGACGCGCCCAGGACCGCCGGCTACGGCGGCCTGTACGGCAAGCTGGGCGAGCCGGCGGATCTGACCGTCCGCGCCGCTCGCGAGGCCATCGAGATCGCCTCGGCCGCACCGCGGCTGCGCCACCTGGTCCAACTCGGATCGCTCACCGTCGCGGGCGCCCACCGGGGCGTCTGGACGGAGGAGGATCTGTCCGTCGGCCAGCGGCACCGGACGACGGCCGAGAGGTGCCGTCACGGCGCCGAGCGGCTTCTGTGGCGCCGGCGGTCGTCCCTGCCGTTCACGACGATCCGGGTGGGCGTCGTCCTGGGGGATTCCCGGACGGGCGAGATCGACTGGTATCACGGGCCCCACGACCTCGTGGAACTCCTGCTCTTCTCGGAGCGGTCGCCTGCCCGGTCGGTGCTGCCGGGTGCGTCGCCCGCCCTCAACGTCGTGCCGTCGGATCACGTCGCCGGGATCGTGCGGGCAATCGCGATGGCACCGCCGGAACGGAGCGGCGCGCTGAACCTGGTGCCGCCGCGCGTGCCGTCGCTGGCCGAGTTCCAGTGCGCCGTGCGGGCGGCGCTGGACGCCGCGGCCTCGCGGGGCCCGGTTCCCGAGCCCCCCCGGGCGCTTCGGCAGCGCCTCGGCAGGCGGTACGGCGCCTCGCCGACCGCGATCGCCCGTGCCGTCGCGAGGCTCGATACGCCCGCCGCGTGCACGGCCCGTCGAGCCCGCGAGATCGAACGCCGGTCCGGCCTCCGGTTCCCGGATCTGCCCGCCTACCTTCCAGGCCTCGTCGCTCACGCGCTCGCCCGCGCCGCGGCGGAGGCGCACGGCACAACCGAAGCGGTCCCCGACGACGCTCTGGACAGGTAGGGCATCCGGCGAATCCACGCTGGTGTCGGCGCACGGCCCGCGTTGGACGGTAGCGCGACCGGAGCGTATACTTGCGGCGTGGCCGCCCGCGGGGCGGCGAAAGGATGGGCGCCATGTCAGGATTGACTCGACGTTCGACCCTGCCCGTCGTGGCGGCGTGGCTTCTCTCGGCGGCGGCCTGGGGATGCGCCGGAGGCGAGGCGACGCCGGGATGGAGAACGGACGCGGACGTTTCCGAGGCCGTGGAGGGCGGTGACTTCGAGCCGGGGGACGAATCGGACGGGCCGCCGGACGCGGACGTCCCCGCTCGGGCCTGCACGACGGATGTGGACTGCGACGACGGCATCGACTGCACGATCGATTCCTGCGATTCCGACGCGGAGACCTGCAGGTGGGAGGGCGTCGCCGGGGTCTGCGACGACGGCAATCCGTGCACGGGCCTCGAGCGGTGCGACATCGTGCTGGGGTGCCTGCCGGGCGTGCCGATCGACTGCGGCGACGGGATCGACTGCACCGTGGACGAGTGCGACCCGCTCACGGCGGATTGCCGGAGCAGGGCCGATCATGCCCGCTGCGTGTCGCCGAGGCTCTGCGATCCGAGCCGCGGACCGGACAGTGGCGGCTGCGTGGATCCCCCGGCGTGTGCGACCGATGCGGACTGCTCCGACCGCGACGCGTGCAACGGAGCGGAAACCTGCGGACCCGACAGCCGGTGCCGACCCGGCACGCCCATCGTCTGCGATGACCGGATCGCCTGCACGGCCGACCGCTGCGACCCCGCCGCCGGGCGCTGCGTCTTCACCGCTCCCGACCGCGACAGCGACACGTATCCCGACGTCACGTGCACCGGCACCGACTGCGACGACATGAACCCGCTGATCAACCCGGGGGCGTCGGAAAGCTGCAACGCCGTCGACGACGACTGCGACGGCCTGGCCGACGAGTCTTTCGAGTGCGTCAGGAACGACATCGGGTCCTGCACCACGACCTGCGGCTCCACGGGAACCCGGACCTGCTCGAATACCTGCGCCTGGGGTGCGTGCGTTGCTCCGCGGGAGACCTGCAACGGCCTGGATGACGACTGCGTTTCCGGCTGCGACAACGGGTGGGAGTGCTGCCAGGGAACGCCGCAGACGCAAGGCTGCGGCTTCTGCGGTACGCAGTCCAGGACGTGCGGCCCATCGTGCTCCTGGGAAACCTGGGGGGCGTGCTCGGACAGCGGCGTCTGCGCGCCGGGGACGACGGAGTTGCGAGCGTGCACGTGCGGCGGCAGCGAATCGCGGACGTGCACGGGGAGCTGCACCTGGGGCGCATGGAGCGGCTGCCCGACCGGCGAGTGTACGCCGGGGACGACGGAGGCGCGAGCGTGCACGTGCGGCGGCAGCGAATCGCGGACGTGCAGTGCGAGCTGTTTCTGGGGCGCGTGGAGCGGCTGCCCGAGCGGCGAGTGTACGCCGGGGACGACGCAGTCACGATCCTGCACGTGCGGCGGCAGCGAATCGCGGACGTGCAGTGCTAGCTTATAGTGGGGGGCTTTGAGCGGCTGCCCCAGCAGCGAGTCTACGCAGGGGACTACGGATTCACGTTCGTGCACG
>CAMTWF010000213.1:0-8487 GCA_947085355.1 uncultured delta proteobacterium
GCGGTGTCGCCGGCGGCGCAGCCGTCGAAGAGGCCCCAGCCGCCGCCGCGCATCGCAAGCTCCTCGATCATCTCGACGACGAGCCGCGCGCCGGTGGGGCCCTGCGGGTGGCCGTACACGAGCGACGATCCGAAGTTGTTCATGGCGTCCGGCCGCACGCCCATCTCGCGGCAGAAGAAGACGTCGTTCACGGCGAACGGGTTGTGCGTCTTGATCGCCTTGCAGTCGCCGATCCCGATCCCGGCGCGTTCGAGGGCGAGCCTGGCGGCGGGGACGATCGCGGCGGCCATGAAGCCCTTCTTCGTGCGCGCCTGGGCGTACGAGACGACGCGGACCTCGACGCCCGCGTCGCGGGACAACTCGCGGGCCTTCTCGCGCGTCGTCACGACGATCCCGCAGTTGCCGTCCGCGGGGTAGGTCTGCGTGCCGTAGCTCACGGTGCCGCCCTCGAGCACGGGCTTGAGCTTCGCCAGGCCGTCCGCAGTGCTCTCGCGCGGCCCTTCGTCGGCCGCGACCGTCGCGAGCACCTTCCGGCCCGAGGAGTCCTTCACCTCGATCGGCAGGACCATGTAGCGCTTCTGGAACGCGCGGTCGTCCTTGAGCGCATCGCGGTACTGCTTTTCGCGCAGCAGCGTCATCTCGTCCTGTTCGGCCTTGCCGATGCCCGCCTCCCCGGCGACGTTCTCGGCCGTGTCGATCATCGCGTTGCGGGCGAACGGGTCGTGGCCGAAGTTGTCGAGCACCCAGTCCTCGTGCTCGCCGGTGCCGCCGGGGCCCTGCGGGTTGGGATAGTAGACGTGCAGGCCGTTGGAGCAGCGGTCGGCGGTCACCACCAGGGCGGCCCGGCTCGCGCCGGTCTCGACCTCGCGGGCCGCGGTCTCGATGCACTTGGCGCCCGTCGCGCACGCCTGCCCGATCGTCGGCCCGGTGATCCCGGTCGCGCCGATCATGCCGGCGACCCACGGCGCGCCGTAGAAGCTCGACTTCTGCGGCACCGTCATGCCGAGGACCAGCGTCTCGAACGCGTCGGCCGGGATCTTCCGCTCGCCCAGCGCCCGCGCCGCCGTCTCCGCGGCGAACCGCAGCGAGTGCAGCCCGGCGAAGCCGCCCTGCCACCGGCAGAACGGGGTCGACCAGTACCCCCCGTACGGAATGAAAGCCTTCTCGAACATCATCGCATCCTCCATGTTCCAGTCGACCGCCGACCGCCGACTCCGCCTCAAGCCCGGCCGATCACGACGCGGTCCGGGTCGATATCCTCCCGCAGAACGCGAAGCTCGTCCGCCGTCGGCGCGGCCAGCGTCTCGACGCGATCCGCCACGAGCGGCTCGAACATCATCGCATCGCACACCGCCTTGGCGTCGCAACCCTCGCGCGTCCCGACGATCCGCATCCGGCGCGTCGCCGGATCGAAGTCGTACATGGCGATCGACGTCACGACGCGGTGCGGTCCCGTGCCGCGCGGGAGTCCGGCCCGCTCGCGCGCCCCCTCGGTCCCGTCCAGGTACCCGGGAGACGTCATGTAGTCGAGCGTCGGCACGAAGCGCCGCTTCTCGTGCTCCGTCAGGATGATCGTGCGCCAGCAGAGCGACGCCACCTCGTTGCCGCCGCCGGACCCGGTGAAGCGGACCTTCGGCCGTTCGTAGGTGCCGCCGATGACGGTCGAGTTGATGTTCCCGAAGGGGTCGATCTGCGCGGCGCCGAGCACTCCGTAGTCGATGAACCCGGCGGAGGCGTAGGCGAACATCGGGTTCATCGTCGTCCAGGCGAACGAGCGGCGCGAGTTGCGCGCGTCGGCCATCATGTTCCGCCGGAACGGCGTGGCGACGTCGGGGCCGATCGCGCCGTACTCGTACACCTGCACGATGCCCGGGGCGTACAGGCGCTGCGCCAGGATCGCCGCGATCTGCGGCATGCCGTAGCCGACGAAGACGGTCGAGGAGTCCTCGATCGATCTCGCCGAAAGGCAGATCATGAACTCGGTGTCGGTGAAACTCGCGCCGCTCATGTGTAGTATCCCTCCCGGATCCGCTCGGCCTCCCGGAGCGCGGCCAGCCTGTCGGCGCCGATGAGGTCGAGGTATTCCTGGTGCGAGGAGACCCCGTACACGTACTTGTCCAGGTACCGCCGCATCGCCGCGTCGTCGCGGGCCGCGAAGAACTCGTCCAGGTTCCCCGCGTCGTAGGTGTACAGGCCCGGCACCGTGCCCGGGTGGGCGCCGAACGGGGCCACGACGACGGCATCGACCACGAAGTAGGGGATCGTCGTCCTGCCGGGGTTGCGGCGGATTTCCTCGACGTCGATCAGCTCCTCCGTGGAGATGATGACGCGCCGGGAGGCCATGGCGGTCTCCAGCGGCGCGATCGACGGCCCGAAGACGCGCGCGTTGCCGTACCGATCGGCCTGGTTGACGTGGATGATCGCCACGTCCGGGTGCACCGCGGGCACCAGGCACACGGTCTTCCCCGTGAACGGGTCGCGGACCGACTTCGCTCCGGAACGGCGGAACGTGTCGGTGCCGAGCAGGGCGCGGGTCGGAAGGAACGGCACGCCCATCGCGCCCGCGAGGTGCCGCAGCGCCAGCGTCCCGTTGCTCCAGTCGATCGTCTTGATGCGCCCCTCCTCGATGGCGGCGAAGAGCGTGCGCCCCAGCCCGGCGAAGCCGACGTCGATCTTCGACAGGCACCCGCCGGCCAACAGCAGCGTCGTGTCGAGCAGCGTGAACTTCGCGGCGATCCAGAGGTCCTTCCTGCCCTGGCGGACGATCTCGCGCTCGAGCGACATCGGCCCGCGGACCATGCTCGACAGGTCGTACGACAGGTACGCGCCGTCGTGCACGAACCGCTCGACGGCGGTCTTCTCGTCCGTCACCTTGTCGACGAGCTTGCGGGACTTCTTCTCCCGCATCCACTCGCGCGCCTCGTCCACGTCGGACAGACGCACCTCGCCTATCCCGGAGTCGATCACTTCCATCGCGCCCTCCGCAATCACGGCTGCTCGCCCGGCGCGGGCGGCTCGAGGGGAAACGGAGGTTCCGCGGCCGGCTCGATCGGCGGAACGCGAACCTCCTGCGGGCGCCCGCCGCGCGATCCAATCATCAACGTCGGGAGGATCGAAGCCGGAACCGAGGCGCGCACCGACAGCGTGGCGCCCGCCCGCGCGACCGAGACGCCGTCCAGGACGGGCTTCCACATCTTCTCCGCCTGGCCGGCGCCCCCGCCGACCCCCATCGCGGTCCGGATCATGGCGAGGCCGCCGTTGACGAGGCCCTCGAGGGCCTGCGCGGACGTCTCGTCGGCCATCGTGGCCGCCGCGTTGATCGCGATCGGATCGTCCAGGGCCACGGAGACGGTCATGATGCGCGGCACCGGCGCGGTGCCACCGGGGAACCCCTTCGCCAGCGCGGCTGCGGCATCCGGCGGGATATCCCCCGAGAACATCACCGATCCAGGGGGCACGGCGGAAAGCGCCGACAGCACCGCGGCGCCGGAGAGCGAGGGGCCGCCGGCGGCGGCGGCGAGCGCGGCGTTCAGCATGTCGGCCGTGGTGGCGACGACGTGCGTCGTGTCGTCCGTCGCGAACAGCCAAGCCTTGCCGCCGCCCAGGCGCAGGATCTCCTTGCCGGCGCGGGTTTCCGTCTCGATGGGACTCTGCTCGCGCTCGGCCGTGTCATCCATGCACCTCCGCAGATCCGCCGTCGTGGGACCGGTCAATACGGCGACCATTTTCGGCGCGGGCCGCGCCGACGGCTCGCCGTTTTCGGTCTCAATTCGGGGAGAGAAGGCGGCCAGCATCTCCTCCGTATTGCCGTACAGCGCCAGCGACAGCGTCGAGGCGGCGTCGACGACCGGGGCGCACGCCTGCGGCACGCCCGCCAGCATCATCGCCTTGAACGGCTCGAATGCCTTGGACCCCAGCGCCGCCTTGACGTTGATCTCGGCGTATACCACCGCGCCGGGCGGCAGCGCCCGCACGGCCGTGGCGCTGGCCGCGGCGGCGGCGGCGGGCTTCTTCGAGCACCCCGCGGCCAGTGCGAGGCAGACGAGGCCGGCAATTCTCGACGTCATTCTCGATTCTCCTTTCCCGGAGTAGCGCCGGGAGCGCATGGAAGAATCGGCGGGAAGCTACACGAGTGGTCCGGGCGGCGCAACGGTGGTAGAGAGTCCGTCGGCCGTCGGGACGGAGAAACGCGGGAGGAAGAGATGGCGACGTTCGATCTGGGGGGCAAGGTCGCGGTGGTCACCGGGGCGAGCCGCGGCATCGGTCGAGAGATAGCGCTTGGCCTGGCGCGTTCGGGCGCCGACGTGGCGCTCGCCGCGCGCAAGGCCGGGCCGCTGGAGGAGACGGCGCGCCTGGCGCGGGAGCTGGGTGTCCGATCCGAGGCGATCCCGACGCACGTGGGCAAGGTCGACGAGGCGCGCCGGCTCGTGGAGCAGGCCGTCGCGCGGCTCGGGCGGATCGACATCCTCGTCAACAACGCCGCGACCAACCCGGTCTTCGGCCCGACCGCGATGGTGGACGAGGCGGTCTGGGACAAGATCTTCGAGGTCAACCTGCGCGGACCGTTCGTGCTGTGCAAGGCGGCCGCCCAGAGGATGCTCGCCGGCGGCGGCGGCGCGATCGTCAACGTCGTCTCGGCCGCGGCGCTGCGGCCGATGCCGGGTCTCGGCGCATACGGCGTCAGCAAGGCCGCGCTGCTGCACCTGACTCGCACGCTGGCGCGCGAGTGGGCCCCGGCGATCCGCGTCAACGCCGTCGCGCCGGGTCTGGTCAACACCGACTTCTCGAAGGCGATCATCTCGGACCCCGACTTCCTCGAGGAGGCGCTGCGGGACGTCCCGGCCGGCCGGTACGCCGAGCCTGCCGAGATCGTGGACGCCGTGCTGTTCCTCGCAAGCGATGCCGCCCGCTACGTGACCGGCGAGACGCTGGTCGTGGACGGCGGGAAGACGGCGTAGCGGCACTGCGAAACGGGAGGGCATTGATGGAACGTCACCTGTATTGCTTCCTCGCATCCGCGGCGGCGCTTGTCTCGTCGTGCGGTCCCGCCGCCAGGCATCCGATCGCCGGAGGCCCCGCCGTCGTCGCGCCGTCGCATCCGCCGCGGGGGACCGGGCGGGCCGATCCGCTGAGGCAGCCGGAAATCGAGACGGTCGAGTGGGCCGTCTCCGGCGACGGCGAGGGAACGGCGCGCGTGTGGATCGTCGATCGGGAGCGCCGCCGCGACGGGCCGGTTCGCGCCGAGATCGGACTGGCGTTCCGCTCGTCGACCGGGGCGCCCGGGGACGGCGTCGGCTGGACCGTGGCGGCCTACCGTGCGCCCGTGCAGGGCTGTCGTGGCGGACCGGCCGAACTGCTGTGGGAGTCGCTGGAGTCGGTCGACGCCGTGGCGGTCGCCGACATCGAGGGCGACGGCGCGCTGGACGTGGCGGCGGCCAGGTGGGCGGACGACTGCCCGGACCCGGTGGACCCGGCCGGCGCCGGCCCGCCGTGCCTGCTCGTGACGGTATGGAAGGGGGTGTCCGGTATCCCGCAGACGTACCGAATGGAGGCGGAAGCCGGGCGGCCGCGGGGCACGGGACGCGAGGATCTCGATCGCCTGGCGGGGCTGCTGGCCGGTGCGCCATGCCCCGTGCTGGACCTGCGAGACCGATCCGTGCTGCGCGTCGAGGGGCTCCTGACACCGGGCGGGTCCGGTGAACTGGTCGAGGGGATCCGCTGCGGCCCGCATCCGTCGCGGCCCGCCGCGGCGGCGGTCCCGGCCGTGGCGCTGAGCGACGTCCCCGGCGACGGGACGATCCCGGCGGCGACGTTCCATCTCCTGGCGGCCGAGGCCGGCTGGGCCGACGGCTACGAGCTGCTCGACGACCTGGACGGCGACGGCGTGCGCGATTGGCTGTGGATTCACCGCACGGCCGAGGGCGACGAAATGACCGTGACCGCCGGCCCGGGGCGCGGGAGAGTCGCGGCGACGTTCCGCACCGACGGCGCGGGGAACCTGATTCACAGGCTCGTCGCGGTCCCTCCCGGCGGTCGGGCGCGGCTGGAGTCGTGGGCGTTCGAGCGCGCCGGCGCGGCGGATCCGCCCAGGGTGCTCTTGCGCGTCGCCGTCGAGCCCTCGGCGGGCGAGCGGTCCGGTTTCGAGATCGTCCTGCCGTTGCTGGTGCGCTGAAGTACTCAGGTCCTCCCGCCGGGTGCGAACGCCACGCGCGGCAGGGGCGCGACCGCCCACCGGGACTGCGGCTCCATGCGGAACGTGCGGCGGGTGAACTCGGGCTGCCGGCCGATGCCGTGGCGCAGCTTGAACTCGGTGTAGCGAAGCGCCCCGGGCACGGCCAGCGAGGCGGCACGCTCGGCCAGCGTCATCGGGCCGGTCGCGGCCGCGATGCGGGCGTGGAGCCGTTCGAGCCACGCTCGCACCGTCGCGTTCAGGCGCCGGCGGCTGGCGGGGATCAGCGACATCGCCCGGTGGGCCTCCCGACCGTAGCGTTCGGCCTTCGCGCGGACGCGCGGAATCGCGCTCTCTCGCAGCTCCACGTGGCCCGCCAGGCGGTCCTCGACCACGCGGAACACGGACGGGCCGAGCCGCGCGAACTCCTCGCGGTACAGGCCGCGCTGGATCGCGGACATCTCGTCGCGGCCGATGTGCGGGTGCTTGAACCCGAGCGTGAAGCCGTCGTGGAATTGGTGGTTGTCGTTCATCACCTCGGGGTCGATCCGCCCCTCGGCCGTCAGCCGCGCATGCAGCGGCGTGCCGTGCGCCGGGCCGTAGATCAGGAACTGGCACATCGAGGGCCGCAGCGACAGCAGATCCTCGTACTCCTCGCGGATGATCTCCGGCGTCTGGTAGTCGAAGCCGATGATCATCGACGCCATCACGCTGATGCCGTGGCGGTGGAGGTCCGCGAACAGGTCGGGGTACGATCGGCCCTGCATCTTCGCGAACCCGGCGCGCTTCCCCTCGAATCCGACCCACACCCAGTCGATGCCCATCTCGACCAGCTCGTCCGCCGTGTACTGGGAAAGCCCCTTCACGCTGCCGAACACGCTGATCGACAACGGCGGGACGTCGGACCCGCGGATCGCCTCGAGGAACCCGCGCCCGCGCGATTCGTCGAGCAGGAAGTCCTCGTCGTTGATCCAGATGTTGTCGAGCCCCGGATACTCCTCCCGCAGGCGGTCGATCGCGCCGAGGATCGACGGTCCGTCCGGGAGCAACCGGATGTGCTGCTTGCCGAAGTAGTGCGACGTCGCGCAGAAGTCGCAGCCGTTGGGGCAGCCCAGCCCCGCGAACACGTACCCGGTGCGGCCGAGCACCGGGAGCGAGAACAGCGTCGATTGCTGGGTGATGATCGGCTGCCGGATCGGCGCGTCGGTGCGCTCGCCCAGCAACTGCCGCATGAACGTGACGCCCTCGCCCCGGCACACGTGGTCGGCGTAGGGCGCGATCTCGTCGCCTAGCGCCGTGCCGTAGCCGCCCAGCACGATCTTCGAATTCGGCGCGTGCGCGCGGACCGCCCGGACCATCGGGATCATCTTGTGCAGCGTCGGCGAGACGAACGCGATGCCGACGTAGTCGTACCCCTTGCGGACCTCCGCGACGAACTGCTTCATCGTCGGATAGTGCAGCGTCGTGGTCGGGATGCGGAGATTCTCGGCGATGAAGTCGATGCCCCACTGGGTCGTCGTCGCGCGCGTCCGGAATGCCCCCTGCGCCCACATGATCTGATGCGTGCCTTCGTACGACGTCCCGAACCCGTCGCCGTACTCCGTGCCGAACGGCCGGCACACGCTGGACAGGAGCAGTTTCCGGCCCGTTGTCTGTTGCATGGACTCATCCCTTCCGGCACGACGCCGCCGGCTCCCCTCCGACGCGTCGAGTTGCACACCCTGCCTGCAGCGTACCACCTCCGCGGTCACGAAATTGTCATGGCCCGCGGGAAATAGTGCGACGCGGGCGAGCGACGCGCACGGCCGCCCTGCGCCGAGAGCGGCCAACGCGATACGTCGTCATCGCCCATGGATGCGGAGGTTGCATCGGTGGCGCGGCCTTCGTCAGGCTATGCGGTTTCCTTGCGCGCCCCGGTTCTCGGCCGGCGCCCGGCGGGTTGTCGCGCCATTCCGCGGGACGCCGCCGACGCGTTCCGCTCGCGGCGCGGCCTCACGATCGAGAACCTCACCCTGCGGCAACAACTCGCCGCCTGCGGGCGCGCCGTCCCTCTCTCGGAACTTCGGGCTTGCGACCGCGGGCCTTGACCCTCGTTTCGGCCACCCGAGCGCAGGTCGCGCCTTGTCGTGTAGCTGCGAAGGAACTCGCGCGCAAGTGACCGTGATCCTTGGACCGCGCAAGTTCCATTCCTCGGGGTCCGCCGAAGGCGGATGGGGACCTTCTCAAAAACTGGTGGCGCATGCCCAAAAGCTGGAAGCCGGCGCTCCCAGCGAGCGTGCCGTATCCGCCACCACTTTTTGATCTACTACTCCCGAGAA
>CAMTWF010000214.1:0-4107 GCA_947085355.1 uncultured delta proteobacterium
CGAGCGAACGTCGACTCATCGACCATCCCGAGCGCCCTCGATGCGTCGAGATCCTCGTGATGCAGCTTGTGGTAAGGGTTCATGCTCACCTCCATACGATCCGGCGACGGCGACGGCGACGGCGACGGCGACGGCGACGGCAACGGCAACGGCAACGGCAACGGCAACGGCAACGGGGACCGGGACGGCAGGCGGGAGGCTGTAGCCGGGGCCGTGAACGGCTACGCCGGCCCCCCCCACAAATCGCGAATGCACCCCCCGCCCCTCCGGCCGTTGACCGGACGAGCGGCGTCGGCTACCTGTCCCGCCCGTGATTCTGCTGTCCGCCGACGGGGTGGAGTTCGGGTATCCGGGCCACCACCTGTTCGAGAACGTCACGATGTCCGTGCAGGAGGGCGATCGCGTGGCGCTGGTCGCCCCCAACGGCGCGGGCAAAACCACGCTGCTGCGGATCCTGCGCGGGGCGATCGAGCCGGACAGGGGGCGCGTCTCCGTCGCCAAGGACGTGGCGATCGGAATGCTCGACCAGGAGCGAGAGCTGGCCGAGGCGCGCACGGTCGGCGAGGCGCTGGCCATCCCGTTCGCCGGAATGCTCGAACGATCCCGCGAGGCCGTCGCGGCGGCGCACAGACTCGCCGACGGAGACGCCGCCGCGTGGGACGACTACGCAAGCGCGCTCGCCGAGCTTGAACTCGACGACGGCTTCTCGGTCGGCCACAGGATCGAGGCGCTGGGCGCCGACGTCGGCTTCGGCCGCGACGACTTCCGCAGGCCGTTGGACACGCTGTCCGGCGGCGAGCGCCGTCGGCTCGCGCTGGCGCAGCTCCTCCTGCGTGCCCCCCAGGTCCTGCTGCTGGACGAGCCGACGAACCATCTGGACATCGGCCAGATGGAACGCCTCGAGGAGCGGCTGCTGGCGTACAACGGCGGCATCGTGATGGTGAGCCACGACCGTGCGTTCCTCTCGCGGCTGGCCGGCCGCGTGGACGAGCTGACCGACAAGGGGATCACGAGCTACCCGCACGGATTCGAGTTCTACCTGGAGGAGCGCAAGGTGCGCGTGGAGCGCGCCATGAAGGCGTACGAACTCCAGGTCGCGGAGATCAAGCGGCAGGAGGAGTTCATCCGCAGGAACTTCGCCGCGCAGAAGGCGAAGCAGGCCAAGAGCCGCGAGCGGGCTCTGCTGCGGATCGAACGGCTGGAGAAGCCCCGCGACGCTTGGGGGCCGCTGGCGGCGCGCAAGCTGCGATTCCCCGAGGCGGCGAGGCCCGGCAGGGTCCTGCTGCATGTGGAGGATCTCGCCTTCGGTCCGCCCGGCATAGTCCTGCACCGCGGCCTGTCGATCACCATGCAGGCCGGCGAGCGGCTCGGCGTCGTCGGCCCGAACGGATCGGGCAAGTCGACGCTGGTGCGCGCGATCGCGGCCGCCGCCGGCGACCGCGCCGCCCGCGACTCCGGCGTCGAGGTCCGGGCCGGCGCCGTGCGCCTCGGCCACAACGTCGTCGCCGGCTACGCCGACCAGACCCTCGCCGACCTCGACCCGAAGAGGACGCTCGTCGAGTCGATCCGCGAGGTGCGCGGCGAAATGCCCGACGACGCCGCCCGCGAGTACCTCGGCAAGTTCCAGTTCGGCGACGAGCACACCGGCCGCGAGGTCGCTTCCCTCTCGGGCGGCGAGAAGGCCCGCCTCGCGCTCGCAAAAATGCTCCTCGTCCCCCGCAACCTGCTCCTCCTGGACGAGCCGACGAACCACCTCGACATCCCCTCCCGAGAGATCCTGGAGGACGCGCTGGTCGAATTCCCCGGCGCCGTCATCCTCGTCAGCCACGACCGTCACTTCCTCCGCAAGGTCACCAGCCGGACGCTGGCGCTCGAATTCGACCGGTTCGACCTCTACTGGGGAGGCTACGCCGACTGGGAGGAACGGCCGCGAGACGGCGTGGCGGCGACGCACCGGAAGGCCGGCCCCCGCGCGCGCCCGGCGACCGCGCCGTCGCGGCGCCCCGCCGCCGACGTCGGGCTCGACCCCCCTTCCCCCGGCGCAGGGGGCGCCGCGCGGCGGCCCCGAACCGGAGCCGCAAGCGCGCCGGCGCCGCCCGCGAGTTCGCGAAGCCGGCCGGAGGCGCTAGGCGCCGAACAGCCCCCCGGTGCGAGGGACCACGACGCCCGCAAGGCGCTCAAGCGCGAGCGCGAGCGGCTTCAGCGGCGGCACGCGCAGGCGGAGGAGTCGATCCGCAGGACCGAACAGCAACTGCAGGCGATCGAGGCGGCGATCGCGGCAACACCACAGTCGGAATGGGAGAAGTTGATCGACATGGAGAACTGGCGCGCGAGGACCGCCGAGGAGATCGAACGGCTCACGGCCGAGTGGGTGAAGACCGGGGAAGAACTGGAGCACCTCGCCGCGAACTGCGAACCGCGAACCGCGAACTGCGTCCGCGGGGGTCCGGGGGGCGGTGAACCGTGAACCGTGAACCGCGAACCGCGAACCGCGCCGTCCTGGGCGTCCTGGGCGTCCTGGCCGTCGCGATCGGTTGCGGGCGCGGCTCCGCCGCAGGCGACGCCTCCGGGGCGCCGAAGCCGCCCATTGTCCGGGCCGACGGCGGCGGTCTTGCGTTCTTCTGGTTCGCCGAGGACGGATCGATCGAGCGTGCCGAATCGGCGGGGGATGTGCCGGAACCGGCCCGCGCCCGGGTCCTCGTGCAGCCGATCGGGCCGGGACAGGCCGGCTCGGGCGCGTGGGCCTTCGTCGCCGATCTCCGCGCGCCGGGCCCCGACGGGATCTACCCGGTTCGGGTCGTCACGCGCGAAGCGTACAGCGAGGAGATCCGCTCGCGCCACGCCGCGTCGCAGACCGCGATCGACGCTGCAACGGCCGCCGAGGACGCCGGGAGCGCCGGGCCGGCCGTAGCGCCCGCGACGACCGATGGAAAGGTCGTCATGTACATGACGCAGGGGTGTCCGCACTGCCGTCGGGCGAGGGAGTGGTTCGCGCGGAACAGGATCCCACTCGTAGAACGCGACGTCGAGCGGGATCCGCAGGCGTTGCGGTTCATCCAGGAGCGCACCGGCTCGACCGCCGTGCCGGTTTTCCAAGTCGGTTCGAGGATCGTCCAGGGATTCTCCACCGACGCGCTTCGCAGGGTCATCAAGGAGCAGATCGGGATCGACCTGCTGTAAACGGCTACGATCGGCTCGGCGCGTCGTACTCCGCGTAGGAGCCCAGGCACGGGTTGCCGGGGTAGATGCGGGCGCGCCGCGCGCCGACGTCGAAGACGGCGCAGGCGACCGTGGTCCCGCGCGCCTCCTCGCCCTGCGGGTGCCGGCACGGGGAAAACGGGCGGCCCTCGTGCGACGACAGCATCCGGGCCAGGGCGTCGGCGTCCAAATCGGACGGGTCGGAAACGCCGGCGGTCGCCGCCGTCAGTGCGTGATACCGCGGCATCGAGGAACGCTCGACGTACTCGGAAAACTGCGGTTCGTCGCGGAGCGAGTCGAGGATCAGGTGGTTGGTGTGCACGTACGCGCCGGACAGCTCGCGCACCTCCGACCTGGTCGGAGTCGCCTCGATCGCGACCGCGCGGAGGCGATCGCCCTCGGGGGCGGCGATCACGTGGTGGAACGAGTATCCCCGGTTCGGGTCGGCGGCGATGCGGATCGCCTCGTCCACGCTCGCGGCCTCGAGCGCCATGCGGTGCAGGAAGTACCTCGGGACGCCCGGGCGCCAGGCGACGGTGCCGATGAAGTTGGTAACGACGACCAGCCCGCGGTCGTTGATCGCCGGCGCGTTGCCCGGAACGAGGCCGGGGTAGGTGACGGCGAGGAACCTGACGCCGGAAGGCGGACGGACGCGGACGAGGAACATGAGTCCCTCGTACGAGCCGTCTCCGTCCTCGTTGTGGGCCACGAGGATCCGGTCGGGGCCGGCCGCCACGATCGTGGAACATCCCGGCGAGGCGTCGGGGTTCGTTTGCTGCACCGGGGGGCTGTTCGGCGCTTCGCGCCTCACCGCCCCCCGGACCCCCGCGGACCCTCGCGGCAAAGCCGCGAGCGTCCGCTGCGCCGGGGGGCTGTTCGGCGCTTCGCGCCTCACCGCCCCCCGGACCC
>CAMTWF010000215.1:0-1152 GCA_947085355.1 uncultured delta proteobacterium
AGCCGTTGCAGTTCCTGCATCCGGATGCGGCCCGCATCGAGGAGCGGGAGTTCCACCGAGGGGAGGGGGACGAGGCGTTCCAGGCGCCGGCGCTGCGCGTCCTCGCGTTCGGCCCTGCGAACGGCGGCCCATGCCGCGTCGGCGATCGCCGCGGCGTCGGGGTCCGGGCCGGGCCTATCCAGGCGGGCGAGTTCTTCCGCGTCGAATCGCACCGGGGAGACGCAGTTCACGACCATCGCATCGGCCCGCATCGCCGCATCGGCCCGGAGCCTCGCCACCAGCTCGGCCGTCTCGTTGACAATCATCTCCTCCAGCCTCGCCACCGGCAGCGCCACGGTACGCTCGGGATCCGCCAGCAGCGCCGCCCGCTCCTCGGCGTCCCGCGCCAGCGGCCCGGCGCGGACGATCCTGGAGATAGTCCGCGGCAGGGCGAGCATGGCGACGGCGTGGCCCGTTGCGGGGCAGTCGAGGATCACCGTGTCGTAGCGCGGGCGGCCGTCGCGATCGGTCTGTAGTGCGTGGTACGTCGCCTTGCCGAGCATCGCCCAGGCCCCGAGCCCCGGCACGCCGGAGAGAAACGGACGGACGAGCCGGTTCTCGAAGACGAGGCGATACAAGAGGCGGGACCGAAGCGTCATGATCCCGAACTCCTCGAGGGCCGCCTCGGGGTGCAGGTTCACCGCGTCGATCCACGGCCCGACGGCGACGTTGCCGCGCCCGATCCGCGGGACCTCGAGCATCCCCGAGAGGCGGTCGCGCGCGTTGACCATCGCCACGAGCGTGCGGCGGCCGCGGCGGGAAAGCGCGACCGCCAGCGCGGCGCCCACGACCGTCTTCCCAACGCCGCCCTTGCCGACGACGGCGACGAGCTTGCGGGACGCCAGGCCCATCGAGCGCGACCGTGTACCATTGATCGGAGCGGTCGGCCACCCGGTCCGTAGCTTCTTGGCGCGGCGGCCTGCCTGCCCTGCCTGCCCTGCCTGCCCTGCCTGCCCTGCCTGCCGGCAGGCAGGCCCCCGTCCCCGTTGCCGTTGCCGTTGCCGTTGCCGTTGCCGTTGCCGTCGCCGTTGCCGTCGCCGTCGCCGTCGCCGTCGCCGTCGCCGAAGACTCGATTCCGGGAACTCGTCACATTGCCATCTTGACCAGCATGGA
>CAMTWF010000216.1:0-6547 GCA_947085355.1 uncultured delta proteobacterium
CCTCGCGGCAAAGCCGCTCGGGTCCTTTGCACCGCAACGTCGGCTGCTCGATGACTCGACATCCCGCGCACCTCGCTTCCCGGACCGCCGTCCCCGCCGCCGGCAGCGGGGCCACTCTACCACGGGCCGTCATTTCATAGGATGTAGAGGCGACCCGCCGGGTCGCCCCTACCACGGAATGGCGGTTGATCTTGGACGCGTACCTTGGACGCGTACAGGTACTTGACAAGCGGAATTCCGGCTACTAGACACGGCTGCGGTCGTCCATGGGGTTCGCCGAGGGGGCGCTTCCCGGGGAGACGCGGGTGAATCAGTCGATTCGCCGATAGCAGGCGGGGAGGCCGTGAGAGCCGACTCCGCCAACGGAAGAGGAGGTTCCATCATGACTACGAAAGACAAGGACAAGGGCCAGGTCACCGAGCAGCTCGGCGACATGATGAAGTCGATCATCGAGGCCCAGCAGACCTGGTTCAAGACGATGACCGACTGGACCGGGAAGGCGATGCAGGCGTGGAAGACGCCCGGCCAGACCGACTCGGTCCGATCGGTGACCGACCTCTGGACCAGGTCCTACGACGACCTTATCGGGCGGCTTCGCCAGCTCTCGCCGACCGGCCCCGCGGGGGACGTGTTCGAGAAGATGCTGTCGTCGCAGTCGGCCTACGTGCGGGTCATCAAGTGGTGGGCCGACGCGGTGGTGGACGTGAAGTCGGGCGTGATGAGCGATCCGAAGGCGCTTGCCGACCTGTGGTCGCGGTCGTACAAGGAGTTCCTTGTCAGCGTCGTGGTGCCGCCGTTCGCCGAGCCGATCAAGATGTGGCTCAGCCCGGGCGGGATGCCGTTCCAGTTCGCGCTGCCCGCCGGCGACTACGCCGAGGCGCTCTCGTCGCTCGGGAAGCAGTGGCTCGAGTTCACGACCCGCATGGCCGAGCGGACCGGCGATGTGCTGAAGGGCGAGCTCAAGCCGGAGGCCGCGCGGGAGTTCTACGAGTCGTGGCTGCGCGGCTACGAGGAGACCATCGGGAAGGTCTTCAAGATCCCCGCCGTCGGCCCCGCCCGGCAGATGATGGACCGCCACATGAAGGGCGTGGACGCCTTCATGAAGTACCAGGCGGCGCTCGCGGACTTCTACGGCAAGATGGTCCAGCCCGGAATCGAGGCGCTCTCCGACCTGGCAGGCAAGACCCAGGAGATCTCCCAGGGGCCGCTCACGCCCGAGGCCTTCGAGAAGTTCTACCAGCTTCTGCTCAAGACGGTGGAGCAGCGGTTCGGCGAGCTGTTCAAGTCGCCGCCCTTCCTGACCGCGCTCGAACACACCCTGCACACCTCCCTCGATTTCCACTCCCGCATGAACGAGATCGTGGAAGAGCAGCTCAAGGGGACGCCGATCGTGACCCGCAAGGAGGTGGACGAGGTCCACAAGGAACTCTACGAGCTGAAGAAGGAGATCCGGTCCGGCAAGAAGGCCTAGGGCCGGGCGTTCCCAGGGGAGAAGGCGGAGGCGCGCGCGATGTCGGAGACGACCACGGACAACCGTTTCGAGCAGGTCCAGAAGCTGATCCTGGGCGAGATCGTGAAGGCGCAGGGGCGGCTCCTGCGAGGGGCCGAGGTGCTCACGGGACCGCTGGAGGTCACCGTGGGGGCCACCCCGCACGAGGTGATCCACCGGCAGGACCGGATGAGCGTCCTGTACTACCGGTCGGAGGCGAAGGAGAAGTGCCCGGTTCCGACCGTCGTCGTGTACGCGCTGGTCAACAAGCAGTACATGATGGACATCCAGCCCGATCGGTCGATGTTCAAGGTGTTCCTGGCGCACGGGCTGGACCTGCACGTGGTCGACTGGGGCTACGCCACCAGGGCGGACCGCTACCTCACGATGACCGACTACATCGACGGCTACATCGATCGGGTGGTGGACCTGGTGCGCGAGCGGACCGGGCAGCCCCAGGTCAACCTGATGGGGATCTGCCAGGGCGGCACCTTCTCGGCGATCTACTCGGCCCTGTACCCCGACAAGGTGAAGAACCTCCTCACCATCGTCACGCCGATCGACTTCGACACCGACACCGGGCTGCTCAACGTCTGGTCCAGGCGGTTGGACATCGACAAGATCGTCGATACGTTCGGCAACGTCCCCGGCGACTTCATGAACATCGGGTTCCTGCTGCTCAACCCGATGCGCCTGATGTTCGACAAGTACGTCAGCTTCCTGGAGCACGTCGACGACGCCGCGTTCGTCACGAACTTCCTCCGCATGGAGAAGTGGATCTTCGATTCGCCGGACCAGGCCGGCGAGACGTTCCGGCAGTTCCTCAAGGACCTCTACCAGCAGAACAAGCTGGTCAAGGGCGAACTGGTGATCGGCGGACGCAAGGTGGACCTCAAGCGGATCACCATGCCGCTCCTCAACGCCTTCGCCGAGGCCGACCATCTCGTGCCCCCGGCGTGCAGCCGCGGCTTCACGTCCCTGACGGGCAGCAAGGATACGCTGACGCTGGCGTACCCGACCGGCCACATCGGCATGTTCACCAGCCACCGATCCCAGACGGAGTACACGCCCCGGATGGCGGGGTGGCTCGCCGAGCGATCCGGCGGGAAGCCCGCGGAGCCGGCCAAGGACAAGCCGAAGCCGGCCGCGAAGGCGGCGGGAGACCGGAAATGAGCGGCGAGCGGCGATACGCGGACATCAAGGTGGGGGACAAGGCGAGCCTGTCCAAGGTGGTCACCGAGCGGGACGTCCTGGCGTTCGCCGAGGTGACCGGCGACCGCAACCCGGTGCACATCGACGAGGAGTTCGCGAAGAAGTCCCTGTTCAAGGAGCGCGTCGCGCACGGCATGCTCGGCGCCGGCCTGATATCCGCGGTGCTCGGGACCGAGCTGCCCGGGTACAACACGATCTATCTGGGCCAGGAGATGAAGTTCACCGCGCCGGTCAAGATCGGCGACACGATCGCCGCCGAAGTCGAAGTCATCGAGAAGATCGACAAGCCGAAGATCCTCAAGCTCCGCACCACCGTGCGCAAGCAGGACGGAACCGCCGTCATCGAGGGAACCGCCACCGTCAAGAAATGGGAGGCGGGGTGAGGCAGGGGGGCAGTGGTCAGTGGTCAGTGGTCAGTTCTTGGGCGCCGATCTGACTTGCCGAGCACCGAGCACCGACCACCCACGACTGACCACTGACCACTGACCACTGACCACTGACCACTGACCATGGTGCTGAAGAGAATCGTCACGAAGATCCTGGGCAGCAGGCACGACCGGGAGATGAAGCGCATCCGGCCGGTCGTCGAGCGCGTCGGTGCGCTCGAGCCGGCGATGCGCGCCCTGTCGGACGCCGATCTGCTCGGCAAAACCGCGGAGTTCCGGCGCCGGCTGGACGCCGGCGCGACGATCGACGACCTGTTGGTCGAGGCGTTCGCGGCGGTGCGCGAGGCGGCGCGCAGGACGCTCGACATGCGCCACTTCGACGTCCAGATCGTCGGCGGGGTCGTGCTGCACGAGGGGCGGATCGCCGAGATGAAGACGGGCGAGGGGAAGACGCTCGTCGCCACCCTCTCGTTGTACCTCAACGCCCTGACCGGCCGCGGCGTGCACCTGGTGACAGTGAACGACTACCTGGCGACCCGCGACGCCGAGTGGATGGGCAAGATCTACGCGGCGCTGGGGATGAGCGTCGGCGTCGTCGTGCACGGCCAGACGTCCACGGAGAAGAAGCGCGCGTACCGGTGCGACATCACGTACGGCCAGAACAACGAGTTCGGGTTCGACTACCTCCGCGACAACATGAAGTTCTCGATCTACGACTACGTGCAGCGCGACCTGAACTACGCCATCGTCGACGAGGTGGACTCGATCCTGGTCGACGAGGCCCGCACGCCGCTGATCATCTCGGGCGCCGCCGAGGAGTCCACCGACCTGTACCGGCAGGTCAACGCGATCGTCCCGTTCCTCAAGCGGGACCTGCACTACGTCGTCGACGAGAAGGCCCACAGCGCGATCCTGACCGACGAGGGCGTCGAGATCTGCGAGCGGAAGCTCGCCGTGGAGAACCTGTTCGATCCGGTCAACATCGACCTCTTGCACCACGTCAACACCGCCCTCAAGGCCGTCACGCTCTACAAGCGCGACGTCAACTACACGGTCACCGAGGACGGCCAGGTCGTGATCATCGACGAGTTCACCGGCAGGCTGATGCCGGGACGCAGATGGTCCGACGGACTGCACCAGGCGATCGAGGCCAAGGAGAACGTCCGCGTCCGCGAGGAGAACAGGACGCTCGCGACGATCTCGTTCCAGAACTACTTCCGCCTCTACAAGAAGCTCGCCGGCATGACCGGCACCGCCGAGACCGAGGCCGAGGAGTTCCAGAAGATCTACAAGCTCGACGTCGTCGTGATCCCGACGCACAAGCCGATGGTCCGCACCGACTACCAGGACGTCGTGTTCAAGACCGAGCGCGAGAAGTTCACCGCCGTGGTGGACGAGATCCTGGAGTGCCACGAGCGCGGCCAGCCGGTGCTCGTCGGGACCGTGTCGGTCGAGAAGTCCGAGGCGATCAGCCGGATCCTCGGGAAGAAGGGGATCGACCACAACGTCCTGAACGCCAAGCAGCACCGCAAGGAGGCGTTCGTCGTCGCCCAGGCCGGACGGCGGGGCGCGGTGACCGTCTCCACCAACATGGCGGGCCGCGGCACCGACATCGTCCTCGGCGGAAACGCGCCGATGATGGCCAGGGAAAGGGCCGACCCGGAGGCCGAGCCGGAGGCGTACCGCGAGCACCTGGAGGCCTTCCGCGCGCAGTCCGCCATGGAACGCGAGCACGTCGTCGGGGTGGGCGGCCTGCACATCCTCGGGACCGAGCGGCACGAGAGCCGGCGGATAGACAACCAGCTCCGCGGACGATCCGGCAGACAGGGCGATCCCGGAACGTCGAGGTTCTACCTGTCGCTCGAGGACGACCTCCTCCGCATCTTCGGCGCCGAGCGCATGGCCGGGTGGCTCGACCGGCTCGGCATGGAGGACGGCGTCCCGATCGAACACCAGTACCTGACCCGGGCGATCGAGAACGCGCAGAAGAAGGTCGAGGCCCGCAACTTCGACTCCCGCAAGCACCTGCTCCAGTACGACGACGTCATGAACCAGCAGCGCAAGACGATCTACGCGCTGCGCCGCCAGGTCCTCGACGGAACGTACCGTCCGGCCGCGATCTCCGGGGACGCGACCGCCGCGGCGAAACCCGAGGATGCGGAGATCCGGCCCGACGCGAAGATCGCCGCATGGGTCGGCCCGATACTGGAGACGATCGTCCGCATCCACGGCCGCGGCGCCCCGCCGGGCGGGGACGCGCCCGCCCCGTCGACCATCGAGAAGGACCCCGGACCGCCGGCGCTCGATCGCATCAAGTGGCTCGACACCGCACGGCTCGAAGCCGAGATCTACCACCACTTCGGCTGCCGCGTGCCGCTCGATCGCTTCGAGACCGACGCCTCCGGCGCGCTCGCGCTCCTGCGCGACAACGTGCCCGCGTCGCTCTCGGCGCAGCGCGAGCGGCTTCTCGACGTCGTCGAGACGGTGGAACTCGGCCTCGTGGACGAGTTCTGTGCGGAGAAGATCGACCCGGGTGCGTGGGACTGCGCCGGGCTGGCCGAGGCCGTCAACCGGCAGTTCAACCTGCGCCCTCCCCTGTCGGCCGAGGCGATACGCAAGGCCGGCGGCCGGCCGGAAATCGAGAAGTACGTCTTCGACGCGATACTCTCGACGATCGAGGCGAAGGAGCGGGATCTGTCGCCGGGGCTGTTCCTCCGGATCTTCCGGCTCCTGTTCATCGAGGAGATCGACCGGCAGTGGATCGAACACCTCCAGAACATGGACCATCTTCGCCAGGGGATCGGCCTGCGCGGGTACGGGCAGCGGAAGCCGGAGCAGGAATACAAGAGGGAAGGCTACGCGATGTTCGTCCAGATGACGGGGACGATCCAGAGCAACGTCGCGAGCAAGCTGCTGCGCGTGCAGGTCCAGCGCAAGGAGGACGTGGACAAACTCGCCCCGAGGGCCAGGCGGCGCGTGGTCGAGGGGCGGGGCGACGGAGCGGGCCAGGCCGCCGAGGGCGGGCGCGGCGGCCCGGCGAAGACCGGCCTGCGGGCCGGACGCAACGACCCGTGCCCGTGCGGCTCGGGCAGGAAGTACAAGAAGTGCTGCCTGCCCAAGGACGAGGCCGGCGCCGCGGCGTAGGAGGTTCGCATGGAGGAGAAGCGCGGATCCGATTCGGGCGCGGGGGCGGGTGCAAAGGACCCGAGTGGCTTTGCCGCGAGGGTCCGCGGGGGTCCGGGGGGCGGTGAGGCGCCCGGCGCCGAACAGCCCCCCGGTGCAAACGAGGCGGCGTTCGGGCAGAAGGCGTCCAGGGGCGCCGTGGCGACGCTGATCGTCGTCTTCCTCCTGTACATGCTGAACTACATGGACCGCAACGTGATGGGCGCGGTCGCCGAGCAGATGAAGCGCGACCTTGGGCTGACCGACGCGCAGATCGGCCTCTTCCAGACCGTGTTCC
>CAMTWF010000217.1:0-16140 GCA_947085355.1 uncultured delta proteobacterium
CGCCTTCCGGCGGCGGGCGCGCGGGAGACGCCGGTGCGTGCCTGGGCGCCGCCTCCGCGGGCGGCGGGCCCGCCTCTTCCGGCCCGCCGAGCAGAGCTCGCAGGTCGTCCAGGCTTCGCACGCGCGCCGTCTCCTGGGGCTTCCCGTCCGGCGGCTCGCCGCCGGGCCGCGCCGGGTCGACGACGACGACGTCGATCTGGAGAGCGCCGGCCGCCGCGGTCGGCGGCGCGAGCCGCCCGGCCCTCATCAGGTCGCGCTTGTAGGTCCCCTCCTCGATCTGGCGGCACACGCGGATCCAGTACGTGAGCAGCGTCGTGTATCGCTGCACCAGCGCCTGGAGCCGGAAGCGCAGCGCGGTGTTGTGCACGCGATTCTTCCGCAGGTCGGCGATCTTCCGTTCGAGCGCCTTCCGCTGCATCGATGGCTCCAGCCTCTCGATGCCGGTGAAGTACTGTTCGTACAGGGCCCGGAGCCGTTCCAGCTTCTTTTCCAGGTCCTCGACCTGCGCGGCGTATTCGGGCGCATCCATGCCGGCTGCTACAGCGGGGTGATGGCGAGATCGTCGAAGTGGACCTGGGTGGCCCAGTTGCTGAACGCGAAGTGGTCGTTGCCGGCGGCGCAGAGCGGTTCGGGGTCGTCCACCCGCATGAAGAGCCTGCCGTCGAGGAACCACTCGATTCTGCCGCCCCGGATCTGGAGCGAGAACCGGTACGTCCTGCCCTTCTCGACCTTCGTCTCGTTCTCCTCGAACAGCCGCGCGCCGTGCTCGTCCTTGCGGGCGATCGTGTTGACCGTGTTGCGCCAGCCGCCGAATATGACGACGTACCCGGTGCCCGTGTAGGCGCCTTCGTGATCCGCGCTCGATCGGCCGTCGCCGAACACCTCCACCTTGAGGTCCCCGTCGTTCGCTTCCGAGCGTGCCGTGAACTCGATCTTGACGTCGCACGGAATGCGGAGCTTGAGCCACATCGGACTGTTCTTGGCGCCCTCCGCCACCAGCGCCCCGTCCTTGACCTGGTAGGCCGTCGGCCGGGTGATGCGCCAGATGTTCGGGTCGAGCCAACCCGAATCGAAGTTCTCCCTGAACGCCTCCTTCAGCTTCGGATCCTTGCCGGTCATGCAGGTCGCGCACAGGACCAGCGCGCCCGCCGCCAACGTCGTCCTCGCAAGTCGCATCGATCACTCTCCCGGCGGCGCGCCGGGCGCCGCAAGCCGACAGTTTACGGGAGCGCCCCGCCGCCCGCAACGACCGCGCCGCTGCGCGAGCGCCGCCGCGGAGGTCCAGGTGGGTGACGAGGTCCAGGCTCTTCCACCCCCCGGACTGCCATCGACCTTGCGCCGGCGCAGGCGGCCGTACATACTGCGGGACGGCGACCGGAAGCGCGGAACCCCGGCGCGGAGGGAGGGTCGAAATGAAGCGAGCGGCGTTCAGGAACTGGTGGTTCGTTCTTGCGGCGGCCGGCGCCGCCTGCTCGCCGGAATCCGGCGGCGGGAACGGCAGGCCGGACACGGGGAACCCGGGCGACGGCGGGCCCGACGTCCTGCCGTGCCACATCCTCACCGATCGGGACGACGACACGATCGCCGACCAGTACGAGGGCGACCACGACGGGGACAGGGACACGTTTCCGAACTGGTCGGACGACGATTCGGACGGCGACGGCATTCCGGATGCGGTCGAGGGCGGCACGGGCGGCGACGTCTGCCGGTATCCGAGGGACACGGACGGCGACACCGTGCCCGACGCGTCCGATACCGACAGCGACAACGACGGGCTCTCCGACCAGGAGGAGGTCACCCGCTGGTTCACCGATCCGTTGCACGCCGACAGCGATCGGGACGGCGTGACCGACCTCGGCGAGGTGGCCTACGGCTCCGACCCCAACGACGGCGGATCGTCGGTCGCCCCCGGCGACTTCTTCGTGATCCTCCCGTACCTGGACCCGCCGCAGAACCGGGATCTCCGGTTCGGGACGGACCTGCAGGTGGCCGACGTCTACTTCCTCATGGACTCCACCGGCTCGATGGACGGATCGATCGAGAACGTCGTCAGCTCGCTGAGCCGCACGATCGTGCCGGCGGTCGACGCGGCGATTCCGGACGTGCAGATGGGCTCCGGCGCCTTCAACGATTTCAACTGCTGCGGCGGCGGCTTCAACGCGTACGGCGACTGCGGGCGCGGCACGGGATGCGACCAGCCCTACTACCACGACCAGGACATCACGGACGACGTCGGCGCCGTCCAGCGGGCGATCCAGGGCGCGCTGGCGCGCGGCCGCGGCTACGGAGGCGACTGGCCGGAGAGCTACGTCGAGGCGCTCTACCTGACGGCCACCGGGGAGGGGCTGTCGATCGGCGGGGCGAGCATTCCGGCGAAGTGGTGCGAGGACATCCCGGACGAGCCGGGCGCGCGCCGCGGGTATCCCTGCTTCCGTTCGGGGGCGCTGCCGATCGTCGTCATGATCGGCGACGCCGCGTGGCACAACGGCCCCGGCGGCTACGACTCGTACTCGTTCGGCGGACACACCTACGACCAGGCCCGCACGGCGCTGCTCGGGATCGGCGCCCGCATGATCGGCGTCTGCGCGCGGTGCTCGGGCGGCGGCGGCGACGTCGCCTGGCAGCACCAGGCGCAGATGGCGCGCGACACCGGCACGGTGGACGCCTCGGGCAACCCCCTGGTCGCGATCAGCGCGGACGGCGCCGTGTCGAGCAACATCGTGACGATGATCGAGACGCTCGTCTCCTTCACGCCCCAGGACGTCGACACGATCGCCGAGGACGATCCCACCGATGCGTTCGGCGTCGACGCGACCGGCTTCATGACGGCGATCAGGCCCGTCGCGGCGTTCCCCGCCGACGGGGTCGACGGCTGGGACGACCGCGTGTTCTTCTCGGTGCAGCCGGGCACCAGCGTCGTCTTCAACGTCACGTTCGAGAACACGATCTTCCCGCCGCGCGACACCGCCTCGGTGTTCAAGGCCACGATCGTCGTCCGAGGCAACTACGTCACCCGGCTCGACTCCCGCCAGGTCATCATCATCGTCCCGCCGGGCGGCGGCTGGGTCTGGATCGAGTAATGACGCGCCGCGACGTCCGGGGCGTCGCCGCCCTCCTCGCGGCGGCGATCGCCCTCCTGCGCCCGCTCCCGGCGGCGGCCGTCGACTACGTCGTGGGCCCGGGCATGCCGTACGCCTCCGTGGGCGACGTGCCTTGGGAGTCGCTGGAGCCCGGCGACAACGTGCTCATCCACTGGAGGCCCGAGCCGTACCGCGAGAAGTGGGTGATCTGCCGCCGCGGCACGCCGGAGCGCCCGATCGCGGTGCGCGGCGTGCCGCGACCCGGCGGTCGCAGCGCCCGTCAGCGGGTCGAGCGGTAGCTTCATAGCGCGACGGCGCCTTCGCCGCCGGACACGGAACCCCTTTGGTTGCGGCGCCGCCGCGCCAAGAAGCTACCCTGATACGCAGCCAACGCCTACTTCTCGACGTCGATCAGCCCGGCGGCGACGCAGACGGCCGCCGCGCGAATGATGGCCGCGCGGTCGAGCGGCGTGCCGGCGAGAGCGATGCGCATCGCCTCCTCGGCGTCGATGCGCCTGTCCACCAGCGCCAACACGCGCCGCTCGGCGTCCCCCAGCGGCCACTCGGACGCCGGCGGCTCGGGGCGGCGCACCGGCGTCAGCGCCGACGGCTTCACCGACGTCCACCACTCCTCGACGGCGGCGTCGGTGAGCGCCTGGCGGATCCCCTCGTGGATCAGCGCCGTCCCGGTCGTGGCCAGCGGGAAGGCGCGCTTTTCGCACAGCACGCCCCGGTAGAACGACCACTCGCCGCGCTTCCAGTGGAACAGGTCCAGGATCTTCCGGCGCACCTGCTCGGTGATGTGCTCGAACAGCGTCAGGGGGTCGACCAGCTCGAGCGCGACGAGCGTGTCGCCGATGTGTCCCTGGTACTTGGGGAGCACGGCGAGCGCCATCTCCAGCTCCATGCGCGAGATGACGCCCTTGGAGACGAGGTATTCGCCGAGCAGCTCGCCGTGGACGTTGGACGATGCGTAGACGGGGCTCCCCTCGGACAGGTACACCTCCTTGCGCGTGGCGTCGCAGTCGAACACGACCAGGCCGGTTTCGCGGGCCGCCGAGAGTTTCGCGAAGACGCGCCCGACCGGTTCGTCCTGGAGGAGTCCGCGGCGGTCGGGCAGGCCCGGCTGGTCGACGCGCTTGGTGACGGGCGTCAGCACGGGCAGGTGCTGGGCCAGGTCGGAGAGGCTCGAAAGCGCCACGAACGGGCCGTGGTTGGCGGAGACGCGGTCGTCCGGTCGAAGCACGCCGTTGAGGATCCGCTCGACCATCTCCCCGTAGTTGAACGGTCCCTCCGGCGCGCCGCCGGCCGCCGCGTGGACGCGGTACTCGTAGACGAGGCGGATGGGCGTCAGGTCGTCGAACGACACGCGGGACTCGCGCGGGCCGATGGGCGCGAGCGCCGACGGCGTGGGAGTCCCATCGAGTCGCGTCGGCTGGTCGCCTACGTCGCCCGGCCTGAGCAGCCGCTCGACCGTGGCCGCAAGGTCGGCCGGCCCGGCCGCCGGCCCCTCGGACGACGCGAACGCCTCCAGATCGGCCAGCATCGGCGCGGCGCCGGAGTAGCGATCCTCGGGCTCGCGCGCCATGGCGCGCAGCAGGATCTCCCGCAGGCCCGGCGGCGTGCGATCGTCGAGGTCCTCGGCGAGGTGGAGCTTCACGTCGCGGATGTTCAGCAGGACCGCGATGTCCGTCTGGCCGCGGAACGGCGACCGGCCGATGATCAACTCGGCGAGCAGCACGCCCACGGCGAACAGGTCGGATCTGTGGTCGAACGGCTTCCCCTGCACCTGCTCGGGCGACAGGTAGCGGATCTTCCCCCGCAGCCGCGTCCGACGCTCGGTCTGCGCCTCCTTCCCGGGGAGCAGGGCTATGCCGAAGTCGCCGAGCTTCACGTCGCCGCGGCGCGACACGTAGATGTTCGACGGCGAGACGTCGCGGTGGACGATCCCCAGCGGCCGGCCGCCCTCGTCGGCAAGGCCGTGCAGGTACCCGAGCGCCCGCAGGACGCCGGACAAGACCAGGACGACCTGGGGCAACGGGAGCGTCTCGACCAGGCGCGCCAGGCGGCGCGTGATCTTCCAGCAGTCGAGCCCCTCGACGTACTCCATCACCATGTAGCACTGGCCGCGCGTCACGCCGCAGTCGTAGATCCGGACGATGTTCGGGTGCCGCAGTTTCGTCGCCACCCGCGCCTCCGTCTGGAACATCTCGATGAAATCCGACGTGTGCGCGATCTCGGGCGCCAGGCGCTTGACGACGTAGCGTTCGGAGTGTCGCGCCGGATCCAGCGGTTGCGCGAGGAAGATCTCCGACATCCCGCCGATCGCGATCTTCCGGAGCAGCCGGTACTCCCCGAACTCGAACGGCTCGAACTGGCTCTCGCTTGTCACGGGTTCTTGTTCTCCGCCGCTCCGGCGCCGATTGACTTCGCGACGTGCAGATAGCATAAGTGCCGCGCGAACACCACGGCGGTTTCGCCCGAGCGCGGGTTCTGTGGCGTCGCGGCATCGGCGAACGGGGGCGTTCGGACGGCAAGCCGGGCCGGAAGGAGGGGCGCGATGAGTACGGCGGCGGAGACGACCGGGAAGAAGCCCGGGATCGCCACGATGAAGACGCGGATCCCGATTGTCGGGCGACTCAAGGAAATCGAGGCGCTGGAGGACGGGCTGCGGACGGCGATCTCGCAGGAGACGCCGGTCACGGCGACGATCCTCGGCAACCGCGGCATCGGCAAGTCGCGCCTGCTGGTCGAGTTCCTGCAGCGCGTGCGGCAGAGCCAGCAGGGCGTGCAGATCTCCCGCGGCGTGTGCCAGGAGAGGGTCGGGACGCTCGGGGTCTTCTCCCGGATGCTGCGGGCCCGGTTCGGGCTGCTGGAGGGGATGGATCCGGCGGAGGCGCGGACGAAGTTCCGCGATCAGGTGACGTCGCTGCTGGGCGACCAGCGCGTGACGGAGTTCCTGCATTTCCTCGGGTCGTTCATCGGGCTTCGGTACCCGGACAACCCGTTCATCAAGGCGATGGAGGGGAGTCCGGAGCAGTTCGGGGAGATCCGCAAGACGGTGCTGCGGCGGTTCCTGGAGATCGACGCGAAGGGGAAGCCGGCGATCTACACGTTCGAGGAGGTGGAGGGCGCGGCGGAGGAGACGCTGGACACGATCGACTACCTCCTGCGGAAGACGGAGGGGGCGCCGATCCTGTTCGTCTGCGTGGCGACGCACGAGATCTACGCGAGACGACCCGGGTGGATGGATGGGATGGGGGACCGGCACGTGCCGATCGAGGTGGGGCCGCTGTCGAGGCTCAACTCGGAACGGTACCTCATGTCGCTGCTGTCGCAGGTGGAGGACCTGCCGGACGCGCTGATCCACCGCGCGTGCAACATGGCCGGGGGCAACCCGTACTTCATCGAGCAGATCGTCAAGATCCTCCTGGAAAACGGCACGGTGGCGCAGGAGGAGGACGGCCGGTGGGCGGTCCGGATGGACCGGCTCGCCAACGTCCGGCTGCCGATGTCGGTGGAGGAGGCGATCCAGGCGCGGATCGGGGCGCTGACGTCGGCGGAACGGGATATCCTCGAGAAGGCCGCGACGTTCGGGGCGGTGTTCTGGCTGGGCGGGCTCGTGCCGCTGGCGCGCATGGAAGCCGAGCCGCCCCCGATCTGGGGCGGCGCGGAGGACGTGGCGCCGCACATCAGGGACCTGCTGACCGGCCTCGTGCAGAGGGACTACGTCATGGAGGTTCCGGACCCGACGTTCCCCGGCGAGTCCGAGTACATCTTCAAGCACAACCTCGAGCGGGAGATGATCCGTCGGATGGCGAGTCCCGCGAAGCTGGCGCGGTACCACGGCGTGGTCGGCGAGTGGCTGGCGTACCATGCCGAGGGGCTGGAGGACGATCTGGAGATGGTGGCGGACCACCACGCCGCGGGCGGGTCGCGTCCCAAGGCGGCGGCATCGTACCTGGCCGCGGCGGACAAGGCGCGGGCGCGATACTCCAACACCAAGGCGGCCGACCTGTACCGCAAGGGGCTCGACCTGCTCGACCCGGCCGACCAGACGCGCCGCTTCGACGCGCTGCACAACCTGGGCGACGTCCTCCAGAGCACCGGCCGGTACGACGAGGCCGTCGCCTGCTTCGAGGAGATGCGGCGCATCACCTGGCGCCTGGACAACCGGCGCAAGGCCGGCGTCGCCCACAACCGCCTCGGGCGCATCTACCGCGAGATGGGCAAGCTCGACGACGCGCTCCGGTACCTCGGCACCGGCCACGTCCTCTTCTCGATGACCGCCGACCGCCGCGGAGTCGCCTCGTCGCTGGACGACATCGGCAAGGTCCACTGGCGCCGCGGCGAGTACAAGACCGCGCTGCAGCAGATCACCCAGGCGATCGACATCCGCCGCGAGATCGGCGACCCCCGCTCCATCGCCCTCTCGCTCAACAACCTCGGCCTCGTCTACCAGGACTCCGGCCGCTTCGACGAGGCGCTCAAGTGCTTCACCGAGTCGCTGCAACTCCGCCGCCGGGTCCGCGACGTGCCCGGCATCGTCGTCTCCCTCAACAACCTCGGCACCGTCTACCAGGACTCCGGCGAGAACGATCAGGCGATCACGCTCTGGCAGGAGGCCCTCGCCGAGGCCCGCAGGATCAACGACCGCCTGCACCAGGCGTACCTCCTGACGAACATCGGCGTGGCCGAGTACCGCCTCCGCCGCTACGCCGACGCCGTCAAGACGCTCACCGAAGCCTCCGAGATCGCCGGCCAGATCGGCGACCGCACCATCTTGGGCGAAACCGCACGCGCGCTGGGAAAGACCCACATGCTCATGGGCGACATGGCCGGCGCGCGCACACACCTCCGCGAGGCGCTCGCCCACTTCGAGGCCCTCAAGAGCAAGGTCCTCATCGCCGTCGGCCTGCGCACGCTCGCCGAGGTCACCTTCGCGGGCGGCTGGGGCGATGAGGAGGAGCAGCACGCGCGCACCCTGTTCCTCCGGTCCATCGCCCTCTCGGAGGAGGTCGGCGACAACCTGCAGCTCGCCAAGACGTGCAAGTCGTTCGCCGAGATGCTGGCCAAGCAGGGGCGCACGGCGGAGGCCGAGCGGTACCGCGAGAAGGCCAAGAACATCCTCTCGGGCCTGGTCGAGCCGGAACTGGGGCCGGCGCACGAGTTCGCCCGGATCGAGGCGCCTACCGAGGAGCCGATCGAAGTCGAGGTCGTGGAGGAATAGGCCGCCCCCCGATGCTCGACCATGGCTGGGAAACGAACGTCCCCGAAGCCGTCCGGTCGATCTGCCGCAGCCTCAAGGCCGCCGGCTTCGAGGCGTACGTCGTCGGCGGCGGCCCCAGGGACCTCGCCCTCGGCCGCCCGGTCGCCGAATGGGACGTCGCCGCGTCGGCCACGCCCCACGAGGTGGCCCGTCTCTTCCCGAGGACGTTTCCGACCGGCGTCGCGCACGGCACCGTAACCGTCGTGCACGGAGGCGCTCGCGTTGAGGTGACCACCTTCCGCGGCGACGGGGCCTACCTGGACGGCAGGCATCCCGAATCGGTCCGCTTCGTCCGCGACGCGCGCGAGGACCTCGCACGGAGGGACTTCACGGTGAACGCCGTCGCCGGCGACCCCGAGACCGGCGCGATCGTCGACCCGTTCGGCGGACTGGCCGACCTCCGCGACCGCACGATCCGCGCGGTGGGGGACCCCGACGCCCGTTTCGACGAGGACGGCCTGCGGCCGTTGCGCGCGGCACGGTTCGCGGCGGTGCTCGGGTTCGAGATCGAGCCCGCGACCCGCGCCGCGCTCGGACGACACCTGGAGACGTTCCGCAAGGTGTCGGCCGAGCGGGTGCGCGACGAGCTGGCGAAGATGCTCCAAGGGGCCGAGCGTCCGTCGGTGGGGCTGCGGGTGCTCGCCGAGTGCGGCCTTCTGGCGGAGATCGTCGAGCCGCTCGCCCGCGCCGCCGGGTTCGGGCAGAACCGCCACCACGAGTTCGACCTGTTCGAGCACACGGTGCGGGCGGTGGACGCCGCGCCGCGGCGCCTCGCCGCGAGGCTGGCCGCGCTGCTGCACGACCTGGGGAAGCTCGATCGCCGCGCGTGGTCGGCCGAGAAGGCGGACAACGTCTTCATCGGCCACGAGGAGGAGTCGACGCGCGTCGCGGACGAATGGCTCCGCCGGATGCGTTTCCCGAACGATCTGCGCGAGCGCGTCGTCGCCCTCGTGCGCCGGCACGGCGCCTACTACGACGATTCGTGGAGCGACGCCGCCGTACGCCGCTGGATGCGCCGCGTCGGCGCCGACCGGATCGACGACCAGCTCGACCTGCTCGAGGCCGACGTCGCCGCCAAGGGCCATCGTCCCGACGTGCCGGCCGCCATGGAGGGGGTGCGCCGGCTGCGCGAGCGCGTCGCGCGGCAGCTCGCCGGCCGCCCGGCGCTGACGACGGAGCACCTGGCGATCGACGGCGACGCCGTCATGCGGATCGCAGGCATCGGGCCCGGGCCGCGCGTGGGCGAGATCAAGCGCGCCCTGCTGGAAGCCGTCACCGATGACCCCTCGTGCAACGCTCCCGCGGCGCTCGAGGCGATCGTGCGCGAGCGATGGACCGCCTCGGCGGGCACGGACGCGGAGTCGACCACGACCACGAAAGACGGATAAGCGGATCGATGGAAGGCTTCGTGGACATCCACGTGCACGTGCTCCCCGGCGTCGACGACGGTCCGGCGACCGCCGGGGACGCCGCGGCGATCGCCTCCGGCCTCCGCGGCATGGGATTCACCTGCCTGGTCGCCACGCCGCACGCGAGGCCCGGCCTGTTCGATCCGGACGATGCGGCCGTTCTGGGCGCCTTGCGGACGCTGCGGGAGGCGCTCGGCGCCGCCGGGCCGCGGATCCTCCCGGGCGGGGAGCACTTCCTCGACGACGTCGTCTGGATGCGGATCGCCGAGGGGAAGGCGCGGCCGTACCCGAACGGCAAGGCGATCCTGGTGGAGATCCCGACGGCGGGTCCCGCCCCGGCGCGCCTGGTCGACCAGCTCTTCCGGCTGCGCATGTCGGGCCTGCGGCCGGTCCTGGCGCACCCCGAGCGCTGCGCGTCGCTGCAGGCGGACCGCGGGCTGGTCGAAGAGCTGCACAACGCGGGCGTCGCGATGGCGATGGACCTGACCAGCATCACCGGGACCGCCGGCCGCGCGGCCCGCCGCGCCGCCGACGACATGCTCGGCATGGACATGGTGGACGTCGCCTGCAGCGACGCCCATTCGCCCCACGAACTGCCCGGGATCGAGAAGGCGCTCGCGCGGCTCCGCAAGCTCTGCGGCGACGCGGCGCTCGATCGGATGCTCCACGAGGCGCCGATCCGCATCGCCCTCGGCGAGGCGGCGGCGGCGGGGACGGCAGGGTGCGGGTAGCGACGCGCCGGCTGCTCGTCCGTCTCTCCCTGTCGCTCGTCGTCGCGGGCGGCTTCGTCTGGTGGATCGGCAACCAGGGGATCGACATCATCCCGTCCGCGGCCGCCTTCGCCGGCGTGTCCGCCTGGGCGATCCCGCTGTACGTCCTGACGCTGGCCGCCGTGCACTTCCTCCGGGCGTACCGGTGGATCTACCTGCTCCGGCCCGTGGCGGACGTGCCCGTCGCGCGGATGCTGCCGGTGGCGTTCGTCGGGTTCCTGGCGATCCTGGTGCTGCCGCTGCGGATGGGGGAGCTGGCGCGGCCGTACCTCATCAAGCGGCACGCCGGCGTCTCGATGAGCGCCGCGCTGGGGACGATCGCCATCGAGCGGGTGATCGACGGCCTGCTGGTGTCGTTCTGGCTGACGCTGTGCCTCTTCGGGGTGTCGCCCGAGGCCGGTCCGTACGTCTGGCCGCTGCGGGTGATCCCGCTCGGCCTGTTCGTGGGGGCGTTGGCGGCGCTGATCGCGCTGCTGGTCAAGGGCGAGGCGGCGGCGGCGCTTGCGGAGAGTCTCTGCGGGCGCGTCTCGGCCCGGCTGGCGGCGACGGCCGGGCACGTGCTGCGCGGCTTCTCGCGCGGGCTGTCCGCGCTGCCGGACCGCGGAGCGCTCGCGCGATTCGTCGGCATGTCCGTGGCGTACTGGTCGATCAACGCCGCGGGCGTGCTGCTGCTGGCCCGCGGCTGCGGCCTGCCGCTCGAACCGCTCGGCGCCGTGGCCACCATGGCGATCGCCGCGGTCGGAATTCTCCTGCCGTCGGGTCCCGGCTTCTTCGGCAACTTCCAGGCCGGCGTCCTGGTGGCGCTCGGCCTCTACCTCCCCCTCGGCGCGATCGGCGACCGCGTCTCGGTCTTCATCTTCGTGCTGTATCTCTGCCAGGTAGCCTTCACGCTGCTGGTCGGCCTGGGGAGCGCCGCGGCGGGCCGGCTCTCCCTGCGCGACCTCGCCACCCCCGACCTCTCCCGCGTCGCCGCCGACGACTGCAGCGAGTGGACGTAGGGGCCTCGGGCCGTCCGGTCAAGCATCGTCGGCGCGGTCGGCGTGATGTCGGCGTGAGCCGGGCTTCGGAGTAGAGCCGCCGCGTTCAGGCGGCGCCGGCGGATCGAGCGCGGCCTCCGCGGATGTAACGTCCTGCCGTCAGAGGCGCTTGCCGTGCTCCGCCAGGTAGGACGCGACCCCTTGCGGCGTCGGCTTCATCGTGGCGTCGCCCTTCCGCCAGTTCGCCGGGCAGACGTCGCCGTGCTCCTCGAACGCCTGCAGCGCGTCCAGCATCCTGATCGCCTCGTCGACGTTGCGGCCGAGCCCCAGGTCGTTCACGATCTGGTGCCGCACGATGCCCTCCCTGTCGATCAGGAAGGTGGCGCGCAGCGCGACGGCGTCGCCCGCGAGAACCCCGTAGTCCCGGGCGATACGCTTCGTGATGTCCGCGACCAGCGGGAACCCGATCGGGCCGATGCCGCCGGCTTCCACCGGCGTGTTCCTCCAGGCGAGATGCGTGTACTGCGAATCGACCGACACGCCGATCACCTCGGCCCCGCGCTTCCTGAACTCCTCGATGCGATGGTCGAACGCCAGGATCTCCGACGGGCACACGAACGTGAAGTCCAGGGGGTAGAAGAACAGGATCACGTACCTGCCCCTGTAGTCGGCCGGCGAGAACCCCTCCTTGATGACCCCTCCGGGCAGCACCGCCGCCGCCGTGAAGCCCGGGGCCTCCTTCTGCACGAGAACGCTCATCGTCACGCCTCCTTCCTGCGGCTTCGATGCCGCGGCCGCGCCGGTGGTTTCACCATCCGCGCGATGCCGCGACCGTGCCGCCGTTCATCGATCGCGATCGATCGTTCAGATGGAGCCGGGCTCGACCGCGTACGGCAGCAGCGCCATCGGGAGGGCGGGGTCGAGCGTCAGGAACGGCAGCAGGGCGCCCATGACGCCGTCGAGGCGCGCGGCGCGGATCAACGCGCCCAGCGCGTCCGTATCCTCGGCGGCGGCATCGGGCGCGCCCGAGATCGCCAGCGCCCTCGCCACAGTCTCGACGATCCCGCGCGGCGGCGGATCGGCGTCCAGCACCGGCGCGTCGTCCGGCAGGTCGGCCAGCACCCGTGCGCGGGCGACGGCGTCCCCCAGGCCGCCGACGGCGTCGACCAGGCCCAGTTCCGCCGCTCGACGGCCGCTCCAGATGCGCCCCTGCCCGACGGCGTCGATCTCGTCGCGCGCGAGCCTCCCGGGGCGCCCCTCCGCGATCCGGTCGAGGAACACGCCGTAGTAGTGCGCGATCTTCCCCTCGATGACCGCGATCTCGTCCCCGGTGTACGGTCGCGACCAGCTCTCCATGGTCGCGCGCTCCCCGCGGCCCTCCTCGAACGAGTTGACCCCCAGCGCCCGGAGCATGTCGCCGACGTCCGCCTTGCCGTAGAAGATGCCGATCGAGCCGGTCAGCGTGGCCGGCAACGCGAAGAGTTCGGTCGCCGCGGCGGCGACGTAGTACGCGCCGGAGGCCGCCACCGTGCCCATCGACGCGACGACCGGCTTGCGCGCGCGCAACCGCATCACCGCCCGCCAGATGTTGTCCGAGGCGACCGCGGAGCCGCCGCCCGAGTCGATCGCGAGGACGACGGCGGCGACCGACCGGTCGCGCCGCAAGCGGTCGATCGCCTCCACCAGCGTCCGGTCGCCGGCGGTCTTGAAGTCGACCAGCGGGATGCGCCTCGACTTGCCGTCGACGATCGTCCCCTCGATCCGCAGGACGGCGACGGCTGGAGCGCGGCGCCAGCCGTCGCGCGCGCGCGCGTCCGGCGGCTCGTCGAGATCGAGCCACTCCACCGACGCGCCCATCTCCCGCTCGAACCCGTCCACGACCTCATCCGCGAAGGCGACCTCGTCCGCCAGGCCGGCATCGACCGTCTCCTGGGCCGTGAACGGCCCGCGATCGATCCGCTCCGACGCCGCGGCCGGCGAATCGAGGCCACGGCCCGAGGCCAGGTCGCCGAGCAACGAGGCGTAGGCGTCGTCGAGGTAGGCCCCCAGCGCCTCCACGTTCTCGGCGCTCGGCTCCGTCTCCGTGAACGTCTCCGGCATGCTCTTGTACTCGCCGATTCGGACGATCTCGGCGCGGATGCCGAGCCTGTCGAGCAGGCGGCGCATGAAGACGAGACGCGCGCGCACGCCGGTCAGACGCGCCCCGCCGCCCGGGGCCGCCAGGACGCGGTCGGCGGCCGAACAGACGTAGACGGCGGCGCCCGACGCTTCGTCGAAGGCGCACCAGACGGTCATGCCCGCGCCGCGCAGTGCGCCGACCTCGCGGCGGATCTCCTGCGCGGCCGCCACGGGGCCGTCGAAGCCGTCGAGCACGAGCAGCACGCCGGCGACGTCGGGGTCGCGGCGCACCGCCTCGAACCATGCGGCCGTCTCGATCCTGTCGATCGCTCCGGCGGAGCGCGTCAGCCGCAGGCCGACGATCCGATCGCGCCTCGCCAGCGCGGGCCGCTCGGCCCCGGACAGCCGCACCACCGCGTCGAACCCGTCGACGGGCGCCCAGCCCTCGGACACGCCGATTCCTCCCCCGAGCGCGAAGTGCGCGAACGCCACTTCCACCGCGGTACCCACCTGCCATTCGCCGAAGCAGTCCGCGTCGGGGCAGCCGTCCACGCGGGCGTCGAACCGGCCGCGGACCGTCAGCCCTTCGAGCGGCCGGATTGCGACGCCGCCGCCGAGCCACATGCGCCCCGACGTCTCGCCGGCGCGAAACGACGCCCCGACCGTCAGAAAGTCGTCGCCCAGCGGCCGCACGGAGAGGTCGGCCAGGTAGCGACGCTCGAAGGCGGAAACGGCCGAGTACCCCGGCGGGCGGGCGCGCGGCAGCAGCAAGTCGGCCACCGCGGCGGACACCGAGGCGAACCGGCACGGACGGAACGCGACGCCCAGGTCCATCGTGGAGAAGCCGTCGATGTCGGCGTCCTGATCCGCCAAGTAGCCGCGGTACAGCGCGCCGAGCGAGAACGCCGGGCCGAGGCGCAGCGCCCCGGCCAGCGAGATCATCCCCCACATCCGGTCGGAGGCGTCGCCGTCGAGGTCGAACGAATCGGCCGGACGGCCGACGGCGACACCCGCGCCGAACGATAGCGGCCCGAGCACCGGCGTGCCGAAGAACAGCGCCCCGCCCCGCGTGCCGGCGCCGATCGCGCCGTCCCCGGCCGTCTCGCGGTGCAGGTACGCCAGGTGCCACGTCCTCGCGTCCGCCAGCAGAGCGGGATTCCACAGGACGCTTTCCGGTCCCGCGTACTCCCCTTCGACCTGCGCCGGAAGGCCCGGCGCCCGCAACTCGGTCTGCGCCCGGCCGATCCCCGCCGCCGCACACACCATCGCAGCCGCAACCAACGCCGATGCTGTCGCCCGCATGCCGCGGAGCATACCACGGCCGGTTGGAGTTCGGAGTTTGGAGTTTGGGGTTTGGAGTTTGGAGCAGCTTGAAACCCGAAACCCGAAACCCGAACCGGAGGCCCGCGGCGGCGAGAAACGCCTGCGCCTGCGAGGGGTCGCTCACCACGTCCAGCAGGCGCAGGTGGCCGTGGCAGTTCGGACATCTCCGCGATGAAGTCGATGCCCCACTGCGTCGTCGTGGCGCGCGATCAGGTCGTAGCTGCGAGTCGGTCGACGCAGGCGGCCGCGAAACGGTCGAAAACCTCGAGCAGAGCATCGTCCGGCGGGGCGCCGAAGCCCGGGTACCGGGTCAGTACGGCGAACGGGTTCAGGTCGTCCGCGGCGTTCGGGTCGAGCCCCGCCGCATCCGCCAGCCGACCGAGCAAGTGGCGCAGGTCATGGCTTCTCGGCGGCGGGGTGCGCTGTTCGACGAGCAACCCTTTGAGCGCCTTCTCCGCGGCCTGCTGGTAGTGGAAGGCGGCGATTTCCGCGGGTAGCTCCGCATTGGTGCGCAAGAAGCGCGCCACCGCGAGATCCGCGCGGGCCTTGTCCAGCCATGCCGCTCCCTCAATCCCGGGCATGGACGACCGTGCCCTCCCGCAACGCGACGGAAACCGTGTGCGACAACCACTGCTCGTAGGTGGCGACCTCGTCCGGCGTGCACACGAACACGTCGACCGGTACCGACAGGCCGCGCAACGCCCGCTGCGCCTGCGCCATCCGCACGTGCACCGGATCCGCCGACTCCGCGATCACGAGCAGGTCGATGTCGCTGTGCGGCCCCGCTTCGCCCCGCGCCCGCGAGCCGAAGAGCACGATGCGCTCGGGCCGGAACGCCGCCACGAGCCGTCGCACCACCTCGTCGACCTCGTGGCTGAACTGCATCGGCGCTCGCGTCTGGTTCCGCTCCACCACGCACCGATCGTAGGGGTGCGGGTCGGATCGGTCAAGTCGTTCGCGCGGTCACCCCCTGTGCAGATTGGAGTTTGGAGTTTGGAGTTTGGAGTTTGGAGTTTGGAGTTTGGAGCAGCTTGAAACCCGAAACCCGAAACCCGAAACCCGAAACCCGAAACCCCAAAGGGGTCAGGGGCGCGGAGGAAGGGCCAGCATCGTGCGCGCTTCGTCGGGCGAGGCGATCTCCCGGCCGGCCTCGCGGGCCAGCCGCACGATCGCCTCGATCAGGTCGCCGTTGCC
>CAMTWF010000218.1:0-7787 GCA_947085355.1 uncultured delta proteobacterium
CCTTGCTCTCGGTGGTATCGAGCGTGATGTCGATGGCGCCGAGTTGGGCGTCATCGGCGGCGGGGAGGGCTGCCACCAGGGCGCGCCCTTCCACGACGTGCTTTTCGAGAAGGCCGACGCGGCGCGCCCGCTGCGGGTTGGCGGGGCGCCCGTGGGGGTCGGCGGGGCGCCCGGGGGGGGTGTGGGGGGCTCCGGTGTGGGTCTGCGGTGCTCCCGTGGGGGTCTGCGGCGCTCCCGTGGGGGTCTGCGGTGCTCCCGTGGGGGTCGGCTGTGCTCCCGTAGGGGTCTGCGGCGCTCCCGTGGGGGTCTGCGGCGCTCCCGTTGGGGTCTGCGGTGCTCCCGTGGGGGTCTGCGGCGCTCCCGTAGGGGTCTGCGGCGCTCCCGGGTGCATTCGTGATTTGTGGGGGGCCAGCGTAGCCGTTCACGGCCCCGGCTACAGCCTCCCGCCTGCCGCCTGCCTGCCGGCAGGCAGGCGGAAACGGCGACCTGCCTGCCGGCAGGCAGGCGGCAACGGCAACGGGGATGGGGGCCTGCCTGCCGCCTGCCTGCCGGCAGGCAGGGCAGGCAGGCGGCGGACGGGCTACCCCCAAGAATCGCGAATGCACCCAACGGGTCCCTTCTCCGCGATTCCGATCCGTGCTATCGGTACCCGGCGATGCCGGAACGACGGCGCCATCATCGTTCCCCCGCTCGACGGATCGGGCCTTGGCCCGCCGCCGGACGTGCGCCCGAAGTCGTGGCTCCGGAGATCCGCTACGTCGGCAGCGCGGAGCACAAGTCGCATCCCAGCCCCGCGGGGCCGCCAGCGCTGCGTTCCGATGCGGCGCGGTGCGCCCCCGTCTACGCCAACCGGTTCGATGACTTGACCCGCGTCCTGCAGGACGCCGTGCGCCTCCGTTGCACCAGCTCCGAGTTCGAGCGCGGGTTCCCCAAGTACGTCTGGGGCCTGCTGGACGGGGCGGTCTACGAGGCACGTCACCTGAGCGGCCGCGGCGGCGAGTACAAGGCGTACAAGCTCGAGGACCCGGCCGAGTACCCGCCGGACCCGGAAGGCCGGTTGAGGCTGCCATGACCGACGGGCTCTCGTTCAAGGTGGAATGGGAGGATGCGCCGGGCGTCACGGACGCAGTGCTCGCACGAACGTGGGCACGGCTGGAGATCTCCGTCGGGGGCGTCTGCGTGACCCGCGTGCTCGACCGCAACGGCGAGCGGTCCGGGGTCTACGGATCCGCGTTCCCGCTGGCCGAGTGGATCGTCGAGAACTGGTGGTCGCTCCTGTACCAGCCGCGGCCGGCCCCCGGCCCGTTGTCGGCGCGGAAGTTGCTGGACCGCTCCCCGGGGCTTCGGTCGTGGGTGCAGCGGCACGGCCTGTTGCGGGCTCGAGCTGGAGGCGCCCTGCCCGATCTGGTTCTTGCTCGCGACGGTGGAGACGTACTGGTCGAATGGCATCCGGACGAGCCGGACGGTCAGCAGGTGCGTCCGGTGCAGTTCCTGAGCCGCGGTCACGCCGTACTGCCCGTCGCCGAGGTCCAGTCCTCGCTCGCGGGGTTCGTGGATCAGGTGCTCTCCCGGCTCGGCGGGCTCTCGGAACCTGACGCCGCCCGCCTGATCGAGAACTGGACGGAAGTTGGGCGCTCGAACCGGGAAGAGCGAGACCTCTGCGCCCGCGCCGCGAGGCTCGGACTCGACCCGTACGACGCCGGTGCGATGACGGGCGACGTGGTTCGCCTGCTCGAGCACGACGCGGCCTTGCTCGACGACTCCGTGTGCGATGATCTGCTGGACGCCTGCGGGAGCCTCGACCTTGGTCCGGCGCTTTCGGCCGTGCGAACAGCACAGGAAGCGCTGCGGCGGTTTGTCGGCCACCCGGTGGACGTCCGCGCCTTGGCAGCCAAGCTCACCTACCCCGCGGGTGGCGTGGCCGCCTACCGCGTCGGCTACCACCTCGCCCGCGAGGTGCGGACGAAGATCCTCGGATGCTGCGCCGGCGACCCCGTGCTCGACCTGCCCGGCCTTCTGGAGAGGTCACTCGGCTGGCCGGTCGGGGAGCAGGTCGGCGACCTCGAGTTGGGAAGCGAGCGGGTGCGAGGCCTCTCCGGGCTATCGACCGGCGGGGTGCCTCACGTTGTCCGTCCTCCGAACGGAAAGCGGCCCCCGGCGGAGCGGTTCCTGCTCGCCCGCGCCCTCTACGGCATCTTGGACAGCGGTGTCGCGGGACGGATGCGCCTGCTGACCGAGGCGTCGACCCGCGTGCAGGCCATCGGGCGGTCGTTCGCTGCCGAGCTTCTTGCGCCGGCCGAGGGCCTGCGTGCGAGGGTCGGTGACGAGGGCTTCGTCTCCGACGAGCGCGTGGATGCTCTTGCCGAGGAGTACAGGGTCTCGGCGATGGTGATCCAGCACCAGCTCGCGAACCACGGAATCGGCACATGGTCGGCCGGGTGGTGATCGAGGTCGGCCTGCTTGGCGACAACGAAGAAGGGACGAGCCGACCCCGCCCCGGCGCAAGGCCGGAGCGGGGCGACGGAACCCCTTTGGTTGCGGCGCCTGCCTGCCGCCTGCCTGCCGGCAGGCAGGGCAGGCAGACTGCCGCGCTGTGAAGCTAGAAGTACGACAGCACCGGGCCGGCGGCGACGAACAGCTCCGTCGAACCGGGAGCGCGGACGACCGCGACCAGGAGCTCCGGCCCGCCGACCGCGATCTGCAACTCGTGCCGCGCCTCGCCGCTGATCCCGGCGATGTCGTCCAGGAGACGGCCGCAGCGGCCGGGAAATCCCGCCAGGAACTCGCCGTCCTCCCGCCGCAACGCTCGATCCTCGATCTGCCGCACGGCGATCTCCTCGAGGCGCCCGAGCAGTTCGTCGAAGCCGTCCAGCGCGCCGGCCGCGGCCGGCGCGGCCGCGAGCAGTCCCATGTCATCCAGGCCGGCGCGCGCCGTGCGGGCGAGCACCCGCAGGCGGGCGAAGACGTCGGGGTACGGATCGACGAAGCCCTTGCCGGAGGCCGCCGGAAGTTCGGGACCATCCTTCGTGGTCGTGGTCGTCGTCGCGACCGGCGTCGCGCCGCGCCGCAGCGCCGCCCAGGAAGCGAGCGCCGAGGCGAGCAGGCGATCTTCCCACGCCCGCGACGTCTGGAACGCCTGCGTGGAGGGCGCGCGCGGAACGGCGACCTCGCGCAGCACCTCCATCCAGCCCCAATGGAGGTTCGAGCGCCGCGCCGGATCGCCGGGCGGGGAGGAGGCCAAGCGGCCCATCAGGTCGGCGTCCGGAACGTGCCTTCGGCCCATCAGCCGCAGGCCGACCTCGGCGGCAGGCGCCTCTCCGGAGCGGGTGGCGGCGATCTCCGCGCGCAGCTTGTCGATCTTCGCGATGTCCGCGACGGCTTCGAGAGGCCAGATCTCGTCACCAAAGGCGCGCTCGGATGCCGCGGCGATCTCCACTGGGGTCGGATCGTCCGCGAACCCGACGAAGAACGCGCCGGTGCGGTGGATGCGATCCCACACGTGCAGGGCCATCATGCCGTCGACCTGGATCGTCTGGAGCCACCGGGCCAGCAACGCCGACTGCGCCGCCGACCTCCGGGCGAGATCGAGATTCACGACGCCGGCCGGCGCGGGATCATCCTTCGCTCTCACCAGGAAGGCCATCCGACCCAGGTACGTCACCGCACGGAAGTACCTCGACGTGGCCTCGGACCGCGCGTAGCGCCCGTGCGGCACGTACTGCGCGTAGTCCTCCATGTATCCGAAGACGGGGCTCCAGGCCCTCCCCGCCGCGCGCTCGATGAGGTCCACCTCGCCGTGAATGATCCGCCGGGTGCGCATGTCGCCGAGGACCATGCGCCGTACGCGGGGGTGGATCCGGGCCGACGGGTCCAGCAGGCGCCGGACGACCTCCAGCACGGCCAGGTTGTGCAATGCGGCCGTCCCGGCCAGGCCGGGCAGGTCGAGCGCCGCCTCGGCCTCCCGCCGCAAGACGTCTGCAAGGCGCTCCAGCATCGGCGCCAGATGCCGCTCCTCGACCGCCGCCAGGACGGCGTCGAACAGCAGGCGGCCAAGATGCAGCGTCGCATCGACCGTCACGTAGATCGGCACGTCGCCGGCGGGAAACCGGCACGGCGCGTCCGGCCCGTCGAATGCGAACCCCTCGCCGGGCGCCAGCACCACGAACCCGTCGGCCGAGAGGCGATCGATGGCGGTCGCGTCCAGGCCCGCCCGCGCGAGACTACCCCCACGCACGGCAGGGTCGCGGCGGATCGCCTCGGAGGAAATCGGAAGCGCGGGCGGCGTTCCGGCCGCTGAGTACCGCGGCGCCTCGTAGCGGTAGAAGCGATCGAACCCGCTCGATGCCGTGCCGGTCCCGTGCCCGAGAGCCGTCGGCATCGCCTGTTCGAGCGGCGCCGGCGCGGCCGGCTCGACCTTCTCCACGGAAGGCTCCTGCGAGTGCGCGAGATCGACCTCGGCGGCGGTCTCGGCCGGCGCGGCATCCGGCGGGCCGTCTCTCGCGGGGCGCCCTCGGCAGGAAGCGCCCGGAAAGCCCGCCGCGAGCGCCGCGAGCGCCGGCAGCAGCGAGGCGCGGGCCGACGACGTCATCTACGGTATCGGGAAGATGCGCCCGCGGATGCCGCCGCCAGGGTCGTCCGTCGTGTCCTCGGAGTCCTGCCAGACGATCATCGCGACGCCGCCCGGGGTGGCGGCGACGCGCGGCACGGGGGGACTCGTGCCGCCCGGCGGCGGCGCCGCCGCGAACGGCCCGTAGTCCCGCGTCACGCGGTTCGTCACGAAGCGCGGCGATGCGGTCGAATCGGCCGCGATCAGCCTGGCCACGATCTCCCCCGAGGGCTGCGACCACGTGACGATGAACGTCCCGCCGGCCGCGGCGACGCCGGTGACGACCAGCCGCGATTCGGGGAGGCCCGGGGCGAGCCCGCCGCCGGAGATCTGGAAGTCCACCCCGACAGGCGCCCCGGAGGCATCGAACAGGCGGCCGCGGACGCTGCCCGTGCCGGCGTCGTTCCATGCGGCCAGCAGGCGGCCGGTGTCGTCGAAGGCCAGCGAGGGGTAGGCCTGGTTGCCTTCCACGGCGGTATTGACAGTCGCAACCGATCCCGACGGCGTCCCGTCGGCGGCGAAACGGGCAAGGCGGATCCCCGTGTCGGCGCCGTCTCCGCCGGCCTGGACCCACGCCAGCGCGAACGCGCCGGTGTGCGACATCGCCGCCGCGGGAGAAAACTGGTCGCCCACGGCCGCGGGATCCGCCCGCACGTCCGCGGGGGAGATCGCGTTGCCGTCCGGATCGAACAGGCGGAACGCCACGACGCGCGCCCCGGACGCCCCGGAGGTCCACGCCATCGCGTAGTCCGGGCGCAGGCGGTGCGCGGCCACGACGGGCGCCTCCTGCCTCGATGCCGTCTCCGTCGTCGCCACGGTTTCCCTGCCGAGCCACCCGCGGCCCGCGTCGTACGCGACGACGTAGATGTCCGGCAGGGTGGCGCCGCCGCTGGCGAAATGGGTGATGGCCGCCAGAAGGCCGTTCGAGCCCCAGCCGATCGCCGGATCCCCCTGCCTTCCGGCGACGGTGCGCGTGTTCACGAGGTAGTCCGAAGTGCCACCGCTGGGGTTCAGCCCCGGCCGTCCGGCCTCGGTGAAGAAGCGGAAGCGGACGTCGGTGCTGAGCCGATCGGCGAACACGACGACGAAGGCCCCGGCGCCGCCGAGCGCGTCGGCCCAAGAGGCGATCCGGGCTTCGTGCTGCAACTCGCGCGTCGTGCTGTTGACGCGGAACACCTCCGTGGCGCACGAGGCGTCGCACCCGTCGCCCGGCGTCGTGTTGCCGTCGTCGCACAACTCGAGCGGGCCGAGCGTCCCGTCGCCGCAATCGCCGGCCTCGCGGCGGCACTCGGCATCGCACCCGTCCCCCGGGATCCGGTAGCCGTCGTCGCACTCCTCGCCGGGATCAAGCACGCCGTCGCCGCAGTACTCCGGCCGCCGGTCGTGAACGACGACGGTGACCGTCGGGGCCGATCCCGCCGCGATCCCACGCCGCTCGATGCACCCCTCGGCCAGGTACTTCCCGTCGTCCGGGGCGTCCACGAGCGGGAACTGCGGCTCCGGGCCTCCGGCGCGCAGGTTGCCGGCGCGCACGTTGAACAGCCAGTCGCCCGGTGCAATGGTGACCTGGTCCCGCGGCCACGTCAGCCCCGTGGACAGCACCGGCGGGCCGGACGTGCCGGCCAGCCGGTAGCCGTCGCAGAACGCCCCCGGCAGTCGGAACGCGTACAACCGGATGTCGGCGTTGACGATGTCGTCGCCGAGATCCTCGTCGGACAGGGCCAGCGCAATCGCACCGCGCGGCTCGTTCTCCACCTCGTCGCAGGCGCCGCACGGCAAGGCGACGACCACGGCCACCCAGGCAGCAGTTCCACAACGCATGCCGCCATTCTAGAACACGCCGCCGCCGACCGCCACAAGCCCCCGCCGACGCACGAGTTGACGGGGTCGCGCCCGGCGGCTACGACAAATCGCAGTAGGAGCGGACGGTGGGCCTGACGTACATCGCACCTTCGTCCTGGCGGACGGCACCGAGATCTCGCGTGCGGTGGGCGACGCGGTCTTCGCCCTCGACGGGCAGCGCGCCGCCTCGCCCGTGATCTTCGGTGAGAAGGGCGACAGCATGCTCTTCGGCACCGTTTCGCTCGAAGCCCTCGGCCTGATGCTCGACCCCGCGCGGCGCCGCCTCCGTCCACTTCCGATGGTGCTCGGGTAAGGCTGGGGCGAGCAAGCGAGTTTCGACCCGGCAGAGGTGGCGTTGCCGGGGTGCGGGCCGCGCGGCGAGGCGTCGAGCGGGCTACCTGCCCACGCGCGGCCCGTCCACGTCGGCCAGGGCGTCACGGAATGCCGCGGAATCGTCCATGGGGCCGAGCAGCATCGCTTCCAGCCGGTCGATCGCACCGGGCGGGGCGCCTGCCAGGCGCGATGCGGCGGCCAGCGCAAGCGCCTCGGCGCGCAGCTCGGACCGCGCGTCGCGCTCGCCGGCCGGCGCCTGCGGCAGCGACGCCGCGGCGCGACCCGCGATCGCCGAGCAGCGGGCGAGGTTCCACGCGACGGCCGACCCGAGCGACGTGCCGGCGATCGCGGCGAGGCCGTCGCCCGGCCGCGGCCGCCGGCGCGCCGCGATGTCGGCGCGACCCGCCGCGTGCGGCAGCACCTGCGCCAGCAAGCCGACCGGGAACACCGCCCTCGGCCCCAGAGCGGCGACGACTCCGCCGGGCTCGGTCAAGAAGGCCCTCTCGGACGCAAGACGCTCGGCCGCCGCCGCCAGGCCGCTCCCGGAACCGTCGCCGGGCGCCAGGTAGGCTCCCAGGATGGAGGCCAGCACCGGCTGCTCCCGGACTGCCGCTTCGGCTCGGCCCGGCTCCGCCAGGCTCGGAACGGGCAGCACCGCCAGATCGGGACGGCGACGCGAGACGACGCGCTCGTACCGCGCCAGCGCCGCCGTGGGCGCCTGCTCGATCACGACCACGGCGCCCGGCGGCGGCTCGGCGGCGAGCGCGTCGGCGACGAGCGATACGGCCCGGTCCGCCGCGATCGACGCTTCGGCTCGCCGCTCGCGGACTTGTGCGTGCAGGAGCGCGACGCCGGCCAGGACAAGGGCGGCGGACCATGCCAGGCGCCTGCGCCACCGCGGATCCCTGCTCAGGCCGGCGCCGCCGGCCGCGTCTTGCGTCGCAGCCCGGCGCAGCGCGAGGCCCGCCGGGATCGCCAGCGCGGCGGCCAGGCAGAAGGCCGGAAC
>CAMTWF010000219.1:0-3326 GCA_947085355.1 uncultured delta proteobacterium
CCTGAACACGTGCATCCTCGCCCGCTGCGGGGACGGCTTCGCGCGGGTCGGCACCGACCCCGAGGTTCCGGGCGAGGCGTGCGACGACGGCAACGCCGACAACACCGACGACTGCCTCGACACCTGCGTGGCGGCCCGCTGCGGCGACGGCTTCGTCCGGCTCGGGGTCGAGGCGTGCGACGACGCCGACGCCGACAACACCGACGCCTGCCTCGGCACGTGCCTCGTGGCCACCTGCGGCGACGGGTTCGTGCGGGCCGGCCTCGAGGCCTGCGACGACGGCAACGGCGTGGACGACGACGCCTGTCCGAACGACTGCGCACCGCCGCGGTGCGGCGACGGCATCGTCCAGTCGGCGGAGGGGGAGGCGTGCGACGACGGAAACCGCGACAACACCGACGCCTGCCTGAACACCTGCGTCGCGGCCCGCTGCGGCGACGGGTTCGTGCGGCTCGGGGTCGAGGCGTGCGACGACGCCGACGCCGACAACACCGACGCCTGCCTCGGCACGTGCCTCGCGGCCGGCTGCGGTGACGGGTTCGTGCGGGCCGGCCTCGAGGCGTGCGACGACGGCAACGGCGTGGACGGCGACGCCTGTCCGAACGACTGCGCCCCGCCGAGGTGCGGCGACGGCATCGTCCAGCCGGCGGAGGGGGAGGCGTGCGACGACGGCAACCTGTCCAATGCGGACGCCTGCCTGAACTTCTGCGTCGCCGCCCGCTGCGGCGACGGCTTCGTCCGCGCCGGGGTCGAGCCGTGCGACGACGGCAACGCCGACAACACCGACGCCTGCCTGACGACCTGCGTGGCTGCACGCTGCGGCGACGGCTTCGTCCGCACCGCGGTCGAGGCATGCGATGACGGGAACGCGGTGGATGTCGACGGCTGCACCAACGCTTGCCGGCTGCCCACCTGCGGGGACGGAATCGTGCAGGCGGGCGAGGCGTGCGACGACGGCAACCTGTCCGATGCCGACGCCTGCCTGAACGCCTGCGTCAACGCCACCTGCGGGGACGGCTTCATCCGCGCCGGCGCGGAGGCGTGCGACGACGGCAACGCCGACAACACCGACGCCTGCCTCAACACCTGCGTGGCCGCCCGCTGCGGCGACGGCGTGGTGCGCACCGGCGTCGAGGCGTGCGACGACGGCAACCCGGTGGAGACCGACGGGTGCACCACCGCCTGCCGCCTCACCTCCTGCGGCGACGGCCTCGTCCAGGCGGGCGAGGCGTGCGACGACGGCAACGCCGACAACACCGACGCCTGCCTCGACACCTGCCTCCCGGCACGCTGCGGCGACGGGTTCCTGCGCGCGGGCGTCGAGGGGTGCGACGACGGCAACGCCGACAACACCGACGCCTGCCTCGCCTCCTGCGTCCCCGCCATCTGCGGCGACGGCTTCCTCCGGGTCGGCGTCGAGGCGTGCGACGACGGCAACCGCGTGGACACCGACGCGTGCAGCAATGCCTGCCGGCTCACCTCCTGCGGCGACGGCCTCGTCCAGGCGGGCGAGGCGTGCGACGACGGCAACGCCGACAACACCGACGCCTGCCTCGATACCTGCCTCCTCGCCCGCTGCGGGGACGGCTTCGTGCGCGCGGGGCTCGAGGAGTGCGACGACGGGAATGCCGACAACACGGACGCCTGCCCGACCACCTGCGTGGCGGCGCGCTGCGGGGACGGGTTCGTCCGCGCAGGCGTCGAAGCGTGCGACGACGGCAACGCGAGCAACACCGATGCCTGCCTCGCCACCTGCGTCGCCGCCCGCTGCGGGGACGGGTTCGTCCGCGCAGGCGTCGAAGCGTGCGACGACGGCAACGCGAGCAACACCGACGCCTGCCTCGCCACCTGCGTCGCCGCCCGCTGCGGGGACGGGTTCGTCCGCGCCGGCGTCGAGGCGTGCGACGACGGCAACGCGAGCAACACCGACGCCTGCCCGACCACCTGCCGGCGTGCGCGGTGCGGCGACGGCTACGTGTGGGCCGGCGTCGAGGCGTGCGACGACGGCAACACGACCGACTACGACGGGTGCTCCAGCCTCTGCGCCCGGGAGGGGTGCGGCGACGGGGTGCTCCAGCCCGGCGAGCTCTGCGACGACGGGAACACCAGCAACGGCGATGCCTGCCTGGCCACCTGTCTCCCGGCGTTCTGCGGCGACGGCTACGTGTGGATCGGCGTCGAGGAGTGCGACGACGCGGACGCCGACAACAACGACGGATGCCTGAACACCTGCCGGCTGGCGCGGTGCGGCGACGGCTACGTGTGGATCGGCGTCGAGCAGTGCGACGACGGGAACCTCTTGCCCGGGGACTGGTGCAGCCCGGCGTGCACCCGTGAATGCAACGACTTCGGCGGGGGCTCGAGCGCCCTCATCTGCGCCGGTAGCTGCTACGTGCTCGTCCAGACCGGGGAAGACTGGCCCACCGCTCGTGCTGACTGCGAGGACGTTCCCGGCATGCGCCTGGCCACCATCCTGTCACAGGCGGAGCAGGACTGCGTCGCCACGCTGGTGACCGGCGGCGAGGCGGCGTGGATCTCCCTCTCCGATGAGGTCGTGGAAGGCACCTTCCTGTGGTACCTCCCCGGAGGAGTCACCCTGCCCCTGGGACCCTTCCAGCCCTGGGCTGCCGGGCAGCCCGACAACTTGCCCGGCGCCGGCATGGGGGGAGCCGATTGCGTCGCCACGCTGGGCGCCGCCGCGCTGGCCTGGCAGGACCAGCCGTGCTGGTCGGCCTGGGACTACATCTGCGAGCACGAGTACTACTGACCGGCGGCCGATCGGCCGGCTCGGGCGCCCGGGGGGGGGGCCGAGGAGTTGGAGCTGGGCTGTGCAGAGTTCCATCGTGCCAGGGGAACGGAATCCAGACCTCCTGACGTAGCCTCGGAACTGCCTGCACGTTCGGCCGCCGAACCTGACCTACCGGTCAGAAACGGCGATGGCCATCTTCCCCCGGCTGGGTTGGCGGGGCCACGCGCTCGTGCGGCGAGTCGGGCAACTGGGTGACGGCTTGCGGCGGTTTCCCGGGGTGCAGCCAGATCACCGAGTTCCGCGTCCAGGAATGCCGCTGACCGGCCGGAGGCTTGGGGAGCGGCCACCGGACGGCTGCAGCCGATAGGCGGCCGGGCTGCCCGGTTCCCGGCAATCCAGGGCCTGGATGCGCGGGCCTCCGGCCCGCATCAATCCGAAGTAACCGTTCACCCCCTGTGGCGCCAACCCGTGAACGGTTACCAAGGCCAAGCTCGACGAGCGGTTCCCCCGGCAGCGCGATTACGTCGCCGGCTTCTTCCTCGACGTCTCCGGCCCGCACAAGCGGGAGCGCCCGCAG
>CAMTWF010000220.1:0-5962 GCA_947085355.1 uncultured delta proteobacterium
CTCGATCCGGGGATTCCGGCCCCCGACGTTGGGCCGATGCCGTCGTCGCCGGTCCGAGCATCCGCTCCAGGCCGCTCCAGACCGACGACGCCTTGAGCAGCGGCGCGAGGTACGACCACAGGTCGGCGTCCTGGCCGAACGCCTTCGTCGCCATGTCGGCCACGCCGACTTCGGGGAACAGCACGGCGTGCCAAAGCCTGGCCGCGGTCTTCCAGGATACGCCGGCATCCTGCTGCAACTCGTCGAGCCACCGCGCGATCATCGCACCGCGTTGCGCGTCCCTCGCGTTGGCCGCCGCAACAAGCAGTCGCTCGAGGCACTGCTTCGGAACGCCGTCGGTCGTCGCGTCGAGCTTGTCGAAATCAGGCGCCGAGGACGACCACGGGAGCGGCACGACGCGGACCATCGGCCCCTGTGGTCCTTCCGCACGGCACGCGAGGTAGTCCTCGCCGTCACGCTGCATCGGCGGGGATCCCCACGGATCCTCGAAAACCGTCCTGCGCCAACGTTGCTCAGCGTCGCCGTTCGGGTCGAAGCTGAGCCCGAGCGTGCGGACGGTGTTCGATTCCGAACTCGTCCTGATGAACGTAGGCCAATGGCTTATCAGGTGGGACCGGCTCCCCGCGGCGCGCACGTCGAGGTCGACCTCGCCGCGCGCCATCGGTTGGAGGCGGATCTCTCCCGCCGGCGGCGGCCAGGACCGCTTCGCCTCGAAGCCCCATTGCCGGACCAGCAGCTCCCGGAGCGCCGCGAGGTCTTCCGGCCCCTCGCAGATGGCGGCGGTCAGCCACAGCGCCTCCAGGCAAGTCGATTTCCCGGAGTTGTTCGGCCCGAGCAGGACGGACAGCCGGAACAGCTTGTCGAGACCGCCGCGACGGATGCCGCGGAACCCCTCAATTCCGATCGAATGGATCATCTCGACCTCCCGGGCGTCACCCGTACGCGCTCGACGCTACGATGCCGGCTTTCGGGGATCAAGCGAACCGCCCGTCGCTGCTGACCGCCGGCCGCCGACCGCGGTAGTATGCCCCGTGCGTTCGATTCCCGGTCGGCCGTCCAAGGGTGTCGAGGCCGCGTTGGCGGCGTGGTCGGAGCCTGCCGTCGCGCGGCACGTGGTCGCGCGGTTCGATCTGCCGGCCGAGGAGGCCCGCGCCGCGGCGATCCCGGGGGATCTCGATCCCGCGCTGTCGGCGGCGCTGCGCCGGCGCGGAGTCGAGTCGCTGTACACGCACCAGGCCGAGGCGTTCGAGGCGGCGCGGAGCGGCCGGCACGTGGTCGTCTCGACGCCGACGGCGTCCGGGAAGACGCTCTGCTACAACCTGCCGGTCGCGCAGCGGATGCTGGAGGAGCCCGGGGCGCGGGCGCTGTATCTCTTCCCGACCAAGGCGCTGTCGCGGGACCAGGAGCTGTCGCTGCGGGAGCTGCTCGCGGATGCGGGCACGACCGCGGGCGTGGTGACGTTCGACGGCGACACGCCCGGGGACGTGCGACGGGTCGCCCGCGAGCAGGGCGGCGTCATCGTCACGAACCCGGACATGCTGCACACGGGGATCCTGCCGCACCATCCGCGCTGGGCGAAGCTGTTCGGGAGCCTGCGGTTCGTCGTGATCGACGAGCTGCACCAGTACCGCGGCGTGTTCGGGTCACACATGGCCAACGTGGTCCGGCGGCTGCGGCGGGTAGCCGCGTTCCACGGTTCCCGGCCCACCTTCGTCTGCTGCTCGGCCACGATCGGCAACCCCCGGGAGTTGGCGGAGCGGCTGCTTGGCGAGCCGGTCGAGTGGATCTCGCGCAGCGGCGCTCCGAGGGGTGCGCGGCATCTGCTTGTCTACAACCCGCCGGTGATCGATCCGAAGCTCGGGATCCGCGCGTCGTGCCTGCGGAGCGCCTGCCGGCTTGCGGCGGACCTGCTCGAACGCGACGTGCAGTCGCTGGTGTTCGCCCGGACGCGCAACGGGGTGGAGCTGATCCTGCGGTATCTGCAGGACCGCGCGAGGCGAGGCGGGTTGGATCCCGATCGGATCGCCGGGTATCGCGGCGGCTACCTCCCGAACCTGCGACGCGACATCGAGCACGGCCTGCGGGACGGGACGCTGCGCTGCGTCGTGGCGACCAACGCGCTGGAACTCGGCATCGACGTCGGCGCGCTCGACGCCGTCATCCTGGCGGGCTACCCGGGCACCGTGGCGGGGCTGTGGCAGCGCGCCGGCCGCGCCGGGCGCCGGCTCGCCCCCAGCGTGGCGATCCTGGTGACCGGATCGAGCCCGCTCGACCAGTTCATCGCCGCCAACCCAGGCATCCTGATCGAGGCCGGGCCCGAGCACGCCCGCGTCAACCCGGACAACCTCGAGATACTGATCGCCCACATCAAGTGCGCCGCCTTCGAGCTGCCGTTCGAAAAAGGCGAACCGCTCGGCAACCTGGGAAAGGAAGGCACCGGCGACGTCCTGTCGTTCCTGGCCGACAGGAACGTGATCTTCGACGGCGGGGAGCGGTACCACTGGGTGGCCGACGCCTACCCCGCGCAACAGGTGGGGCTGCGATCGATCGGCGCCGAGAACGTCGTCATCGTGGACACGGCGCGGGACGAGGTGCTGGGCGAGATCGACCTGCGCGGCGCGCACACGATGCTCCACGACCAGGCCGTCTACCAGCACGCCGGCGAGACGTACCAGGTCGAGCGGCTCGACCTGGAGAACCGCAAGGCGTTCGTCACGCCGGTGGACTGCGACTTCTACACCGACGCGCAGACCTACTCCCGCATCACGGTGATCGAGACCGAGGCCCGGGAACGGGCGGCCGGGGGCCTGGTGCAGGTCGGGTGGGGCGAGGTGCGGATCGTCGAGCGCGTCGTCGGATACAAGAAGATCCGATTCCACACGCACGAGAACGTCGGCTGGGGGGACGTGCACCTGCCCGAGATGGAGATGCACACGATGGGGGCGTGGTGGACCGTCCCGGCCGCCCTGGCCGTTGAACTGCCCCGCCCGGCGCTCGTCGACGCCCTGCACGGCCTCGGCCACGCCTTGCGGCACCTGGGCGCCCTGCGGTTCATGGTCGACCCGCGCGACATCGTCGCAAGCCTGTCGGACGACTCGGAAGGCGGCGGAACGCCCGAGTCGGCCACGCTGACCCTGTACGAGGCGTACCCCGGCGGCGTGGGCATCGCCGAGGAGTTGTTCGTCGAGCGCGACCGGCTGTTCGGCGACGCCGAGGATCTGCTGTCGCGCTGCCCGTGCCGCGGCGGGTGCCCGTCATGCACCGGCCCGCCAGACCCAGCAGCCACCGACCGCCGCGCCGCCACGCTGGCGCTGGTGAGGGCGATCAGACTGTAAGGCCTACAGGCTACGGGCTTCGGGCTTCAGGGCTGAAAGCCCCTCCGTTGCTCCGGCGTCGCGCATGTGGCAGACACGCCGTTTCGTGGACTCGGCCGTTTCGGTGCGCGGACTCGTCAAGCGGTTCGGCGACGTGGTCGCCGTGGACGGCGTCGACATGGAGATCCCGACCGGCGAGTGCTTCGGGCTGCTCGGCCCCAACGGCGCGGGCAAGACGACGACGCTGGAGATCGTCGTCGGCCTCCAGCGACCGACCGCCGGCGACGTGGTGGTCCTGGGCGGCCGCTGGGGTCGCGACGACCGGGCGCTCCGGCCGAGACTCGGCGTGAGTCTCCAGGACACCCGCTTCCCGGACCGGCTGACCGTGCGGGAGGTGATCGCGCTGTTTCGCAGCTTCCATCCGCGCGGGCGTGACGCGGCCGAGGTGATCGCCGAGGTCGGTCTGGCCGAGAAGGCGGGCGCCTGGACGAGCCGCCTGTCGGGCGGCCAGCGGCAGCGGCTGGCCCTGGCCACGGCGCTGGTCGGAGACCCCGATCTGCTCGTCCTGGACGAGCCGACCACCGGTCTCGATCCGCATGCGCGCCGGAACATCGGCGACCTGATCCGCTCGTTTCGCGCCCGCGGCCGCACGGTCATCGTCTCGACGCACTACATCGAGGAGGCCCAGCGGCTTTGCGACCGCGTGGCGATCCTGGATCGCGGCAAGACGATCGCGCTGGGGCGGCCCGAGGAGATGGTCGCCGCCCTGCCCGGCTCCGCGAACAACGGGGCCACGCTCGAGGACGTGTTCCTGTCGCTGACGGGGAGACGGCTGCGCGATGAGTAGCAGCCCGATCGTCCACCTCGTGCTGGCGCGGCTGCGCGCATCGTATCGCGAGCCCGAGACGATCTTCTGGACCTTCCTCTTCCCGCCTCTCCTGGCCGTGGCGCTCGGCGTCGCCTTCCGCGCGGAGGGGCCGACCGCGTCGGACGTCGCGGTGATCGCCGGGCCGGGGGCACGGGACGCGGCGCTTGCGTTGCGCGCCGATCCGTCGCTGGACGTCGCCGTCCTCGACGGCGCCGAGGCCGAACGGCGCCTCCGGGCCGGGCGCGTTGCGATCGTCGTCGCCCCGCTCGCGGCGGAAGGCGGGCCGCTCGCGGTGTACCGCTACGATCCGACTCGGCCCGATGCTCGCGTCGCGCGCGCGGCGGTCGACGCGGCGCTGCAGCGGGCCGCCGGGCGCACGGACCCGCTGGCGGTCCGCGACGATCTCGCGGACCGGCCCGGCGCGCGCTACATCGACTTCCTCGTCCCGGGACTGCTCGGCCTGACGCTGATGGGCGGCGGGCTGTGGGGCATCGGCTGGACGATCGTGGAAGCCCGGACGAGGCGGTTCCTGCGCCGCCTGCTGGTCACGCCGATGCGCCGGCGCGACTTCGTGCTGGCGCAGATCCTCTCCCGCCTCGTCTTCGTGCCGCTGGAGGCGGTCATCCTGCTCGGCCTTGCCGCGCTGCTGTTCGATGTCGGCATCGCCGGCTCGCTCCCCGCTCTCGCCGCCGTCATCGCCGCCGGCGCCCTGGCCTTCGCCGGGCTCGGAACGTTGGTCGCCAGCCGCGCCAGGACGCTCGAGACGATCTCGGGACTGATCAACCTCTGCACGCTGCCGATGTTCGTGCTCTCGGGCGTCTTCTTCTCCTCGGACCGCTTCCCCGACGCCCTCCAGCCCATAATCCGCGCCCTGCCTCTCACGGCGCTCAACGAGGCGCTCAGGGCCGTCATCAACGAAGGCGCCCCGCTGCTCGCGCTCGGCCCCCAGTTCCTGGTCCTCGGGTTGTGGGGCGGCCTGGGCTTCGCGCTCGCCGTCAGGCTGTTCCGGTGGACCGTGTAGCCCGACGGCCTGCCTGCCGGCAGGCAGGCGCCGCAACCAAACGATAGATCACCGCAGAGACCGCAGAGGGCGCAGAGAATGGTCTCTGTGTTCTCTGCGTGCTCCGCGGTGACCAATGTCGTCGCGCCGTGCGGCGAAGTTCGGGGGTAGCAGATCAGGGCAGCGCATCGAACCGCTCGCGCAGGCCGGCGCTGAGCACGACACGACGGCCGCCGGGAACGGCCGGGGCGTCGATGACCAGCAGCGCCTCCACCTCGTCGGTCCGCTCGACGAACGCCATCCCCTCCTTCTCGCCCATCACCATCACGGCCGTGGCCAGAGCGTCCGCGCGCGCCCCCGTCGGGGCCAGGAGGGTCACCGAACGCAGCCCGGCAGCGACCGGCAGCCCGGTCCGCGGATCGAAGATGTGGTTGTAGCGTCGCCCGCCGACGTCGTACCCGCGCTCGTAGTCGCCCGACGTGGCCGCCGAGCCGCCGTGCACGCGCAGGCGGCCGAGCAACTCGCCGGGGCTGGACGGGTCCCGGACGCCGACCGCGAACGGCGCGGGGACCGGACGGTCGTCGAACGCCGACAGGTCGCCGCCGATCTCGACAAGCCCGCGCCGCATGCCGCGGGCGCGCATCAGCCGCACGCCGACGTCGGCCATCCAGCCCTTGGCGACGCCGCCGAGGTCGAGGGATCCGCCGGGCGGCAGCGTGACGACGGCGCCGCCGCCGGGGGCCCCCTCGACGCGCACGAGCGCCCAGCCGACGCTGCGGC
>CAMTWF010000221.1:0-6681 GCA_947085355.1 uncultured delta proteobacterium
GGCCTGGCGCCCGCTGTACCACGCCCTCCGCGCCCCGCGCCCCGGGCGGCGCCTGCTGGCCCGCCCCCCCCGGGGGGGTGGGGTGCGCCGCCCCGGCGGCCGGCAGCGGCCCGGCGCGCGGCACCGTGATCGAGACGCGCTTCTTCGACCGCGCCGGACGGCCGGCGTCGTCGGCGATCCACGGCCGCGGCATCGCGCGGGTCGTCTCGGTCGTCGATCCCGAGGACCGGGTTACGGAGATCCGCTATTTCGACGCAGCCGATCGCCCGATCGCCAACCGCCTGGGCGTGCACTCGATCCGGACGCTGTACGCCGACGCCGGCCCGATCGAGGAGACATCCCTGGGCGCGGACGGCCTTCCGGTCATCCCCGGGGCGCCGGCGGGCGCCGGGTTCGCTCGGCGAACGTGGGCGTACGACGAGATGGGCCACGAGGTCGAATACCGCACGTTCGGACCGGACGGAGCCCCACGGCCCGACGAACACGGGGTTGCGGCCCGCGTCCGGCGCTACGACGGTGATCGGGTCGTCGAGGAGGTGCTGCTCGACCCGAGCGGCGCGCCGGCCGACGACGCGGACGGCGTCGCCCGTGGATCCTGGGAATACGATCGCGGCGGAAGGCCGGTCCGCGAAGCGTTCTTCGACGCGTCGGGCGTGCCCGTCGCGCCGCGAGGCTGGGTGGCGGAAACCCGGGCGCGCTACGATTCGCTGGGAAGACCGGTCCGGTTCGACCTCTCCCCGCCGCTGGCGCCCGCCGGCGGGCTGCGGCTGGCTGCGGTCGCCATCCGCCACGAAGGGGCCAACGCCGTGGCCGTCCCGCTGGGCGACGGCGGCGAACCGATGGTCGCGGACGGCGTGTCGGCCATGCGCTACCCGAGGGCCGAGTGGGGCGAACCGACCGGCTGCGTCGGACCGGGCGGACTGCCTCTCAGGTGCGCACCGGGAACCGAACTGCTTCTGCGTTTCCTGATCGCCCCGAGGGCGGTGATGTGTCCAGCCGGCTCGGCCGGCGCGGGGGAGGACAGGTGCTCGTGGCTGTGAACTTCCCGGCCGCCGGGCCGTCTCATGGCAGCCCGGTCCTTGCGGGGCGCCGCCGTGCCGCCCGATCGGCCGCACGGCGGCGCCCCCCAGGGTCGACAAGCCGGGACAGGAGGTTCCAGATGGATGCGATCCGCGGATTCGCGGCGATCGCGGCGCTGTCGTTCTCGCTTTGCTGGGCCCGCTCGGCGGCGGCCCAGTACGACGACGAGGGCTGGGAGGACGTCGAGGACTACGGGGAGTTCGACGAGGGCGAGGTGTTCGTGGTTCCGGGTCGCGGCACCGTCGTCCAGGGCGCCAGCGCACCCGCTCACGACGTCGCCTCGGCATCGACGAGCGTTCCCGGAGCGCCCGCCGCGAGCGGCGACGTCGTCCGGGTGCCGGAATCGCTGTACTGCGACGGCACGCGATACCCGCTCGAGGAGGAGCGCGCCGACACCGGCCCGGCCAGGCTTGTCCGGCTCGCCGAGCTGACGCGGACGATCAACGTCGTGGGGCGCGCGACGGATCCGGACCGGTGCGGCGGGTCGACGGACGGCGAATGCGCCGGGCTGCACAAGGCGCTGGACCGATCGCGGTACCGCGGATCGGAGATGTTCCTGTCGGCGGAGCAGCAAACCGATCTCTATGCCTGCATGCTCGATCCGATTCGGACGTGGAACCAGCAGGAGGGGCGCTGCCAGGAGCTGCGCCACGCGATGTCGGAACTGCGCCGGCTCGACCGCGAGGCGCTCGCCCGGGCCGAGTACGTGCTCGCCGTCCGCCTCTGCGACCGCGCCGCGGGCCTCGACGCCCGCGTCCGGTCCGCCTGCGAGCACATGCGGACGGCGTTGGCCCCGCACGCCCCGCCGTCCGGCGGACGCCCGCCGTTCTGGCTCGATGCGCCGCTGCCGCGCCTCGTCCAGGAGGCGGTGCGCCGCGTGGCGCTGGGGACCGGCGGCAACTTCGACGTCGACGCCTTGGACAGCGACCTGGCCCGCGACTACCGCTGTCGCACCGAGGGCGCCGGAGGCGAGGGGGGCGGGGCGCTGACGGCGCCGTGTCTCCAGTACGATCTCCTCCGGCGGGTCGCCGATGCGTGCCGGCTCGCCGACGTGTACGTCGACGAGCGCGGCTCCGTCCACGTCTCGCCGACTCTGTCGGACGACGAGGGCCGTTCGCGCGCCACGTTGTGCGTCGACGTCTCCGACTTCGCCCCGGAGCATCCGCTGCTCGTCGGCGTCGGGATCGGCGCGACGCGCTCGCGCCCCGCCCGCGTCTGGCCTGGCGAGCCGATCCTCGTCGGAAACAACCTGCCGGGCCCGGTGGATCGGGGCGACGTGCTCTCGATCGAGGTGCGCGGCAAGCCGCGCGGCATCTCCCTGGCCGAAACGCTCCGCGTCAACGGCGTGCCGCTCGAATCGCCCGACGCCTGCCGCCTCGCCAGGGCCTACGTACCGGTCGTGGATCACGAGGTTCCGGTCGGCGGGCCGGGTCAGGCCATAATCCCCGCGTCGTTCTTCTCGGGGCGCATCGGCGAGACCGGGACGATCGAGCAGGGCGACGCCGTGATGATCTGGGTGCGCGACATCGAGCCGTCCGGCGCCGTGCGGGTCGAGTACGGCGACGAGGAGGGACCGCAGTACGTCGGGTACATACCGCCCCCGCTGATCGGACAGGCCGAGGGGCTCTCCGAGGAGGAACGATTCGCCGAGACGCGCAGGCCGCCCGGAGCGCACATCCGGCCGTCCGCCGCGGGCGTCGATCAGCCGCTGGTGCCGCGCCGCGCGCGGTATCCGGGATCCCGCGTCCTGCGCATGGGAACGCCGGCCGGTTTCTTCGAGTACCCGGTTCGCGTCTGCACGTACTCCGCAGACCGAGCGACGCTCGCGCAGGGCGGCATGGCGCCGCCGATCCGCGGCTGCGGCGACCCGAGGGCGAGCGTCGTCCTCGACGAACGGATCTACGTCCACGGCAGGTACTACTTCGGGGTGCGCGCCGCGTTCCTCGGCACTTGGTTTCCAGCGCGGCGCCTCGTCGCCAGGCAGACTCCCGAGGCGGCCCTGGGCGGGCCCGACATGTGGCAGGTCGTGGCCGAAAGCGCGGACGCCTTCGATTTCGACGTCGGCCTCCTGCTCGCGCTGTACCCGTTCGGTCGCGACCCGTACTCCTTCGACTACCGGTTCTGGGATCTCTCCGACGGCCGGTACTGGAACGACGTCGCGGTGCTCGTCGGCTTCAGCATGGTGCGCAACCCGCTGGAGCACATGTTTGCCGGCGTGTCCCTCCCGCTGTACAGCGGAGTCTCGCTTTCCGTGCTGGCCCACTTCGAGCGTCGCGGCGTGCCGGTCGGCGTGCGCGCCGGCGACGTGTTCCGCCACGACGGCGGCGAACCGGACGTCGGAGCCCTGTACGGCGTCGAGGAGCAGTTCGTGACCGGCGTCGCCTTCGGGTTGTCGGTGGACTACGACCTGTTCGAGCGCGCCTTCAAGGCGATATGGGACCGGGTCATCGCCGAGCCCCCCGCCTTCCGGTCGACCGGACGCGGCCGCGGGGACTGGTAGGAAGGGGAGGAACGCACATGCGCAGACCCTTGTCGACGAATCGTGGAACCATCGCAGCCCGCCGCGCGGCGGCCCTTCTCTGCATCCTGGCGGCGGCGTCCTGCGGGGACGAATCGAGCGTCACGACGCCCGGTCCTGTGCCGTACCGCCTGCAGGTCCGTATTCTGGACCGGGACGGCGCGCCGCTGCCGGCGACCGGCGGAGCGGCGGCGTGGTCGCTGGCGATGCCGGGCGTCCCGGTGCTGGAGATCGAGTACTGGTCGGAACGAGCCGTCCCGCCCGGACCGCTCGTGGTCAGGGCCGTCGGCGCGTCCCTGGTCGCCGGCGCGGCCGACGCCGAATCGGAGCCGCTTCCCGAGAGCGAGGTCTCGTTCGATCTGGCGATGATAGACACGACGCACAGGACCTTGCGCCTCGCGGTGAACCCTCCTTCCTCGCCCGGTCCGGCGGCCTTCTCCGCGACGCTCGGCGGGGCCGCCGCCTACGCGGAGATCGAGTTCGAGCCGCCCGAGGCGGACCTCGCGGCGCCCGCGACCGGCGTGGCGGACGGCTCCACGGAGGTGACCGTAGAGGTCGCCGGCGTGGCCGGTCAGGTGATCACGCTCCAGACGACGCTCGGACGCTTCGCCGCCCCGTTCGATGACGCGACGGCCGCCCTGGCGCTGCTTCCCGTCCGCCCGGGAGAGGCGTCCGGCGCGGCTTCCGTGGGTCTCGTCTCGGACGCGCCGGGCGCCGCGTTCGTCTCGGTCGCCGGCGCACCGGCGGAGCAGATCCGGATCGACTTCGAGCGCGTCCGCATCGAGATCGGCGATCCCGCGCCCGTCGGGTTCCTGCCGGGCGCGGTGGTGCACGAGATGTGCGTCGCGGCGAACACGGCGACGGGGATGGTGGATCTCGTGGGCGCATCGACCGGCGACGCCGTACTGGAGCCCGCCTACGTGCCGGTTGTCGCCCGCGGCGCGGAGATTCCCACGGCGTGCCCGGCGGGCGATTTCGCGGGCCACGCGCTGTTCCGCTGGGCCGTCGACGGCGACGTCGACCTGCTGACGGCGACGTGGACGAGCCTCGACGATGCCGTCTCGGCGGATGCGGGGAAGGTCGTGCGGGGAACCGACTTCGCGGGCTACGGCGCGACGCTCGAGTTCGAGCCCCTCGGCACGGACGACACGTACCTGCTCGTCCTGCGCGTCGCGCTCTCCTACCTTTCCGCCGGTGGTCTGCCCGGCGAGTCGGCGCCCGGGGTCGGCGTGACCTTCCTGGTCTTCTCGGCGCTCGGCGCCGTCGAGCTGCACGCGGACGAGGAAACCGGGCCGGGCGGTGTGGCGATCGCGATCTACGAGGTCGAGGCGGGCGACGTGCTGCGAGTCTTTTTGCAGCCCGACGGCGTCTCGCCGATCCCCCTGGGCGAGGCATGGTGAGGCGCCCGCCGGCCGATTTCGAGGAGCGCCTGCGGGATCTCCTGGCGACGGTGGACATCGCGCGCCTGGCGATGCGCGCCCAGCGCGACGACTCGCGCATCGAGCGCCTCGTGCGTCTTGCGGCGGACATCGCCGGCGCCGAGTGCGGCGCGTTGCTCCTGGTGGACGAGGACCGCGGCGATCTGGTCGTGGCGGCGGCGGTGGGACCCGGCGCGGAACGGCTGGCCGCCAGCCGCATGCCGATCGCCTCGGGCGCGGCGGGCGCCGCCGTGGCGGGCGGCGAACCGATCGCCGTGGCGGATGCGGGCGACGCGCCGGCCGCGGACGAGATCGCAAGGCGAACCGGCGTTCCCGTCCGCAACCTCCTGGCCGTGCCGTTCGACGTGTACGGCGCCGTCGCCGGCGTGCTGGAACTGCGCAACGTCCCCGCGGAGCGCGGCTTCGATCCGGCGACGATCGGCCGCGTCTCCGAGCTGGCGCGCGTGGCCGCCGCCGCCGTCGAGGACTACCGCGGCGACCGGTTCCTGTTCTCGCTCTTCGCCTCCGCCCTGCCGCGGGCGCTGGCTCCGGACGCGACCGCCGCCGGGACCGGCCTCGGGGAGGAGCTTCGGCTCTGGATCGAGTCGCTCCGGCAGAGTCCCGCGTGGCGCGGCGCCGTCGCGCTCGTCGAGCCGATCCGCGACTTGATGGAGGCGGGGGAGGACGGGCTGCGCCTGTGCGCCGGGATCCTGGAGGCCGTCGCGCGCCGCGAACGCTCCAGACGCGAGCGGTTCGGGGGCGGTTGATGGAGGCCGGCGCGCTGCGACGCTTCCTCGAGTCGATCCCGCCGGATCTGCTTGCGGTCCGCGGCGACGGCGACGGGGTGCGCGTCGCCGTGATCGACTCGGGCGTCGAATCGTCCCACCCGGCGATTCGCGGGCGCGTCGAGCGTTCGGTGGAGATCCGCGCACCGGGGGGCTGTTCGGCGCCGGGCGCCTCACCGCCCCCCGGACCCCCGCGGACCCTCGCGGCAAAGCCGCGAGGGTCCTTCATTCATTCCGGGATGGGGGAGCGGTGGTCGGCGTGCGAGGCGGAGCCGTCGGATCCGGTCGGGCACGGCACCGCCTGCGCCGGGCTGATCCTGCGCCTGGCCCCCGCGTGTCGGATCTGGAGCGTCCGGGTGCTGGGCGAGGGCGCACGCGGCGCCGGCGCCGCGCTCCTCGCGGCGATCGACTGGGCCCTCGCCGAAGGGGCGCACGTCGTCAACATGAGCCTCGGGACGCGCAACCCGGAGCTGGCCGACCCGCTGCGCGCGCGCACCGACCGGGCGTATCGCGCCGGCGCGATCCTCGTGGCGGCGGCCGGCAACCTGCCGGGCGTCTGGAGTTTCCCGTCGGTCTTCTCGTCGTTGATCGGCGTGGACGGCGCGGCGATCGACGATCCGGAAGGCTTCTTCTTCCGCTTCGGGGCACGCAGCGAGATCGAGGCGCCGGGAGTGTACGTGAGGGCGCCGTGGCATGGCGGCGGCGAACGGATCGTCACGGGGACGAGCTTCGCGTGCCCCCACGTCTCCGGCCACGTGGCGCGCCTGCTGTCCGCCAACCCCGGCCTGCGGCCGTTCCATGTGAAGACCGTGCTGTACGCCATCGGCATAGAGAACGCGCGCCGCGCCGGAACGACGATGGAGGCGGCATGAGCGACGCC
>CAMTWF010000222.1:0-2090 GCA_947085355.1 uncultured delta proteobacterium
CTCCGGCGGAATGTAGCGTAGTCAGTGGTCGGTCGTGGGTGGTCGGTGCTCGGTGCTCAGCAAATCGTATCGGCGCCCAAGAACTGACCACTGACCACTGACCACTGACTACTGACTACCGCTCCACCAGGATGGCGAATCCCATGCCGCCGCCGACGCAGAGCGTCGCGATGCCGCGGCGCAGGTCCCGATTGCGCAGCTCGTACAGCAGCGTCAGAACCAGGCGGGTTCCGGTGGCGCCGACGGGATGACCGAGCGCCACGCCGCCGCCGTTGACGTTGGTGCGCTCGCGGTCAAGCCCCAGCTCCCGCTCGCACGCGACGTACTGCGCCGCGAACGCTTCGTTGACCTCGAACAGGTCCACGTCCCCCACGGCCAGCCCGTTGCGCTGAAGCAGCTTCCGCACGGCCGGAACCGGCCCGATCCCCATGTAGGCCGGGTCCACGCCGACGACCTGGAAGTCCACGATCCGTCCCAGATACGCGATGCCGCGCTTCTCGGCCAGCGACCTGGCGGCGAGCACGACGGCGGCGCCGCCGTCGTTGATCGACGAAGCGTTGCCCGCCGTGACCGTGCCGTCCTTCTTGAACGCGGGCCGCAGCGCCGCGAGCCCCTGCACGCCGGCGTCGCGACGCGGGTTCTCGTCCACGTCGAAGCGCACGGCGGGCCCCTTCCGCTGCGGCACATCGACCGGGACGATCTCCTCGCGAAAGCGCCCCGAGTCGATCGCCGCGACGGCCCGCTTGTGGCTGGTCGCCGCGGCCAGATCCTGGTCCTCCCGCGACACGCCGTACCGCGCCGCGACGTTCTCCGCCGTCACGCCCATGTGGATCCCGAGCAGCGGATCGGTCAGCCCCTCGGTCAGCATGTCGGTGACGACGCCGTTCCCCATGCGACCGCCCCAGCGGTAGTCCTTGAGCGCGTACGGCACCCGGCTCATCGACTCGACTCCGCCGGCCAGCACGAGCTTGGCGGCGCCGGTGCGGATCTCCATGGCGCCGAAGGCGATCGACTGCATCCCCGAGGCGCACTGGCGCTGGATCGTCGCGGCCGGCACCTCGTGGGGGATCCCCGCGGACAGCGAGATGCACCGCGCCGGGTTTATCTCGTCGGACCGCATCAGGCAGCAGCCGAAGAGGACGTCGTCGATCTCCGCCGGATCGATCCCCGACCGCTCGATCGCGCCGTGCGCGGCCGTCACGCCGAGCGTCACCGCCGGCACGTCCTTGAGACCACCGCCGAACGTCCCGATGGCGGTCCTCGCTCCCGCCACGACCACTACTTCTTCCATGGCTCGACTCCCGCCGCGCGGCGTCGCCGCCCGCGGCCGACGGCTAGGACCGGCGGCTCGACCGTTCGGACGGCCTCCGCGGCCCCGGCATCTCCGGCTCGTCGGCCCCACCGACGATCCGGTTGCTCGCGTCCACCCTGACCACCTTCGGCCTGTGCGCCGCGATCTCCTCCGACGTCATCTCCGCGAACGTCGCGACGATCGCGACGTCTCCCCGGGCGTTGCCGTGCGCCGCGGCCCCGTTGATGCACAGCACGCCGGACCCCTCGGGACCGGGAAGCGCGTACGTGACGACCCTGGCGCCGCGCGTCACGTTCCAGACGTGCACCTGCTCGTACGGCAGGATGTCCGCCGCGCGCATCAGCGCCGCGTCGATCGTGACGCTCCCTTCGTAGTCGACGTTGACGTCCGTAACGGTGGCGCGGTGAATCTTGGACTTGAAGATGCTGCGAACCATGGCGCTGGACCTCCTCGTGGCATCCCGGCCGTGCCGGGTACACCCGCGTCCTGGCCCCCCGTGGCCGGGGCTGAACCTAGCGAAGCCCGCGGCCCGGCGCAAGATCGTGTGTGTCCCACGGGTGCGTTGCATGAACCCGGGTTTTCCGCCGGCCGAGCTTTGCCAGTCCGAGAATTTGCGGGTGTGTCCCACTTGACCCGCTGGGGCCACCCTTCTCGGGTGTAGGGGCGCCACGCAGCGCGCGGCGCGCGACCACGAAGCGGATCGGCGCAGCAGGCCGACGCGCCGCGCGCAAGTGCGCCCGCGGTCGACGGCGACGTCAGGCGTCGGGCTCCGCGGCGC
>CAMTWF010000223.1:0-4282 GCA_947085355.1 uncultured delta proteobacterium
CGTTCCGGCGCGGAGCAAGTCCGCGCCGGAACGCCACTTCCGGCCTCGAGCATCGCGGGATAGAGGTGAACGGTTACCAATCAACCATCCGGCGCAATGCGACCGGACCCGAACCCCTGCCGGCCCTTGACCCCGACAAGACAGGTGAGTAACACGATGACAACGCTCGTATGTACGGGCGTGCGGAAGGTGCCCACATGCACATGGCCGACGCCCTCCTCTCCCCTCCCGTGGGGCTCGGGTTCTGGGCGGTCTCGGGCGGCGCGCTGGCCTACGCCGCGCGACGGCTGCGCTCGGACGCCACGTCGGGCGCGCCGCCGGGGATCGCGCGGTCGGACGGTTCCATGGAGCCTCCGGCCGACTCTTTCGCCGACGAGCCGACGCGCCTCGTGCCGCTGATGGGGGTGATGGGGGCATTCGTTTTCGCGGCGCAGATGATCAACTTCGCGATCCCCGGCACCGGGTCGAGCGGCCATCTGGGAGGCGGGATGCTGCTGGGGCTGATGCTGGGGCCGTGGGCCGCCTTCGTGGTCCTGGTTTCGGTCGTCACCGTGCAGTGCCTGGTCTTCGCCGACGGCGGCCTGCTGGCCCTGGGGTGCAATATCTTCAACCTCGGCGCGCTCCCGTGCTTCGCCGGCCTGCCGTTGGCGCGGACGCTTGCCGGGCGGGCCGCCTGCCCCGCGCGGGCTGCGGCGGCGATCGTCACGGCCTGCACGGCGGTCGCGCTGCTGGGCGCCGTCTCGGTGGCGTCCCAGACAACCATGTCGGGCCTGACCGATCTTCCGTTCCCCGAGTTCGCGGCGGTGATGGCGGCGATTCACCTGCCGGTCGGCGTGGTGGAGGGCGCGGTGACCACCGCCGTCCTGCGGCTGATCGAGCGCATCCGGCCCGGCGAGCCGGGGTTGGCGGCTGCGGCTGCGGGCCGGGGGATGGCGGCTGCGGCCGGCCGCGTTCCCGCGTTGTTCGGGGCGGCGGCCGTCGTGCTGCTGCTGGGACTGTCGGGGCTGGCCTCTTCCCGGCCGGACGGCCTTGACTGGTCGATCGAGCGGGTCGCGGGCGGCGCCGAGATCCACCCCCGCCACGACCCCGTTTCGCGCGCCGCCGCCGCCACCCAGGAACGCACGGCGCTTCCTGAGGACTACGCGCTGCCGGTTCGAGGCGCCGAACCCGTCGGAACGGCCGCGGCCGGGCTTGCCGGGGCCGCGATCGTCCTGGGCTCCACCGCGACGATCGGCCTCGTGCTGGGCCGATGGCGAAGGCGAAGGCCGCAGGCGTAGATCGCGTGTGTCCGCACGACGGGACCATCGCGGCCGGTAGGGCGGCCGGACGACGGCGTCCGCCTTGACGCCGCCGGCCGGTTCGCCTACCTGGAGGCCATGCAGACCACAATTCGGCGTCCCATTCACGTCACCGCCGTCGTCGTCGCGTTGCTGTCGAGCGCCTGTGGCCCCGCCGCCCCGCCGGCCGAGGAGCCGCGCCCCGCGGGCACGGCCGTAGGCGGGGTGGAGCCCGTCCCGAGGCGCGTCGGGCGTCGTCCCCGTCCGCCGCAGCCTTCCCCTCCGCCGCCCCGTCTGCCGGAGCAGGTCGATCCGCTCACCGATCTGCCGATGGTTGCGCTGCCGGACCGGCCCGACGCGCCGGCGCGAGGCCCCCAGTCGGCCCCGATCCGCATCGTGGTCTTCTCGGACTTCGAGTGCCCCTTCTGCGGAAGGCTGGCGGAGAACATCGATCAGGTCCGCGAGCGATACGGCGATCTCGTTCGCGTCGCTTTCCGCAACTTCCCGCTCGATTTCCACCGCCGCGCCAGGCCCGCCGCCGAGGCTGCGATGGCCGCGGCCGCGCAGGGACGCTTCTGGGAATACCACGACCTGCTCTTCTCCGATCCGCGCGACATGTCCGACGAGACGCTGCGCGACCACGCCAAGCGGATCGGCCTCGATCTCGCCGCCTTCCAGGCGGCGCTCGGCGCCCCAGCCGTCGCCACCGCCGTCGACAAGGACGTCCGCGACGGGCAGGCCGCGGGCGTGACCGGCACGCCGACTTGTTTCGTCAATGGGCGCCGCCTTGTCGGCGCCCGACCGATCGAGGAGTTCGTCCGGGTCATCGACCTGCTGCTCGGTTCCGGTACCCGGTAGGGAGGGTCCCGGCGAAGTCGCCGGGACGGGGCTCCAGGCTTCAGGCTCCAGGCTTCAGGCGCGCAGAAGGACGCGGCTTCCTGTAGTCTGTAGCCTGAAGCCCGTGGCCGGCCGAGGACTTTGTCCGAGGCCCTGGATACTCCCTCTCCGTCTCGGCCGCCTTCTTCTCCACCAGCTTGCGCAGGCCGGCCTTGAACTCGGACATCTTCCGTCGCAGGGCGGGGTCCGCGACGCCGAGGATCTGGACGGCGAGCAACCCGGCGTTCCTGGCGCCGTTGATCGCCACGGTCGCCACCGGCACGCCGGGGGGCATCTGGACGATCGAGTACAGCGAGTCCACACCCCCGAGCGCCTCGGTCCGCACCGGCACGCCGATCACCGGCAGTTCCGTGAGGGACGCCGTCATGCCCGGCAGGTGCGCGGCGCCTCCCGCGCCCGCGATGACGACGCGCAGGCCCCGGCCCGCGGCCTCCCGTGCGTAGCGGAACAGCCTGTCCGGCGTGCGATGGGCCGAGACCACGGTCATCTCGTACGGAACCGCGAACTCCTCCAGCGTCTCCGCGGCCGCGCGCATCACGGACAGGTCCGAATCGCTCCCCATGATGATTCCCACCAACGGCGTTTCAGCCATCTTCCTTGTCCTTCCGGCCTGCCACGACCCGCAGCGCCTGTCGCGCCTGCTCCGCTACCTCCAGCGCCCTGTCCAGTCCGGTCGCCGTGACGGTGACGTGCCCCATCTTCCGCCTCGGCGCCGTGAACCTCTTGCCGTACAAGTGCAAATGCACCCCGGGCAGGGACAGGGCCTTGGCGCACCCCTCCAGGACCGCCGGCCCCGCGTGCCCGTCTTCGCCGAGCAGGTTCAGCATCACGGCCGGCGTGCGCAGCGACGTGTCTCCGAGCGGCAGTCCGGCGATCGCCCTGACGTGCTGCTCGAACTGCGACGTGACGCACGCCTCGATCGTGTAGTGGCCGGAGTTATGGGGGCGCGGCGCCACCTCGTTCACCAGTACCCCGCCGTCCGGCGTCACGAACATCTCCACGCAGAATACCCCCACGCCGGAGAACTCGGCCATCACGGCTTCGGCCACCTGCCTGGCCCGCGCGGCGACGGCGCCGGACACCCTGGCCGGGACGATGCCGCACCGCAGGATGCTGTCCTCGTGTTCGTTTTCGCTGAGCGGATACGTCCTGATTTCGCCGTGCCGGCTGCGCGCCACCATCACCGATACTTCGCAGGCGAACCGGACGTGCCTCTCGGCCATCTTCTCGCCGCCGCCGATCGCCGCGAGGCTCTCCGCGATGTCGTCCGGCCCGCGGAGCAGGCGGTTGCCCTTGCCGTCGTAGCCGCCGGTGCACGCCTTGAGCATCATCGGGAAGCCGAACCTGGCCGCCGCCTCCCGCACGTCGCCGGCATCGGCCACGGGCGCGAACTCCGGCACGGGAATGCCGGCGCCGGCCAGCGCCCGCTTCTGCGTCAGCTTGTTCTGGATCACCCTCAGGAGCCTCGGCGTCGGGAACACCGGCCGGCCGCGCGCCTCCAGGTCGATCAGCGCCTCGCTGTCGATGTGTTCGAACTCGTAGGTCAGCACGTCGGCCTCGGCCGCCAGCGAGCGGATCGCCTCGCCGTCCAGGAAGGAAGCGACCACCTGGCGGTCGGCCACCTGCGCCGCCGGGCTGCCTTCCGTCGGGTCGAGCACGGTGACGTGAAAGCCGATCTGCTTGGCCGCCACCGTCATCATCTTGCCGAGCTGGCCGCCGCCGACGATGGCGATCCGGTAGGGGGGGAGGAGCGGGATCCGTTCGAGCATGCGTTCCTGTTTCCGGGGTTCCTCGTAGCCCATCTGCCCGATCGCTGCAACCATCGTGGTCAGTGGTCAGTGGTCAGTGGTCAGTTACGAGGTGGCGACGGCGGCGCCTCGACGGGCCGCGATGTAACTTCTTAGCGCGGCGGCGCCGCTGCGCCACCCGGACAACCCTCTTTGGTTGCGGCGCCGCCGCGCTAAGAAGTTACCCCGGCGGTGTCCGACCGGCCGGGCCCAGCCGTGGCGCTTGCGTGAACGGGCGCGTTCGGCGATCTTCCGGGCCATGCCGAGTCGACTCTGCTCCGCCGTCCGGATCCTGGCCGCCGCCGTCCTCGCCGGCGGCGC
>CAMTWF010000224.1:0-8195 GCA_947085355.1 uncultured delta proteobacterium
GCCGCCCGGACCGCTCGGCCGCGGCGCGCACGAGCCGTCCGCGGGACGGGACCGGCTCGCGCGACAGATCGGCGACGGGCAGCACCAGCCCGCCCGCCAGCGGCGTCGCCAGCCGGTCGAGCCACGCCGCGTCCCATGCGTCGAGGCGTTCGATCGCCCTGCGAATCGAGCTGGCCGCCAGGAGCAGCCGGTGGTCCACATCCGGGGCTGCGAGGCGCAGGGCGGGCAGCACCACGTGGCGGATCCGGGCGCGCAGACGGCCCGTGTCGGCGTTGGTGGGATCCTCGATCCAGTCCGCGCCGACGCCGCGCGCGTACTCCCGAAGCTCCTCCCGGCGGAACGGCAGCAGCGGACGCGCCACCAGCCCCGACCGTTCGGGAATGCCGCCGAGCCCGTCGAGCCCCGTGCCGCGCAGCAGGCGCATCACGACCGTCTCGACCACGTCGTCCGCCTGGTGCCCCAGCGCCACGATGTCGGCCCGGCGGGATCGGGCGCACGCATCGAGCGCCGCGCGGCGCGCGACGCGCAACGCCTCCTCGGAGGGCGACGAAGGCGACAGCGACAGCACGTGGAACGGCAGCCCGAGCGACGCGGCGAGCGCCCCGACGCGGCGCGCCTCGCCGGCGGTCCCGGGCCGCGTGGCGTGGTCCACGCAGGCCACCTCGAGCGCCAGCGACCGTTCGGGCGCCGCGCGCGCCAGCAGGTGCAGCAGCGCCGTCGAGTCGCCTCCGCCGGAGACGGCGACCAGGACGCGCGAGCCGATCGGCGCGACGTCGGCGGCGGCGAGGTGGCTGCGGAAGCGCTCGTACATCGGGTTTCGGGTTTGGGAGGAATCCGACAAGTGGAGCCCAGGGATGATCTACGGGAGCGACAGCAGCCGGCGGATCGCCGCCTCGACCTCCTCGACGCTCGAAGCGGCCAGCACCCGATCCGATCGGCGGTCGTCGATCGGCTCGCCGGCGAGCATCTGCGCCCAGCCGCCGGAAGGCACGAGCGCGACGACCGGGCGGCCCATCTGCCAGGCGAGCGCGATCTCCGAGAGCGTGCCGGATCCGCCGCCGACCGCGACGACGACGTCGGCCGAACGGACCACCAGCGCGTTGCGGGCGAGCCCCATCCCGGTGGCGATCGCGACGTCGCACCACGGGTTCGCCTCGGCCGGGTTCTCGCCCGGCAGCAGCCCGACGGCGACCGGGCCCCCCTGCCTGCCGGCGACGGCCTCGTTGAAGCCGCGGCAGGCGGCGCCCATGACGCCGCCCATTCCGCCGCAGACCAGGTTCAGGCCGAGCCGTCCGACGGCGGCGCCGACATGCGCCGCCATGACGAGCACCTCGGCCCCTGCCGCCGAGGCCCCGATGACGGCGACCGCACGGCGGCGCTCAGGCGGTTTCGAACTCCTTGCAGAAGACGACATCACAACCCTCCAGCAGGGCATCGAACCTCGCGCGTCGATGCTCCCAAGTCGGGTACCGGTGCGCGCACTCCCCACGCTCGGGCAGGAACATCGCGCAGTCCTCGCAGCATCCGCGGAACCGATACGTCCTCGTTTCCTCCTCGAACCTCGCGTCCCACGGCAGACGCATCGACCGTCCCTCCCTCCCCCTTCAGGGAATACGCCGCCAGCCTAATACAGGTCGAGGCGGGTTCGTAGTGGGGGCAGAGTTCGTTTCGCCGGCCCCGGTGTCGGTTCCGCTCGCCCGGGTGTGCGTTCCACACGACCCGGTGTCGGTTCCACCCCGCCCGGTGTTGGTTCCACCCCGCCCGGTGTTGGTTCCACCCCGCCCGGTGTTGGTTCCACCCCGCCCGGTGTTGGTTCCACCCGCCCGGGTGTGCGTTCCACCCGCCCGGGTGTGCGTTCCACCCGTCGGCGGGATGAAGATCGCCCGCAGCCGGGCGTCGAAGCGGCCCGATCCCGGCCCGCGTTGAACATCGGGCCGGGCGGCGGCTATCGTCGATTGCCGGGACGTCCGGAGCGACCGGTCGCTCCGGATGCCCCGGCAGCCCGCGACAAGCCGGGGAGGATGACACATGCGAAGGAACGAGGACTTGCTCCAGGCCGGACCGCGCCCCGCCCCCCGCCCCCCGACGCTTCTTGCGGCAGGCTTGGCGGCGTTCGTCGCGGCCGTCTTCGGTTTGGCAAACGCGGGCTGCCCGCGCGATGTCGGTCCGGGGGGCCTGGCGCCCAGGGGTCCCGCGATCCGACCTGCTCCGGGAGTCGAAGGGCCGTTCCGCGTCGCCTTTGCGTCCCCGAAGGGCGCGACGGTCGCTCCGTCCGAGATCGCCGTCGGTTTCTCCAAGCCGATGGCGCCGCTGGACAGGGCAGGCACGGCCGACACGACGCCGCTGCTGCGCATCGAGCCCCGCGTGGCGGGCGAGTACCGCTGGCTCGGGTCGCAAGTGCTCACGTTCGTTCCCGCCGAGCCGCTGCCGCTCTCCTCGTCGTTCACCGCCACCGTACCCGCCGGCACGAAGGCGCTGGACGGTTCGGAACTCGCCGAGGCGCACGCGTGGACGTTCGAGACGCCGCGTCTGCGCGTGGCCCGGAGCGCTCCGGACGACGGCGAACGCTGGATGAAGCCGGACTCTCCCGTCGATCTCTGGTTCAACCAGCCGGTGGCCGTCGAAGAGATCGAGCGGAAGGCGAGATTCGCGGCGGTGGGCGAGGACGGGGACGAGACGATCGTTCGTGCAAGGGCCCGGCTCGGGCGCGTGCGCGGCCGGGCGGAGCCGGAGCCCGGCGTCCTGCCGCCGCGGGACGAAGGCGAGATCGACCCGCGGCACGTCGTCGTCGAGCCGGCCTCGCCCCTGCCGCTGGACTCCGACGTGACGCTGACGTTGCCGGCCGACCTCCGGGCCGCGCAGGGCGACCTTCCCGTCGGCGAGGAGTGGACGTTGAGCTACCGGACGTACGGGCCGTTCCGCGTGGAACAGGCGTACTGCCCGCGCACTCCCTGCCACCCGGATGGCGGCCTCGCGATCGAGCTCTCGAACCCCGCCCGGTGGGATGAGATCGCCGCGCGCGTCCGGATCTCGCCGCGGGTCCCCGCACCCGAGAGGGATCGTCGGGACGGGGAGGAGATGCCCTACTTCCATGTGTCGTCCAGGCTGCGACCCGAGACGACGTACACGGTGACGATCGCGCCGGGACTGCGGGATCGCTTCGGCCAGGAGTTGACTGGCGAAACCACGTTCCGGGTCGAGGTCGGCTCGTACCCTCCATCCGCGAGCTTCGACATGGACGGCGCCGTGCTGGAGGCCGAGGGCCCCCGCGTGATCCCCGCCAGGTTCAGGAACGTCGACCAGGCGACGCTTCGGCTGCGGGCCCTCACCGACGAGGAGGCCGTCGTCGTTGAGTTGGGGTCGTTGGGCCTGTCATCCTCGCTCGGTCTCCAGCCTTTCGGCGGCGCTGGTCGCCCCATCTATGTTGAGTCGGCGTTGTTGCCGCGCATGCTATCCCTGCTCAACGGCGTCGGCATGTCCGCGCCCCCGGCCCTTCCCACGGTGCGACACATCCGCCCCGGGATTCCGCGCAACGTCGAGCGGGTCGTGCCGCTGGATCTCGACCCCGGCCTCGGCCCGCGCAAGCGCGGCATTGTGGCGATCGGCCTGGGGTGGCAAAGCGGGCACGGCCCCAGGGACGAGTTTCGCATCGTGCGCGTCACGGATCTCGGCCTGACGACAAAGCGCTGGCCCGGCGGAATCCTGGCGTGGGTGACATCGCTGCGAACCGGCCGGCCGATCGGACAGGCGAAAGTCAGCGTGTACGACCGCGCGGCGCACCGGGTCTGGGAGGGACGAACCGCTCCGGACGGCCTTGCCTTCGTGCCGGCCGGGGAGGACGGCGTCGGGCGCCCGCACTACGCCGGTCTCGTCGTGTTCGCGGAGAAGGACGGCGACAGGACCTACGCCGCGACGGAAAGCGCCTGGGCGCTCGATCCATGGGCCTACGGCGTTCCGTTCGATTGGCGGGAATCGGCGGTTTCCATGAAGGTCATGGCCTTCACCGAGCGCGGCGTGTACCGCCCCGGCGAAACGGTGCACGTCAAGGGGATCGCCCGGATCGAGACCGACGACGGACTCGGCACGCCCGGCGATCGCGCGGTCACCGTCCACGTCCACGACTCCAGGGGGGACTCGATCCCACTCGACCACCTCCGCGACATCCGAACCACGGCCTTCGGCGCCTTCGCGTTCGACGTGCCGGTGGAGGCCGGCGCCCCCCTGGGGCACTATCGGGTGATCGTCGAGATCGCGGGCGGCGGCGATGCCGATGGCAGGACCGGAGGGACGTCGTTCCGCGTCGCCGAGTACAAGGCGCCGACGTTCGCCGTCGAGGCGACGGCGGACCGCAAGGAGTACGTCCGCGGCGACACGCTGCGCTTCGGCGTCAAGGGCGAGTACCTCTTCGGGGCGCCGATGACCGGCGCCGACGCGCGCTGGTGGATCAGCCGGTCCGAGACGGTCTTCTCCCCCGAGGCCGAGGAGTATCGCGACTGGTCGTTCGGCGAGGAAACGCGGTGGTGGGAGGAGCCGAGCGAGGCGCCCGACGCCGGCGTGGTCACGGAGGGACGCGAGCGGCTCGGTCCGGACGGCGGCATCGCGGGGCAGGTCGCGCTGGCCTTCGCGGCGATGCGCCGCCCGGCGGTCGTCACCGTCGAAGGGGAAGTCTCGGACCTGGACCGCACGACCTCGGCCTCGCGCGCGTCGGCGATCGTGCACCCGGCGACCTTCTACATCGGGCTGCGCCGGAGCCGGCCGGGGCTGCTCCATGCCGGCGGGACGCTCGACATGGACGTCGTCGCGCTCGCACCCGACGGCCGGCCGCGGCCGGGCGTCGCCGTCTCGGGGACGCTGTACCGGCGCGAGTGGCACACGGTGCGCCGGGAAGGGATGGGCGGCCACTACGACTGGGTCTCGCGCCCCGAGGACACAGAGGTGGCGCGGTGCGCGGTGACCACCGCGGAACGGGTCGCAACGTGCTCGGCGCCGCTGGAGAGGCCGGGCCAGTACGTCTTCCGCGCGGCGGCCGTGGACGAGCGCGGCAACCCGGTGGCGACCACGTACACGGCGTACGTCGCCGGAGCGGGCGTGGCGGGCTGGTACCGCAGCGACGACAACAAGGTCGAGATGGTCCCCGACAAGGCCGAGTACGTCCCGGGCGACACGGCGAAGGTGCTGATCCAGTCGCCGTTCCCCGAGGCCGACGCGCTCGTCACGGTCGAGCGCGCCGGCGTCCTGCACCGCAAGGCGCACCGCCTCGCCGGCAACGCGCCGGTGATCGAGATCCCGATCCTCGAGAGCTACCGGCCCAACGTGTATGTCTCGGTCGCGTTGGTGCGGGGCCGGACGCGCGAGCGCCCGGGGGGCGGTGAGGGGAGGACCGACGATCCGGGGAAGCCCGCGTTCCGCATGGGGCTCGTGACGCTGGCGGTCGAGACGAAGAGCAGGCGGCTCGCCGTCGACGTGACCCCGGATCGGCCGGAATACGGTCCCGGCTCGGAGATCGACGTCGCGCTGTCGGTGAAGGACGCCTCCGGCGTGGGCGTCCCCGCCGAGGTGACGCTGTTCGCCGTCGACGAGGCGGTCCTGCGCCTGACCGGCTACGAGGAACCGGACCCGATGAAGGTCTTCTGGGCGCCCAGGGGCCTGTCGGTGCGGACGAGCGACGTTCGGCTCGAACTGATGAGCCGCCGAAGCTACGACGACGACAAGGGCGACGAGGGCGGCGGAGGCGCCGGCGCGGACGGCACGATGCGCTCGGACTTCCGCACCGCCGCCTACTGGAACCCCGGGATCCTCACCGACTCCCGCGGCCGCGCCTCCGTGCGCTTCCGGCTGCCGGAGAACCTGACGAGCTACCGGATCATGGCGGTGGCGGTCTCCCGGACCGACCGGTTCGGGCGCGGCAAGGCGTCCGTGCGGATCGCCAAGCCGCTGCTGATGCGTCCCGCGCTTCCGCGCTTCGTGCGCCCGGGCGACGCATTCGAGGCCGGCGTGGTCGTGACGAACCGCGGCGGGCCGGCCGGCGAGGCGCGCGTGACGGTCGAGGCCGACGGCGCGAGGCTGCGCGGCGAGGCCGAACGAACCGTGCGGCTCGGGACCGGCCGGTCGGCCGAAGTGCGGTTCCAGCTCGAGGCCGGATCGCCCGGCGAGGCGACGTTCCGCTTCCGCGTCCGGATGGGCGACCTGGAGGACGGCCTGCGGGTCAAGCGCCCGGTCATCCTCCCCCTCGTGCCGGAGACGGTGGCGACGTACGGCGAGACGCTGTCGCGCGCCGTCGAGCGCCTCGGCGATCTCGACCTCGTGCGGGGCGACGTCGGCGGCCTGACGGTGACCGTGTCATCCTCGGCGCTGACCGGCCTGCAGCCGGCGATCGACCATCTGCTGTTCTACCCGCACGCCTGCGCCGAGCAGCTCGTGTCGCGGATCGTTCCGCTGGTGGCGCTGCGGGAGCTGTGCGACGGGCTCGGCCTGGCTCTCCCGGCCGACGCCGACAAGCTCGTTCGCGGAGCGATCTCCGACCTGGCGGCGATGCAACGCCCGGACGGCGGCTTCGGCTTCTGGCCGGGCGCGTACCGCTCCGATCCATGGCTCACCGCGTACGTGGCGTGGGGGCTCCTCCGCGCCCGCGAGCGGGGCCACGACGTGCCCGAGACGATCCTGGAGGAGGCCGCCCGCCGGTTGGAACGCCTTCTGCGCACCGACGCCGCCGCGTCGGAGCCGGCGCGCCTGCCGATCGTCACGAGGGCGTTCATCGTCTACGTGCTGGCCGACGCGGGGAACCCGGAGCACGGCTACCAGGAGACGCTGTTCGATCGGCGCGGCGAGCTGCCGCTCATCGGCAAGGGGTTCCTGCTCAAGGCATACGTCCTGTCCGGCTCGGGCTGCGAGACCGGGGACTGCCCGCAGGTGGTCGAGCTGCTCCGGGAGATCGAGAACCACGCCTTCCAGAGCGCCGGCAAGGCGCACTTCGAGGAAAACGTCGGCGACCTGTACCGGGCGCTCATGCAGAGCGACACGACCGCGAACGCGATACTGCTCGACGCCCTCCTGATGGCCGATCCGCGGCACCACCTCGCGGCCGGGATCGTCCGATGGCTGCTCGACAAGCGCGACGGGGGACGGTGGGCCACCACCCAGGACTCGGCGCACGCCCTGCTGGCCTTGGCGGGCTTCCACCGCGCCCGCGAGGCCGAGCCGGCCGACTTCACGGCGACGATCGACCTGGGATCGGAGCGCCTCGTGGCCGAGGAGTTCCGCGGGCGGGGAGTTCGGGAGGCCAGGACGGCGATCCCGATGGGCCGCCTCGCGGAGGGAACCGGCGAGGAGATCCTCGTGCGGCGACAGGGGCCGTCGGGAAGGCTCTACTACTCGCTCTTGCTGGAGTACGCCCGCAGCGACCTCCCGGCCGAGCCGATCGACCGCGGGTTCTGGGTCGAACGCCGCTACGAAGTCGTCGACCTGGCGGCGATGCGCGAGGGGCGCGGAGTCCCGCGCGGGCGGACGCAGATTCATCGGGTCAAGGCGGGGGACCTGGTGCGCGTGCAGGTCTCGATCGTGACGCCGCAGGAGAGATCGGTCGTGGTGGTGGAGGATCCGCTGCCGGCCGGTCTCGAGGCGATCGACTTCGACCTCCGGACGGCGACGCTGACGCTGCAACGTGCCGCCGCGGGCTATGCCCGCGGCGACGACGACCCGTACGGCGGCTACGGGATCGACGACGACTCGGCGTACGGCTACGGCTACGACTACGGCTACGACCGCGACCCGTCCGGCGAGTGGTGGTGGACGCCGTTTTACCACCGCGACGACCGCGACGACCGCGTGGTGCTCTACGCCGACTCGCTGCCTGCGGGCGTCCACCACTACGAGTACCTTGCGCGCGCCGTGACGCCGGGTACGTTCGTCGTCGGGCCGTTGCGCGCCGAGGAGATGTACGCGCCGGAGACGTTCGGCCGCACCGGCGCCACGACGTTCGTCGTCGACCCGCCGTGATGCCTGCCCCCACTGTCCGGAACCTTCGACCTTCGACGTGCGGCGAAGCTGCCTCACCGCACGCCGGCGGCATCGAGCGCGTCGATGGCGGATAGCATTTCCTCGCACTCGTCGGCGTGCACGCGGTTGCCCGTGGTGCGCCCCAGGCGCAGGGCCTCGCCCAGCGCGGCGCGGGCCTCCTCCATGCGGCCGAGTTCGAA
>CAMTWF010000225.1:0-10837 GCA_947085355.1 uncultured delta proteobacterium
GGTCCGGGGGGCGGTGAGGCGCGAAGCGCCGAACAGCCCCCCGGTGCGACGGAACCGAGCGGCTGTGCCGCGAGGTTCCGTGGGGGTCCGGGGGGCGGTGAGGCGCGAAGCGCCGAACAGCCCCCCGGTGCGACGGAACCGAGCGGCTGTGCCGCGAGGTTCCGTGGGGGTCCGGGGGGCGGTGAGGCGCGAAGCGCCGAACAGCCCCCCGGTGCAGTTGAAGAGCCCGTCCGGGCGCGCTACGTATTCGCGGAGGTTGCGCCCGACTTCCGCGGGCGCCGGTGAGGTCGAACATGAAGGCTGAAGGGGATCGCGCATCGGGTCCGGTCGTGCTGCTCGTCGGGCGGAAGCTGCCCGACAACGAGAACCTCGGCCTGGAGTACCTCCTGGCCTCGCTGCGCCGGGCCGGTTTCCGCGCCGAGATGCACGTCCTCAACGCGTGGCCGGACATGGAGCGGATCGCGCGGCGCGCGGTCGCGGGCGACGTGGGCCTAGTCGGCCTGTCGCTCCCCGACGGGAACACGGCGTACCTGCCGCTGGGCCTGGGCGATCTGCTGCGGCGGCGGGGATTCGCGGGGCACATCACCTGCGGCGGCGGCTTCGCGACGCTCGCCCGCCGGTGGCTCCTGGATCGCTACGAATGGCTCGACAGCGTGGTCCGGTTCGCCGGCGAGCGTCCCGTGGTCGACCTCGCGGCAGCGCTCGCCGGCGACGGCGACGTCCGCGCAGTGTCGGGCCTCACGACCCGCGAAGGCGACGGCGCTCCCGCGCCCGTGGCGGATCCGGCGCCGATGGATCTGCGGCCCGAGCGCGCCGGGCTGCCGGAGATGCTCGGAGCGCCCATGGCGCACATCGCAGCCACGCGCGGCTGCCCGGGGCGCTGCGCCTACTGCGGCCCCGCGGCGCTCCAGACGCTCGAACGCTCCGAGGGCCTCCGGGCCGGGCTCGCGGTCGACGAGCTGAACCGTATCGGCGTCGGCGGAATCCGCCGCCGCAACCTCGACGATCTGTGCGACGAGATGGCCGACCTGTGGCACGAGCGGGGAGTGCGGTACTTCTACTTCGTGGACGAGCACATCGTCCCGAGCAGGGAGCGCGAGGCGCTCGATCTGCTGCGCCGGTGGAAGGCCGGTCTCGATCGCCGGAGGGTGGGGCGGTTCGGCATCGGGCTGATGATCCGCGCCGACCTGATGACGCCCGAGGTGGCGAGGGCGTTCGTCGACGTGGGCCTGGTGCGCGCCTTCGTGGGCGTCGAGCTGGCGTCCCCCGAGGAGCTTCGGCGGTTCGGCCGCAGCTCGGGCGTCGCGCAGGGCCTCGACGCGATCGAGACGCTCGAGGACCTCGGCGTCGCCACCGTGGCGAACCTGCTGCTGGTGCACCCGTATTCGACGCCGGCGACCGTCGGGCACGGCATCGACTTCCTGGCGGGGATGCGCCGCGGCGTCTTCGAGGCGACGCAGATGATGGTGTACCACGGCACGAGGCTGCACGAGCGGGTCGCGGTCGAGGGACGTCTCGTGGGAAACCCGCTGCGGTACGGCTACGCGTTCGACGATCCCGCGCTCGACCGGTTCGCGCAGATCTTCGCGCGGCTCCGCGGGGAGGCGTTCGGGGACTACAGCCTGGCCTTCCGCGCCCACGACACATGGCTCGCGATGGCGCTGGCCCGCAGGCTGCAGCCGGATCTGCCCCTCGACGACCTGCGGGAGCGGTGCGCCGGGATCACCCGCGCCGTCAACGCGCTCCGCGTGGAGTCGCTGCGGGAGGCGCTCGCGATGGCGCTGGCCGGCGGCGGCTTCGTCGAATGCTCCGATCTGATCCGCGCGACGCACGCGCGGGCCATGGACCAGCGCAGGGTGATCGAGACCCTCGCCGCGTTCGTCGAGTCCCGGCTGAGCCGCAACGCGAGGGTCCACTCGCCCCTGCGCACCGCCGCGGCGTCCGCGCTGACGTTCTGCCTCGCCGGCTCTGCGGCGGCCTGCTACCAGAGCAGCACCGCGGCGTCCGATGCGTCGATGCCTGAAGCCCGGGACGACGCTGCCGACGCCGATGCCCTCGGCTGCCCCGACCCGGATATCGTCGCGGCCGAAAACGAGGTGCGGTCGATCGTCGCGGGGCTGGGGATCGCTCCCCCCGGGTGCCTGAGCGTCCGGATCTACTTCTCGTCGGGCAGGACGTGGGTGGACCGCTGGTACGGGTCCGCGTGGGTGGGCTACTGCGAGGCCGACTGGGTGGAGGTGGATCGGCGGATCAGTGCGGCCCTCGAAGGGCACGACTGGTCGTGCATCGAGGGACGCATGGTCGAGATCATGGGTGGGGAGGATGACGACTTCCAGCGGATGAACACGGCAATCGACGAGGCGTGCCCGGAGTATTGGGACGAGATCCACGGGGGGTCGGGAATCCGCATCGTCGTCGGCGACGACGGCGCCGTGGTCGACGTGCTCAGCGAGTACCCCGACTACCCGCGCCCGGAGGTGCTCGACTGCGTGCGCGAGGCGCTGCGCGGCCTGCGCTTCCCGTGCCTCACCGGCCGTCAAGTGTGCCCGGACTGGGTCATCATCGAGTAGCCCCGTAGCTTCATAGCGCGGCGGCGCCGCAACCAAACGATGAACCACCGCAGAGACCGCAGAGGGCGCAGAGAATGGTCTCTGTGTTCTCTGCGTGCTCCGCGGTGACCAATGTCGTCGCGCCGTGCGACGAAGTTCGGGGGTAGTAGATCAGCGGCACGTCTGGACTCGGGAGTCGAACTGCTCGACGCAGCAGCATGTCCTGGGCGGTGACTCCTTCCGCGCCCAGGAGTCCGAGTAGTCCCCGCGCGCATCGGCCGCGCCGGCATCGGGGGTTCCAGCGTCCCCGGTCGCGTCACCCCCGCCCTCCTTCCAGCCGCACGCCCCGTAGCCGCCGTAGCTGCAGTTGATGATGCACTCCTGGTACAAGCCGCGCTCGCCGCAGCCGGGGACGCCGACGCACTCGGCATGCTCGCCCCCAAGGTCGCACCACCCCCTGGCCCAACAGTGCCCCGGCTCGTCCCGGTAGCCGGAGGGGCACTCCCGGGCGAGACTCGACCACCACAGGTCCCACGTCCCGTTGCAGTCGTAGTCGAAGCTGGGCGACCCGTCCGAGCCGCATGTGTACGCCGTCTCGAAGTACCGCTCCTGGCCGGGAAACACGTCCGCTTGCGAATCGCAACAGTCCCCCACCCGGCGCGCCCGCCCCGGTGGCGCCGTCGCGGCGCAGACGGGGTCGGCATCGATGCCCCAACCGTCGCCGTCGAAGTCGGGATACCAGTCCGGCAATCGATCGTGCACGCACGGATGGCCGGCAGGCCGCGTTGCGTCGCACCGATCCGCCGTGCAGGGATCGCCGTCGTCGCAGTCCACGGCGTCGCCGCCGCACGCGCCCCCGATGCACCGGTCCGCCGTCGTGCACCGATCGCCGTCGTCGCACGCCGTCCCATCGGCGATCGGAACGGACCGACAGGCCCGTCCCGTGCCGAACGCGGCGCACTCGTCCACCGTGCAGTCGATGCCGTCGCCGCATTCGGCGTGCGAACGGCACAGGAACCGGCAATCGATGTCGCACCCGTCGGTTCGGTCGAGGTTCCGGTCGTCGCAGTCCTCGCCGGGGTTCAGCGTTCCGTTGCCGCAGCCGGCGGGGACGCAGAAGCCGCCGCGGCACACGCCCGCACCCGACGGCAGCGTGCACCAACGCCCGCCGTCCGGCGGCACGCCCGGCGCGCACGCGCCGTCGTCGCACCACTCGTCGCCGTTGCACGGATCGTCGTCCAGACACTCGCGATCGATGCGACACCCCCGGCCGTCATCCGAGCCGGACAGCCCCACCCCGTCCGAGCCGCATGCGGAAACCAGCAGAAAGAGCGCGAGCCCGCCCCATGTCGTTGTCCGCTTCATGTGCCCCTCCAACCCTGCGCACGGTCCCCCCAGACGGCATGAGTGTACGGCGCTACGGCGCTTCCGCAAGCCAGGCCGCCGGGAACGCGGCGTAGAACGCCACGGCCTTCACGAGGTGGTCCACCGGGCAGTGCTCGTCCGGCGCGTGGGCCTGCTCCTCGTACCCGGGACCGAAGCCGACGCACGGGATGCCGTGGATCCCGGAGATCGCCACGCCGTTGGTCGAGAACGTCCACTTGTCCACGGGAGGCTCCTCGCCGAACAGCTCGCGGCACGCGCGTCGCGCGGCGCGCACGGCGGAATGATCGGCGGGCGTCGTCCACGTCGGGTAATGCTTCTCCATCGGGTGCGTCCTGCCGGTGTACGACCGCTCCTCGTAGCGCGGCACCCCGATCGCCGCGCCCGAGCCTGCGGTCGCCTCGGCGAGTTCGGCCAGGGCCGACTCGCGCGTCTCGCCCGCGGTCAGCCTCCGATCGAGGTGTATCCGGCACATGTCGGGGACCGCGCACAGCGACGGGCCGGCGCCGATCGCGTGCGAGACGACGACGGTCCCCTTGCCGAGGAACGGATCCGACCGCAGGCGCCCGTCGAGGCGCTCGATGGCGAGGATCAGCGGCGCCATCCTGTAGATCGCGTTGACGCCGCGCTCGGGCGCCGACCCGTGCGCCGACAGGCCGGTCACCTCGATGTCGATCTCCATGCGTCCGCGCTGGCCGCGGTGGATCCGGCACCCGGTCGGCTCGGTGACGACGCAGACCTCGGGCCGCACGCCCTCCTCGCGGACGAGGTAGTCCCAGCACAGGCCGTCGCAGTCCTCCTCCATCACGGTGCCGGTCATGAGCAGCGTGCAGTCGCGGGCGATCCCGAGTTCCCTGATCGCGCGGCCGGCGTGGACCACGGCGGCCATGCCGCCCTTCTGGTCGGCGGCGCCGCGGCCCCACACCTTGCCGTCGCGCACGTGGCCGCGGAACGGATCGAACGACCAGGCCGACGGGTTGCCCACATCCACCGTGTCCACGTGGGCGTCGAACGCGATGACGCGCGGGCCGTCGCCGATGCGACCCACGACGCTGCCGAGGCCGTCGATGCGGACCTCGTCGAACCCGCAACGCTCCATCTCAGCCCGGATCCGGCCGACGACCGCCTCCTCGCGGCACGACAGCGACGGGATCGAGACGATCTCGGCCAGGAACCGCGCCACGTCGTCGCGGTACCGCTCGGCCAAGGCGAGAATCTCCGCGCTCACGACAGGCTCCCTCCGGCGCGGACCGCCGGCGGCGGGGTCCGCCGGCCGAGGAGTTCGCCCCAGCCGGGCTCGCCGACCACGCCGGACGACGCATCGTACACCAGGCGGCCGCGGACGAACGTGCGCGCGATCCGTCCCCGGAACGTGCGGCCCAGGAACGGCGACCAGCGGGCCTTCGAGCGGAGATCCTCGGCGCGCACGGTCCAGGCGCCGTCGGTGTCGACGAGTGCGAAGTCGGCGTCCAAGCCCGGCGCCGGCGATCCCTTGCGGTGGTCGAGGCCCCAGCGGCGCGCAGCGGCCGTCGAGGCGACCTCGACGAGCCTGGCGAGCGTGATCCGGCCGTGCGCGAGCCACTCGTCCAGGAGGAACGGGAGCATCGTCTGCACGCCGGGGACGCCCGAATACGCGGCCCAGACGTCGGGGACGAGCTTCTCCTCCAGCGGGCACGGCGCGTGGTCGGTGGCGACGAAATCGATCGTGCCGTCGGCGAGGGCGGTCCACAGGGCGTCGCGGTCCGCCGCGGTCTTGACGATCGGGGCGGTCTTGAGCAGCGGCCCGAGGGTTCCGAGGTCGTCGCGGGTGAACGCCAGGAAGTGCGGGCACGTCTCGGCGGTCACGTCCACGCCGCGAGCCTTCGCCTCGCGGACGCGCTCGGCCGCCGCGCCGGATCCGACGTGGACGACGTGCAGCGCGCACCCGGTCCGTTCGGCGAGCCGGATCCCGAGCGCCACGGCGCGCTCCTCGACGGGGTCCGCGCGCACGTCCGCCACGGCGTCCCAGTCGCATCGGCCCGCGGCCGACGCCGCGGCGGTGCGATCCCGGACGATACCCGGATCCTCCGCGTGAAGACCGACGGGGAGGCCGAGAGTCCGGGCGTGGGCCATCACCTCCTCGAGCTGCTCCGGAGCCAGCTCGACGAACAACGGCGACCCCGACAGGAGGTACGCCTTGAAGCCGACGACCCCCGCGGCGGCCAGCGACGACAGGTGCTCCCGCCACCGCGGGTTCGCCAAGAGGTTGCCGGAGGCGCCGCCCCACAGGGCGTAGTCGACGCGCGCCAGGCGACTCACGACGTCGATCTTCTCCCCCATCGCGCGGGCGTTCGTCACCGGTGGGACGCTCGTGCACGGCATGTCGATCGCCGTCGTGACGCCGCCTGCCGCGGCCGCCGCGGCGCCGCGGTCGAACTCCTCGCGGTGGGTCAGGCCGGGGGTGCAGAAGTGCACGTGCGGATCGACGGCGCCGGGCAGGAGGAGCATGCCGCCGCAATCGATCACTTCGCGGTCCGGATGGACCGCGGTGTCGGCGCCGGTGATGTCGGCGATCGTGCCGCGATCGACGAAGACGTGCACGCGGCGCGTGTCGTCGCCCCGGCCGGCGGGGATGCGGCAGTCGGCGAGTACCAGCATCGGGGTCGCGTCAGCCTCCTCGGCGTTCGCGGATCAGCCGGTCGATCTCCGGCGTCTTCTCCTGTTCGGCGAGCCAATACTCGGGCGAGCGTTGCCGGCGGAGTTCCTCCGCAGTCCGGCCCTGCTGCTCGACCCACGTGAAGTACTTGAGGTTGGCCCAGCAGTCGCGCGCGTGCCGCGTCCCCTCGCGGAACCAGTCGTCGCGCTGCCGGTGGAAGATCGACGCCAGCCGCCGCTCGGCCTCGCCCTCGTCCATCGGACCCGCCTTCGCGGTCATCTCCGCGAGGACGCTGTGGTACCTGTCGAGGCCGTCGGTGGCGACGGTGAAGACGGCGTCGCCGGGCCCGAGTCGATAGTGCCTTGCGGTCTTGATCGCGCCGAGGACGTTGCAGACGCCGGAGATGCCGAACGTGACGGAGATGGTCTCGACGAGCGGTCCGGGGACGCCCCACCGTTCCAGGACGCGGCGGCCGGGCGGTTCGGCGAGCGCCTGGAGGCCGTTCTTGCAGTCCCACTCGTCGATGCAGGCCACGGCGTCCATGGCGTCGGTGTTGTGGATCCACGTGACGTGCTTGTCGCCGATCCCCTGGATGTCGTGCGAGCCGAAGCCGTTGCAGTAGAGCGTCGGGCACTGGACCGGCTCGAGGCCGACGACGAGGACGCCGGGGTGGATCTGCCGCAGGCGGTCGCCGGCGGCGATCGTGCCGGCGGAGCCCATCGCGGAGACGAATGCGGCGAGCCGATGGACGCGGCCGGCGGCCCGCAGGTCGTCGAACAGGGCGGCGATCGAGCTGCCGGTGACGTGATGGTGGAAGCGGTAGTTGCCCATCTCGGAGAACTGGTTGACCACGACCGTGTCGGGCTCGCCCCCCAGCTCGCGCGCCCTGTCGTAGATCTCCTTGACGTCGCTCTCGGAACCGGGCGTCTTGACGTACTTGCCGCCGTACGACTCGATCATCCGGAACCGCTCGGCGCTCATCCCCGCCGGCAGGACGACCAGCGACTCGTAGCCCATCCGCGTGCCGACCCAGGCGCCGCCGATTCCGTAGTTGCCGGTCGAGGGCCACACGAGGCGGCGCCGGCCCGGAGAGATCGCCCCGCTCACCTGCTTTTCGACGCAGCAGGAGTACGTGGCGCCGACCTTGTGGCTGCCGGTCGGGAAGTGCCTGCCGACGAGGACGACGATCTCCGCGTCGATGCCGGTCAACTCGCGCGGGAGCACGACGTGGCGGACCGCGCCGTCCGGGCCCTTCCACGTGATGTTGAAGAGGTTGATCGGGTCGAGCGGCGCGGCGTCGAACGCGGCGAGGGCGCGTCGGCGGAGCTCCGCCGGCGCGCGGTCCGGGTGCAGCATCTCCTCGAACGTGGGTCCCCAGATCTCCACGCCGCGACGCTACCAGAGACGAGGGCGAGGGCCAAGCCTCGCACCGCCGCGGCTCAATCCGTCGCCCGGGGAGTAAGAAACAGCACGGGACCGTGCAATACAACGCAGAGCTGCTGCCCGCAGAGCTGCTGCGCGGCTTGGCGTCGTGTCGCCGCCGTGCTAGAAGGGCGCCATGCGCGACAGAATCGTCCCCGTGGTCATCCTTGCGGTCGCCGCGGCCGCCGTCACGCCGGCCGAGCCCGCGGCCGCCGGGTACGGCTCCGAAAGCGGCTTCGGCCTCGGCCTCGTCCTCGGCGAGCCGACCGGCATCTCGATGAAGCTGTTCCTGGGGGCCGGGCACGCCATCCAGGGCACGGCCGCGTTCGAGCTCGTCTACCGCGACAGATTCCTCGTCATCGTCGACTACCTGTGGCATCCGTCCACGATCGTGTCCACCAGCGCCTTCGACCTCGGCTGGCACGTCGGCGTCGGCGGCTTCGTCGGGATTTGGTTCGACGACTACCGCTGCGACCGATGGAGTGCCGACCCGCGCCGCTGCGAGGACTGGGACGACGACGGCGCCGGTTTCGGCGCGCACTTCCCGGTCGGGCTGGACATGATGTTCCGCGGCGCGCCGATCGAGCTGTTCCTCGAAGCCGCGCCCGGCCTGTGGATCTTCCCGGGGACGGACTTCTCCATTTTCGGCGGGTTCGGGGCGCGGTACTTCTTCTAGACCGATCAGTCCACGCAGACGCCTGATGCGTCCTCGAGCACGGTGCGGCGCGACCGTTCGGTGACGCCGGCCAGATCGGAGACCTCGAAGACGACCTGCTCCACGTCGCGGCGGCAGCCGCAGCCGCGCCTCACGAACGTCCGCACCTCGTAGCCGCCCCGCGCGCCGGGCAGTTCCGCCGACCGCGTCCCCTCGATGGCATCGGTTGCGTACCGCCAGGCGCCCTCCAGCACGTACCGGCGCTCCTCGTCGGAGTCGCCGAACCACGGCAGCAGGTCGGGTACGGTCGCCGCGAGAAAGGCCAGCGCCGTCCGGGGATCCCTCACCGGCGCCACCCGGCGCCGCAGTTCCATCACCGTCCGCACCTCCGTGACCTCGCCGATGCCTTCGTCGACCAGCAGGCTGCACGCCTGCCGCACCATGCAGCCGCGCTCGAACGCGTCCGCGTGCGCCGGGGCTCCGTCCTGGACGCGCCGGCAGCAGAGCAGCACGACGTCCGCCGGCGACAGCCACGACGCGGGCCACTGGAGCTGGGCGACGGTCTCGCAGCCGAAGCGGTCCCGCAGGACCTCCCTGTTGGCGTCCCCGATGTCGGGCGGCGGCGCGCGGTCGTCTGCGCCGGGGGGCTGTTCGGCGCTTCGCGCCTCACCGCCCCCCGGACCCCCACGGACCCTCGCGGCAAAGCCGCTCGGGTCCGCGTCGGGTGGGCGCACGGCGAGGATCGCCGGCGCCGTGCCGCCTGGACGAGGGCCGGGCGTCGGACCCGGGTCGAACCTGTGGTCCGGCAGCGGCGCCGGTTCGTCCGGCTCCACGTCCACGGACCGCGGGGCGGGAGCGGCCTCAACCACGACCTCCTCCGGCGCGGCGGCGTCCTGGGAGGCTGCTTCCGGCGCGGGCGTCGCCGGCGGCGGCGCGGGCTTCGGACACCCGGCGGACACGGCGGCGCCGAGCGCCAGCACCGGCAAGACGCGGACAAGTAACGAGCGGTTCATCCGGAATTCCTCCCTATGGGCCGTCTGCGGCGACGCCGAATACCGCCTGCACGTCGGCGGCCCAGGCGACGAGGGCGGCGAGCGTCGCGGCGTTGCCTTCCAGGGCGGCGTGCTGGGGCTCCACGATTCGGGCGGTCGGCACTACGACGAACCGGCCCGGTCGCCCGCCCGCCGCGCTCGGGACGGCGACCGAAACGACGAGCGGCCGGGCGGCGGATTCACCGGACGGCCGCCAGTCGCGCGACGGCTCCAACCCGACGCCGCCGGCTTCCACCCAGCTTTCGTCCGACGACGACGCCAGGACGACGACTTCGCCGCGAGCGCCCTCCGCTCGGACCGCGTTCGCGAACGCCAGCACGGCGACGGCCTCGCCGGCGCCCCCCGGGAACACGACGCGCGTCCTCACCATCGGCGGGTAGCTCAGGAACATGCGGCCCACCTGCGCCGGCACCGACACCCGCGCGCAACTCGGGTCCAGCACGATGCCGGCCTCGAACGCCAGCCCGGCCGTCGCCAGCACGGCGCTCGGGTCGGACGGCGAGCGTTCCTGGCGGAGGGCGCCGTTGCGCGGGACGACCGCCGTCGGCCCGCCGATCACGACCACTCCGCGGCCGTCGGCCAGCATCCGCCGCGCCGTCTCGGCGACGCCCGCCGGCAGCGGCCCGCCCGGCGAGGCGAGCACGACGATCGCGGCCAGGTCGCCCGCGGGGACGGAGTCGACGGGCGCCAGCTCGAAGTCCCGCAGCACCTCCCGGAGCGCCCCGGCCGCGCGGGCGTCGCCGCGCGGCGCGATGACGCCGACGCGGATCGGGCCGCGGAGCGCCCGGTGCAGCGCCAGGACGAACTGCAAGGCGGCCGAGCCCCTCGCTTGCGGGAGGTCGGCGATCGTCGCGACCCGGTCGCCGTACGCCGCCAGCAGCGCCCGGACGGCGTCCGGGTCGCCTCCCTCGCGCGGCAGGATCCCGGCGCCGCGCATCGAGACGACCGCCGCCTCGTCGAACGGACCGACCGTCACGTCGACCCTCGCCAGCCGCGGCGCGGCGCCACGCGCGGCGACGGCGGCGGCCGCCAGCTCCGAGTCGAAAGCGGAGTCCGCGGATCGCTCGGGGTCCGGCAGGAACAACCGCACGCGGATCGGCGGACCGTCGCCCGCGGCCAGCGACGCGACCGCGGCGGCGAC
>CAMTWF010000226.1:0-10831 GCA_947085355.1 uncultured delta proteobacterium
CCGTGACGTCGTATGTGCCCGCCACCAGGGACGCATGGAAGTCGCCGCGCTCGGGTCCGGCGAAGACCGGCGCGCGCCGCTGCTCGACCCAGACCGACGCCTCGAGCGGGCGGCCGGTGCCGGCATCGACGACGCGCCCCCCGATCCCCTGGGCCGCCCGGGCGAGCAGCTCGATCGCCCGCGGGACGTGCAGCGCCGTCTGGGCCGCGCGGCCGAAGTCGCTCTGGATCTCGACGATCGTGTCGAGCGTGCCGCGGGTGCCGTACGACCAGTCGGTGAACTCGCCGTACACCGAGTACCAGTGCCACCCGAGCACGACGACGTAGGACGTCCCCGCGGCGTACGGCTCCCACAGCGCACGCAACTCGCGTTCGTGGCGCGGCGCGACGGGCGTGTAGTTCCAGACGAGGTTCAGGTAGTTCGCGACCGTGTGGTACGAGATGCCGACCGCGTACGGGCGCCGGAGGGCGTCGTCCCGCAGCGCCCGCGTCTCGGGCTCGGAGAGCGGCGTGCCGGACGATTCGCCCGCGACCCACATGAGCGGGAGGTTGCGGTTGAGGTCGACGCCGTTCGCGTTGACGCGGGTGGACGCCGCCACGCCGTCCGGGTTGGCCATCGGCACCACCAGCGTCTCCATCTCGTCCACGACGAAGGTGGCGCGGGGATCGGATCCGTGACCTTCGACCAGCGCGCGCGCCAGGGCCAGCGGCACCTCGAACGACATGCACTCGTTGCCGTGAATCGCGCCGATCACGCGCGCGGCCGGCTCGGGCCGGTCCGCCGGCGCGTCGTCGCCGATCCGCAGGCCGACGATCCGCCTGCCGCGGACCGACGTCCCGAGATCCTCGATCCGCGCGATGTCCGGCCTCGCCGCGGCCAGCGCCTCGAGCGCGGCGACCATCCCGGCGTAGGTGGTGAAGCCGACCGAGCACAGGGTCGCCTTCGGCGGATCGCGCGGCGGCTTCGGCCCGCCCGAGCCGGGCTTGTCCGCGGCGGCCTGCACGCCGATCGCCGCGAGGGTCACGGCCGCGGCGATCGCGGCGGGAGCGCTCGGCAGTCGGCGGCGCAACGCGCTACCCGATCGGCGGTCCCACGGCGGGGACGATGATGAGGACTATGCGTTCGTCGAGGCGCATCACGTTGTCGCCGCGCACGACTATGGCGGCCACGAAGAGGCGCGCCTCCGAGTCGCCCGCGTAGCAGCCGGCGTTCTGGAACTGGACGTTGAACTCCACGCGCGTGCCGGGGAGCACGTGGTAGAACGTCGAGGCGTCCATGCGGCGCGCCGCGGCCGGGTCGTTCTCGATGCCGGTCGGGCCGAACCAGCGCACGGGCGAGATCCGGCGCACGAAGCACCGCGTGTCGACGCCGAGGGGGTACGCCGGGTCGGCCTCCGTGAACGTGTCGACGTCGAACGGCACCTTGGTGGCCAGCGTCTCGATGGCGTCCACGACGCTCGCCGTCAGCGCCTCGCCGCCCGCGCCGATGTCGAAGATGATCGGCCTGCCGTCGGAGTCCACGGCGCCGGTGGCCACCACGGTGGCTTCCAGGTCGTACCACCCCTGTCCGCCCACGCCGCCCTCGGAGCACAGCCCGATCACCTTGCCGCGAATGCCGTGCACCGCGGCGATCGCCTGCTCCCACGTGTGCGGCGGCGGCGTTATCCCGGTGTACGGGGACGCGATCGTGCCCGGCGGCCCGTTGTGGAACGGGGCGTCGGTGATCAGCACGATGATCGGCAGCGCCCCGGACCGCCAGCAGGGAGCGCCGCGGCAGTCCGGAGCGGCGTATGGCGGAACCCACGACCCGAGCCCCTCGCCGGTCGCCGTCTGGTAGATCGCCTCCGTCTGGCTCTCCGGCCAGTCGTCGCCGCTGTTGAGGACGATCAGGTTCACCGCGTTCTGCGCCTCGGTCGCGTCGAGCGTCATGCGCTGGAACAGCTCGAACGCCTTGTCGCGGCCGGAGCCGTACGGCGATACGGCGAAGTCGGCGTGGATGCCGACGCCGATCGCGGCGTCGGGGATGCGCCGCCGGATCTCCGGGATGATGACGCTCCGGAGGTTGCGCTTGACCGCCTCGATCTCCCCACCCATGCTCCCCGTGGTGTCCACGAGGAAGAAGACGTCCGCCACCCGGATGTCGGTCCCGAACCGCAGCGCCCGCTCCTCGATCGGGCCGTCCGGCGGCAGCACGAGGTAATAGTCGTCGGCGGGGATGCCGCTGCGCGGGTCGAGCGGGTCGGCGGTGGGGTGGGCCCACTCGGCGAGGTCGTCCCACCCGTCGTCGTCGGTGTCGGCGTCGAGCGGGTCGGTGCCGGCCTCGCGCTCCTGGGCGTCCGACAGCCCGTCGCCGTCGCTGTCGATGTCGAGGAAGTCGGGGAGGCCGTCGCGGTCGGTGTCCCGGGGCGGCGTAACCGCGTCGTTGTCGCCCGCCTCGACGGCGTCGGGGTACCCGTCGCCGTCCGCGTCGTCATCGAGGTAGTTCGGGATCGTGTCGTCGTCGCGGTCCCATGCGCCCTCGTCGCGGTCGGCGATCGTGTCGTCGTCCGAGTCGCGATCCCCGTAGTCGGGCACGGTGTCGCCGTCGGAGTCGCGCGGCGGGGTCCGGCAGTCGCCGTCGCCGGCCTCGACGGCGTCGGGGATGCGGTCGTTGTCCGAGTCGGAGTCCTCGGAGTCCGGGATCGTGTCGCCGTCGGTGTCCACGCCGCCGCTCCCCTCGTCCACATCGAGGATCGTGTCGCCGTCGCGGTCGTTGTCGGGCGAGCATTCGCCCGGCGGGACGTCGGTCACGTCCTGCGGTGTGTCGGCCTCGGCCTCGGCCGGCACGTCGGGTTCGTTGCCGCCGGGCGGATCCTTGCAGCTCCCGAGCAGCGCCGCCGCTGCGACCAATGCCGTCCACGCCGATCCTCGGTTCATGGAATCCTCCCTTCGCATGGCAGGGGCGAGCATAGCGCCGCAATCGGCAGTCGGCAATCGGCGGCGGCTTCGGTGGAATGCTGAATGCGAAATGCTTCCTGGCCGCCTTGCGGGCCGAGCGCGCATCTGTTACCCGTCCGGCGCGTCCGAGCGGCGCGGAAGGAGGTTCGTGATGAAAAGAACGGCTCGATGGACATGGCCGGCGGTGGTGCTCTGCGCGTCTGCCGCCGCGGCGGGCTCGGCGGCGGCGCAAGGCGAGACGCCCAGGGAGCTCGCCGTGGGGGGCGAGGGGCTGTTCCGGCCCGGGCTCAACCTGCAAGGGTGGTTCGTGACGACGATCAGGGACGAAACGAACGTCGACGGGGACGTCACGGAGATGTTCCGCCTGCGCAGGGCGCAGATCTTCGCCCGCGGCAGGATCGTCCGGGACCTCGTCAGCTACTCCGTGATGATCGATCCGGCAAAGGTCCTGGAGTTCCGCACGAGCGAGATCCCCGTCCTGCCGGCCGACCCAGACAACCCGGGCGAGAGCGTCACGGTGCTCCAGCCGCCCTACGACGAGGACGTGGCGATGCTCCAGGACGTCTTCATCACCTTCCACCTGCCCTACGTCGACGTGTCGCTCGGGCAGTTCAAGATCCCGGTGAGCTGGGAGGGCTACAACTCCACCTCGCGGCTGCTGTTCCCCGAACTGGCGACCGTCGCCAGGAAGTTCGGCAACCGGCGGGACATGGGGATCAGGCTGGAGAAGAAGTTCGACTGGTTCGGCTACTCGGCCGGCGTCTTCAGCGGCGAGGGCCCCAACGCGCTCGATTCCAACGACCAGAAGGACCTGACGCTGCGCCTGGAGACCTACCCGGTCTCCGGCATGACGATCGCCGGGGTGGCCTGGGTGGCGGTCGGCGAGCGCTACGCGGCGGGGACGAAGGACCGCTTCGAGGGGGACCTACGGTGGGAGCACGGGCCGTTCCTCTTCCAGGGCGAATACATCTTCGCGCGCGACGTGAACGACGCAGGCGAGAGGATCGACGCGCACGGTTTCTACGCCGCCCTGGCGTGGACCTTCCTCGACGTCTTGCAGCCGTGCGTCCGCGCGGGCTACTACAACCCCGACATCGACCTGAACGGAATCGATGAGAAGACCGACGAGCTGTGGGAGTTCAACGTCGGCCTCAACTACTACATAAGCGGGCACGACGCGAAGCTGCAGCTCTCCTACAGCCGGTTCCAGTTCGACGACCTCACGCCGCGGAACGAGATCATCCTGGCGGCGCAGGTCGCGTATTAGGACATAGGACATAGGACATAGGACATAGAAAGGAATCTTGAGATGCGTTGCTCGACAATGAGCGTTTTCATCCTCATTCTCGTCGCGTCGGCGATCGGACCGGCGTGCAGGCGCGGCGGCGACGTCGTCTCGCTGACCGGCGCCGGCGCCACTTTTCCCTATCCGCTCTATTCCAAGTGGATCGCCGAATACGGCAAGGCGCACCCGAACGTGCAGATCAACTACCAGTCGATCGGGTCGGGCGGCGGCGTCAAGCAGATCATCAAGCGGACCGTCGATTTCGGCGCGAGCGACCCGCCGATGTCCGACGAGGATCTCGCGAAAGCGGCCGGCCCCATCATTCACATCCCGACCACGATCGGCGCCGTGGTCGTCGTCTACAACCTGCCCGGATTCGCCGGCGAACTGCGGCTCGACCAGGAGACGATGACCGGCATCTTCCTGGGCGAGATCCGCAACTGGAACGACCCGCGCCTCGCGGCGCTCAACCCCGCCGCCGCGCTGCCCGATCGCCCGCTCGCCGTGGTGCACAGGTCCGACGGCAGCGGCACGACCGCCGTCTTCACCGAATACCTCTCGAACGTGAGCCCGGCCTGGAAGGAACGCGTCGGGGCCGGCAAGAGCGTCCAGTGGCCGACCGGCCTGGGCGCCAAGGGGAACGAGGGCGTCACGGGACAGGTGAGAAGCTCGCCGGGCGCCGTGGGGTACGTCGAGCGGGCCTACGCCGAGCAGACGGGGCTTCCGTACGCGACGCTGCGCAACCGGGCGGGCCACTTCGTCCGGCCCACGGTCAGGAGCGTGACGGCCGCGGCGGCCGCCGCCGTGGCGGCAATGCCGGACGACCTGCGCGTTTCGATCGTGGACGCCGAGGGCGCCGACGCGTACCCGATCTCGTCGTTCACGTACATCCTCGTCCCCGAGGACGTGCCGGACGCGCGCAAGGGCGAGGCGTTGGCCCGGTTCCTGTGGTGGGCGGTGCACGAAGGCCAGGGTTTCGCCGCGGATCTCTACTACGCTCCGTTGCCGGCGGAGATGATGCCGCAGATTGAAGCCCGCCTCCGGATGATCAAGGCGGCCGGCAGGGTCGTGCTCGGCGGCAGATGATGGGCGGGGGATGACGACGGCAGGGCCGTGGCGTCCGGCCGGCCAGAACCTGCCGGACCGGTTCTTCCGGCGGCTGACGGCGTTCTTCGGGCTCGCCATCGTGCTGGTCCTGGCGGGCATCGCCCTGCAGATGACCCGCATGTCGGCGCTCGGCATCGAGCGATTCGGCCTCGGGTTCCTGGTCGACACAGATTGGAACCCGGTGGCGGAACGCTTCGGGGCCCTGCCGTTCCTCTACGGCACGGTCGTCTCCTCGCTGCTCGCGCTCGTCATCGCCGTTCCGGTGGCGCTGGGCGTGGCGATCTTCCTCTCCGATCTGGCTCCGCGACGGGTGCGGGCGCCGCTGGGGTTCGTGGTGGAGTTGCTGGCGGCGGTGCCGAGCGTGATCTACGGCCTGTGGGGGATCTTCGTGCTGGCCCCGTGGCTCCGCGATACGGTGCAGCCCGCGCTCGCCTCGACGCTCGGCTTCCTCCCGCTCTTCCAGGGCCCGCCGCTGGGGTTCGGGATGCTCGCGGGCGGCCTGATCCTGGCGATCATGATCCTGCCGACGATAGCGTCCGTGAGCCGCGAGGTGCTGCGCGCGGTGCCCGGCACGCTGCGCGAGAGCGCCCTGGCGCTCGGCGTGACGCGCTGGGAGATGCTCCGCGGCGTCGTCCTGCCGTGCGCCCGCTCGGGCATCGTCGGCGCCGTCATCCTCGGCCTCGGACGCGCCCTCGGCGAGACGATGGCGGTCACGATGGTGATCGGCAACCGGCCCGAGATCGACGCCTCGCTCTTCGCGCCGGGCTACACGATGGCGAGCGTGCTGGCGAACGAGTTCGCCGAGGCGACGACGGACGTGTACGTCTCGGTGCTGGTCGAGATCGCGCTCCTGCTGTTCGTCGTCACCCTGCTGCTCAATGCCGTCGCGCGGCTCCTGGTCTGGCGCGTGGGGCGCCTGCCCGGCGGGGCCGGGAGACTGTGAGATGGACGAGCGTTGGCGCCGCCGCAGGATCGTGAACGTCCTCGCCCAGGGGGCGTGCGTGCTGGCCGTCGGCGTGGCGGTCCTGCCGCTGGCCGCGCTGCTGGTCTTCGTCGGCAGTGAGGGGCTCGCGGGGCTCGACTGGAGCTTCTTCACGGAGCTTCCCAGGCCGGTCGGCGAGGCGGGCGGCGGCATGGCGAACGCGATCGTCGGGACGCTGGAGATGGTGGCGATCGCGGCCGCCATCGGCGTCCCGCCAGGGGTGATGGCGGGCATCTACCTTTCCGAGTTCGCCGGCGGCGGCTTCGCCAAGGTCGTGCGCTTCTCGGTCGACGTCCTCGCCGGCGTCCCGTCGATCGTCGTGGGCATCTTCGTCTACACGATGCTGGTGCTGTGGATGGGCCGGTTCTCGGCGATCGCGGGGGGCGTCGCGCTGTCGATCCTGATGCTCCCGACGGTCACGGTGACGACGCAGGAGCTGCTGCGGATGGTCCCCGATGGGCTGCGCGAGGCCGCCCTGGCGCTCGGAATCCCCCGCTGGCGCACGACGCTGCGGGTGGTGTTGCGGACCGCCGCGCCGGGGATCGCGACCGGCGTGATGCTGGCCGTGGCGCGAGCGGCCGGCGAGACGGCGCCGCTGCTCTTCACGGCGCTCAACAACCGCTTCTGGTCCCAGGGGATCGACCAGCCGACGGCGTCGCTCACGGTCCAGATCTACACCTACGCCGTGTCGCCGTTCGAGGACTGGCACCGCCAGGCATGGGCCGCGGCACTCGTGCTCGTCGGCATGGTCCTGACGGTCAACATCGCCGCACGGATCGTCCTGCGGCACAGGGTGGAGTGACGATGACGGAGAAAATCCGCGCCGAGCGCCTCAGCGCCTGGTTCGGAAAGTCGCGGGCATTGCGGGAGATCACGCTGCCCGTGCTCGAACGCCGAGTTACGGCGATCATCGGACCCTCGGGTTGCGGCAAGTCCACGTTCATCCGCTGCCTCAACCGCATGCACGAGGTGGTTCCAGGCGCCCGCCTGGAGGGCCGAGTGATGCTGGACGGCGCCGATGCCTACGCCCCCGGGGTCGATCCGGTCCGCATCCGGCGACGCGTCGGCATGGTCTTCCAGAAGGCGAACCCGTTCCCCACGATGTCGATCCGCGACAACGTGCTGGCGGGCCTCCGGCTGGCCGGGGTGCGGCCCCCAAGCGCAGACGATCTCGTCGAGAAGGCGCTACGTCGCGCCGCCCTGTGGGACGAGGTCAAGGACGTGCTCGACCGGTCCGGGACGAGCCTGTCGGGCGGGCAGCAGCAGCGCCTCTGCATCGCCAGGTGCCTCGCGCTCGAGCCCGAGGTGATCCTCATGGACGAGCCGTGCTCGGCGCTGGACCCGATCGCCACGGCGAAGATCGAGGAGCTGATTCACGAGCTGCGCGAGCGGTACACGATCGCGATCGTGACCCACAACATGCAGCAGGCGGCCCGGGTCGCCGACTTCACGGCGTTCCTCTACCTGGGCGAGCTGATCGAATACGACCGCACCGACACGCTGTTCACGAAGCCGTCGAACCCCAGGACGGAGGACTACATCACCGGGCGGTTCGGATAGGGCGATCGGCCACGACCACGCGACAGGAGACGACATGGCCAGGGAACATACGAACAAGGAATACGAGGCCGAACTGGCGGCGCTGAGGGAGCGGGTCCTGCACATTGGCGCACGGGTCGAGGAGATGATCGACGCCAGCATGAAGGCGCTCGTCGAGCGGGACAGCGGGCTGGCCGAGCGCACGATCGACTCGGACCGGCAGATCGACGGCATGGAGGTGGACACCGACGGCATGTGCATGCGGCTCCTCGCGCGCCGCCAGCCGGTCGCCTCCGACCTGAGGTTCATCACGATGACGCTGAAGCTGGTGACCGACCTCGAACGCATCGCGGACCTGTGCGTGAACATCTGCGAGCGGGCGATCGAGCTCAACACCGAGCCGCCGCTCAAGCCGTACGTCGACCTCCCGCGCATGGCCGAGGCGGCCCGGCGGATGATCCGCGAGGCGCTCGACTCCTTCGTCGCGGGGGATGCCGACCGCGCACGGGCCGTGATCGACCGCGACGACGAGGTGGACGCCTACTACGGCCAGATCTTCCGCGAGCTGCTCACCTACATGATGGAGGATCCGCGGAACATCTACCGCGCCACGAGGATCCAGTCGGTGGCGAAGTACATCGAGCGCATCGGCGACCACGCGACGAACCTGGCCGAGATGGTCGTCTTCATGGTCGAGGGACAGGACATCCGGCACGCCGACCGAGGAGCCGCCCCTCCGTAGGCCGCCGGCCGCGCCGCGGGCCGCCGCTGGTCTTCGGCGGTCGCGGTTTGACAGCGAACGCCGGCCGGCCCAAACTCGGGAGCGCGGGCTGCGGGCGAAACCGATCACCGCCCGGAGTAGAGACGGAGGCGGCCTTGCCCATCGGAGTGCAGGAGTTGGACGCGGCGGCCATGCCGCTTGCCGATCGGATCCTGGCGGTGCTCGCTGCCGCGCCGGACCAGGCATTCAACTTGTACGAAGTGATCCAACGCGTCGAGGGTCTGACCGACCAGGCCATGCTCGTCGCGGTATTCATCGAGGCGGCGATGGACTCCAGGCCGTTGATCACCAAGTACACCCAAACGGTCGCGGAGTTGGCCCGCAGCGGCAAGGTCAAACAGGCCGAGCTTCACGGCACGACCTACTATGCGGCGGTGCGGGCATGACAGCGGTGGCAGTCGTTCCGAGTGCGCTGGATACCTGCCGTCCGGCGTGGCCGCGGTCGGATACGGAAGCCGCGTTGCGGCAGGCCGCCGCCGCGGCTCTGCTCGCCGGTCCGGCCGGACAGGGGGCATTGCCGGCCGCGGTTCTCGATCGGCTTCCGGGGCTGTTCGCGGCGCTGCGCCGGCGCCGGACACCCTGCGTTCCAGCCTCGTCCGCACCGTGGGCAGACTGGCTTGCGTTCTGCGATCGGACGGCAGGGCTACCCAAACTCGGCTCGTATCACGACCTGCTCGACGAGCAGTACCGTCGATAGGCTACCCATGAGCGCGCACTGCTTCGACGCCGGCGTCTTTCTATCCCCGATGTTGAAGAATCAGCCGGCTCGGGTGGTTGCACTCTGTCGCGAGTGGATGCTCCGAATCGGCCGGGGCGAGTTGGACGCCTGCACGTCGTCGCTGACCTGGGACGAGGTGGTCTGGGTGGCTGCGCGGGCCGAGGGCGGTTTCGATCCGGCGCGCGCCGCCGAGACAGGTCGGCGGTTCCTGGCGCTGCCAAACCTGCGCTTCGTGCCGGTGGACAGGGAACTGGTCGCCGCTGCGCAGCAGATCATGACATCGGCCCGCGTGCGACCGCGGGACTCCATTCATGCGGCCACGGCCTTGCGTTTCGCGGGTGGGAGCCTGGTGACCGTCGACTCGGACTTCGTCTCCGCGGGGGTAGCCGACTCCCTGCCGAAACTGAAGGTCGTGTTGGTCAAGCCGTAGCCGAGATGGTCGTCTTCATGGTCGAGGGACAGGACATCCGGCACGCCGACCGAGGAGCCGCCCCTCCGTAGGCCGCCGGCCGCGCTGCTACTCGCAGGGCGTGTCGTAGCCGTCGGCCGCCAGGCGGGCCCGGGCGGCCGCGACGAACTCGCGGGCGGCTCGCACCTCCTCCTCCGCGTGTTCCTGCGTGAAGGTGAACGTGCTCTCGTAGTCCGCGACCTCGCGGAAACGCTGGACCTGCACGAGCAGTTTCCCGAAGCGCGCATCCATCAGGCCGCTCCGGACGAAGTGCAGCCCGAACTGCGCCCGGAGACCCTCGTGCGATCGCACCTCAACGTCGCGCGTCAGCAGAAGGGCCCGCGCGAGATGGTGAATGGCGTAGTAGGCGCGCGTCACCGCATCGGCCAGCTTGCCCGCCGCCAGCAGCAGATCGGCCGATTCGAGGGCTTCCCGGCCTCTCGCGATGTCGGCGGCGACGTTGGCCCTGCGATTCGCGCCGGTCACAGCACAACCCCGTCGCGCTCCACGTCGCGGGCGAAACCGGTCTCCATCGCGCGGGATCGCTCGAAGTCGGCCGTGGACCTCGGGATCGGGGCGAGGAGCACGCCCGAGCCGTACTCCTCTTCCGTGCCGAGGTCGATCGCCTCGATCGCCTCGCGCCACGTGAGGTCGTCGATGAGGACGAGCAGGTCCACGTCCGAGTCCGCCCGCGCCTCGCCGCGCGCGTACGATCCGAAGAGGCGGACCTCCCGCAGACGGTCGGCGAAACGCTCGTGGAGGGCGCGACGGTAGCGCCGCACGGCAGCCTCGACATGGCCGGGCAGGCGAAGATCCACGCCGGCAGTATAGCCCCGCCGCGCCGGCGCGCGGAAGTCCGCTTCAGCCGGTTGCCGCCATCCGGTTCCCGTGGCGCCGGCCCGTCCCGGCGGCTTCCCTTGACCGGATCGCGTTGCTATCATGCGCTGCCGCGGGTGGGACGGCGGGCGGCGCGACGGACGGTGCGGGCGTTCGGTCCGCAATCAGGGAGAATGGCGGATGGACCTGCTTCAGGAA
>CAMTWF010000227.1:0-2245 GCA_947085355.1 uncultured delta proteobacterium
GCGGCGGACCGGGCGGCGGGCGCCCGCCGCGCGAGCGTTCCAACGCCCGTCCGGCCACCGCCCGGGCGCGCTCCCGCAGGGCGCGCCGCGCCGCCGCGGGGATCACGGTAGTGCGGAGCCTCGCGATGCGCACCGCCAGCGGGTTGAGGTCGCGCCCGACCGCCCGGCGCCCGCCGACCATCGCCTCCACGAGCACCGTGCCGGAGCCGCAGAACGGGTCGAGCACGACTTCGCCCGAATCGGAGAAGGCGGCGACAAGCCGGGCCGCCGTGTCGGGGTGCATTCGGGCGGGATACGTGTGGAACCCGTGCGTCCAGCGATCCGGCTCCGGGGCCGGGCGCACGTCGAGCGCCCGGGCCAGTTCCCGCGCGACGCCCGCGTCGCCGCCGCGATCGACGGGACCACCGACGTTCGTGAAAGAGCGCCTCCTTCGAGGCGGCACGGCGCGATCCATGGCGGCTGATGATAGACCGCCCAGGCTCCCGCGGACCACACCGCGCACCGGGCACCGTCACCGTGACCGCGCGCCTCCCCACAGATCCCACCGTCATCGGGACCGCGACCTTCACCGTCGTTCCAGCCGCGAGCGATTGATCCGCGCGCGTGTGTCGCGTTTGGAGTTTCAAGTTCTTTCGAACTCCAAACTCCAAACTCCAAACCCGAAACTCGTGTATGATCCGCTCGGTTCGCCGACGGAGCCGCGCCGGCGCGCGGCCGGCGGACCGGAGGAACGGAATTGAAACCGGCAATCTGGATCGTGTCGGCGGCCGTTGCGTTCGGATCGGCCGGTTGCAGGAAGCAGTCGAGGGATGCCGCGGCGGACGCCTCGCCGCCGGCCGCGACCACGCGCGATGCCTCCGCCGCGGAACCGGCGGTCGATGCGCCGGACGGCGAACGGGATGGGGTCATCGTGGCGGTCGGCGGCCGGGTGCTGCTGGTCACGCAGGCGCGCTTCATCGACGAACAGCAGCCGGACGGTTCCACCAGGCCCAGGCCCGGCCCCGCGACGCTGCTGGTGCTGCGCGAGACGCCGGACGGCTGGACGGCCGAGACGATCGAGGACCCGGACTCCAACGTGTTCCACAAGGCGATCGTGTTCGACCCAGGCGACGGCGCCGGCCCCGGCATCCTCACGATCGGGGCGGTCGGCGCGTACCTCAAGACGTGGCGGCCCGCCGGGGAGTCGTTCAGCGCCACGACGCTCTGGCACGGCCGCTTCGGCGGCCGCTTCGACAGGCTGCGCGACGTGGAGATCGGCGACGTGACCGGCGACGGCGAGGCGGACATCGTCATCGCGACGCACGACCAGGGCGTCGTGGCCGTCCTGCGAAAGGTCGGCGGCCGGTGGGAGCCGACCGAGATGGACAAGCGGCCCGGGATCTTCGTCCACGAAGTCGAGATCGGCGACGTCGACGGCGACGGGAAGAACGAGTTCTTCACGACGCCCAGCCGGCCCAACGTGGCCGGCGCCCGCGAACAGGGCGGGCAGATCGATGCCTACCGCTGGAACGGCGCGTCGTTCGATCGATCCGAAGTCGTCCGGTCGGACACCTCGCACGCGAAGGAAATACTCGCCGCCGACCTCGACGGCGACGGCCGCGCGGCGCTGTGGGCCGTGCTGGAGGCGTACACCGAGGCGGGGGCCGACTGCCGCGTGGCCGCGGGCTTCGTCCCATTGCGGATCGTCCGCTACGACTTCGAGGGCGGGCGTTTCGCGGAGCGCGACGTGGCCGGTTTGCCGGACTGCATGTGCCGCTTCCTGGAGTGGGGCGACGTGGACGGCGACGGGAAGAACGAGATCGTCGCCGCCGCGAAGAACGCCGGCGTGTTCCTCCTGAGGCTGGACGAGCGCGGCGAGGCGGCCGTGGAACCGGTCGACGCCGACTCGGCCGGCTTCGAGCACGCCACGCTGGTCGCCGACCTCGACGGCGACGGCACGGCCGAGATCTACGTCGCCGCCGACAAGCAGGCCGCCCTGCGTCGCTACGTCTGGAACCCGGCGACGCGGACGTTCGATCGCTCGACGATCCTCGACCTCGGGATCAACCGGATCACATGGGGAGTCGCCGCGGGGACCCTGCCGTAGGCCGCCCGCGCCGGCCGGCCGGAACGGGCCGGCCGGCGCGGTCTCAGTCCTCGTGTGCGAGCATGCGGACGACGTAGCCGCCGGATTTCTCGTCGCGTTCCAGCTTCAGCAGTTGCCGCGCCTCGGCTTCCTCCAGCAGCCGGTTGAACGAGCGGAAGC
>CAMTWF010000228.1:0-6148 GCA_947085355.1 uncultured delta proteobacterium
CCACTCCCGTGCTCGACGCCATCCTCGCCCTGGAGACGGAAAAGCCGGAAGGCGAATTCCCCGAACTCGACTGGGTCCAGTGCAGCCTGGACGATCTGTTCGAGTCGCCCGATCTGAACACCGCGCCGATCCTCGACCGCGCGATCGCCGCGCACCTGGAGGGCTATCCGAAGCCCTGGCCGGGCGCCCTTGCCTCCAACATGAAGAAGATCCTGGATCGCGCGCCGCCTGCGGCCTTGCGCCCGGTGGCGGAACGCGCGCTGCTCGCCGATAACCCGCAGGTCGTCCAGTGGGGCATCCGGCAGGTCCTCACCCGCCTGCACGACGACCAGCGCGACGGACCGAGGGCGGATCTGGCGCGCCGGCTGTTCGAGACCCCGCGCTACCGGACAGCGATCGAAAAGGGATACGAGCTCACGCCGCTCTTCCTCCCCCTGCTGCGCGCCGAACTCCGCGCCGGACGGCTCGAAGTCGCCAGCGCCGCGCTCGTCATGGGGACCATCCACCGCCTGTACGGCGGTCTCTCGCCGGATCCCTACCTGACGCCCAAGCCCGAGGAGGAGCGGGCCGCCCAGCGGGAGGCGGACCGCGCCGACTGTCCGCCGGAGTGCCTCGGTCCGGAGGAGCTGCGCGGACCGCCGACGCCGGAGGAATGGCGCGCGTACCGCGCCGCGCGGACCTCGGCCCGCATCCCCGGATCGGACAGGTCGATCCTGGCCCAGATCATGTCCGTCTTCCCCGAGGATACCTGTTCGCCCGAGGATGTCGCCTTCCTGGAGCAGGCCGTCGCCTGGTCCGCCGAACACTACGACGGCGACTTCGACTCCTTGATCGCCGGCCCGCTGTCGGCGATCGCGTCCACCGAGCATCTAGCCCTGCTCGAACTCCTCCTCTCCCGCGCGCAGGATGCCGACGACCGGCGGCCCATCCAGCGGCTCCTGCGCGGGGCGCGCCGCCGCCTCGGCATCTCCTCGCCGCCGGCCCCCGCGCCAGGCGCCCGCCCGCCAGGAACCGGGGAGTGGATGGACGAACAGGACGACGAGGAATGACCGCGCCACGGGACTCCGGCATCCGCGTTCGTTTCGCGCCGTCCCCCACCGGCTTCATGCACCTGGGCAACGCCCGCACGGCGGTCGTCAACTGGCTCTTCGCGCGCCATCACGGAGGCGTCTTCGTCCTGCGGATCGAGGACACGGACCGCGAGCGATCCACGGAGGAGGCCGTCGGCGCGATTCTCGATTCGATGCGCTGGCTCGGCCTCGACTGGGACGAGGGGCCGTACAGGCAGAGCGAGAGGTTCGATCTGTACCGGCGCCGCGCCGGCGAGCTGCTCGAGAGCGGCGAGGCGTATCGATGCTGGTGCACGCCGGAGGAGTTGGACGAGCGTCGCGAGCGGGCGCTGGCCGAGAAGCGCAAGCCGAAGTACGACGGGCGGTGCCGCGGGCGTGCCGAGCCGAGGCCTGGGGTCGAGCCGGTGATCCGGTTCCGCGCGCCGGACGAAGGGGTCACGACGGTCGTGGACCTCATCCAGGGCGAGGTCACGACGCGGAACGAGGAGCTGGACGATCTCGTCCTGGTGCGCGCCGACGGGACGCCGACGTACAACTTCACCGTCGTCGTCGACGACCACGAGATGGCGATCACGCATGTCATCCGCGGGGCGGATCACCTGTCGAACACGTTCCGGCAGATCCTGATCTACCGCGCCTTCGGCTGGTCGTTGCCCCAGTTCGCCCACCTGCCGCTGATCCTGGGACCGGACCGCTCGAAGCTGTCCAAGCGGCACGGCGCGGTCTCGGTGACGCAGTACCGCGACGACGGGTTCCTCCCGGAATCGATGGTCAACGCGCTGGTGCGCCTCGGCTGGTCTCACGGCGACCGCGAGGTCTTCTCCGTCGCCGAGCTGGTCGGTCTGTTCGACCTGGCCGACGTCGGGAAGGCGCCGTCGATCTTCGATTTCGCGAAGCTGCGGAGCAAGTACAACGCCGAGCACATGAAGGCGGCGTCGGTCGAGCGGCTCTGCTCGCTGCTGGCGGAGCACCTGCCGGGGCAGGGGATCGACGGCGTCCGCGCGGACGATCCGCGTCTGCCCCTGCTGGTCGAGGCGCTCCGGGAGCGTTCGCCCACGCTGGCGGACATGGCCCGCGCGGCGAGACCGATGCTCGTCGATCCGGTCGAGATCGACGCCGGCGCGGCGGCCAAGCATCTGCGGCCGGAAGCGGCACCGGCGCTCCGCGATTTGGCGGCGCGATTCGGCGCACGGGACGACATCGACCGGGAAGCCGCCATGGCGCTGTTCGGCGACGTGGCGTCCGCGCGCGGCGTGCCGCTCGGGAAGATCGCCCAACCCGCCCGCGTCGCCCTGACCGGTTCCGCCGTCTCGCCGCCGATCGACGTCGTCGCCGCCGTCCTCGGGCCGCGCCGCGCCGCCGAACGGCTCGATGCCGGCGCCGCGATCGCCGAGCGGTCCGAGCCGCTTTGAAAGGGGGCGGGGCGCACACGCAGGTGCGCCTCTACATCCTTGCAGGCGAGTCTGCTATGCTCGGCGCCGCATGGAAGCCCGCGACCGGTTGGTATTCGCGCTTGACGTGTCGGGTGGCGTCGAGGCGCTGCGGTTCGTCGAGTTGCTCCGCGGCGTCGTCGGGACGTTCAAGATCGGGCTGGAGCTGTTCTGCGCCGAGGGGCCCTCGCTGGTGCGGGCGGTGGCCGAGCGCGGCGGGGCGGTGTTCCTGGACCTCAAACTGCACGACATACCGGCAACCGTCGGACGGGCGGCCGAGCGGGCCGTGGCCGGCGGGGGTGTGCGCTGGTTGACGGTCCATGCGGCGGGCGGCGCCGGGATGATGCGCGAGGCGGTGCGCGCTTGCGGCGATCGCGCCGGCGTCCTGGGCGTGACCGTGCTGACCAGCGTGGACGACGACGTCGCCGTGCGTGTGGGGATCGAGCGCCCGGTGGCGGACCTGGCGGTGCGCTTGGCCGCGGAAGCTGCGGAGGCGGGCTGTGCAGGCGTCGTTGCGTCGCCCGGCGAGGCGGCCGCAATCCGCCGCAGGATCGGCGCCGTACCGGTCGTCGTGACTCCCGGCATCCGGCCGGCCGGTGAGGGGCGTCCGGATCGGGACGACCAGAGACGGGTAGCCACGCCGGAGGCTGCGATTGCGGCAGGCGCCGACGTCATCGTCGTCGGCCGGCCGATACGGGACGCGCCGGACCCGGTCGGGGCGGCGCTGGCGATCCTGCGGTCGATCGCCGGTGCGACGGCACGGGAGGCGCCTTGATGCGCGGAAGGCGCTCGCAGTCGTCGCCCCCGGCGCCATCCCCCTCGGCGAAGCACTCGCCGCCGCCCCACAGCGGCGTGCGGAGGCACAGGCATGGCGAGAGGGTGCCGACGGCGTCCGAGCGTCGCGCGGAGGAGCAGATCGGCTTGGGCTTGGTGGAAGCGGACGCGTCGGACGCCGGGGGGACGGCCGAACTCCAGGGGAGGATCCTGCTGGGGCCGCACGCCGTTGCCGAGGCGCTACGTTCGGGCAGGCGCGTGGTTCGAGTGGTGTACCTGTCGGTCGGTGACCGTGGCGAGCGATTCCGCATCGTCGCGGCGTTGGCCCGGAGCCGCGGGGTGCCGGTGCGGCAGGCGGATCGCGACTTGATCGAGACGCTGGCGGCCGGGCGCGCTCACCAGGGGATCGTGGCGCTGGCGGGCGACTACCCGTACCTCGACCTGGCCGGGCTGGAGCAGGTCGTCGTCGAACGCGGCGGCGAGGCGCTCGTCGTCGCGCTCGACCGGATCCAGGACCCGCAGAACCTGGGCGCCATCGTCAGGTCGTGCGTTGCTTTCGGCGTGGACGTCATCGTCACCACCGAGCGGCATTCGGCGGGCGTGACCGACGCCGCCGTGCGCGCCGCCGCCGGGGCGACCGAGCTGGCGCGAATCGCCAGGGTGGCGAACCTGGCCGAGGCCCTACGGCGCCTGGCTGCCGTCGGGCTGGACATCGTCGGGGTCGATCCCGAGGGCGAACACACGCTCGACTCGGCCGGCCTGCGTCGCCCGATCGCCGTCGTGTTCGGTTCGGAAGGCCCCGGACTTCGCAGGCTTACGAAGGATCTGTGCACCCGCAAAGTCAGGATCCGGATCGCGGCCGGCGGCGTCGCGTCGCTCAACGTGTCGGTCGCCGCCGGCATAGTGCTGCATTCCATCGTGGGGGCGGGGTCGGCCGCGTAGCGCCGCGGACCGACGGTCGGCAGTCCGCAGAGGAGATCGCCATGAGCAGACAGGGTACGGGAATACGGACGATCGGCGTTCTCACGGGCGGCGGCGACGCCCCGGGGCTCAACTCGGTCCTGCGCGCCGTCGTGAAGAAGGCGACGTCGGAGCACGGCTGGAAGGTGATGGGGTCGGAGGACGGCTTCGAGGGCCTGATCCAGCCGCCGCGGAACGGGAAGATGGTCGTGCTCACGCCGCAGTCGGTGCGCGGCATCCTGCCCCGCGGAGGCTCGATCCTCGGTTGCTCGAACGTGGCCAACCCGTGGGCGTACCCGGTGCGGGGCAAGCGCGGCGAGAAGCGGTTCGTGGACGTGCACGGGAAGGTGCTCCGCCACATCCGGCACTACGACCTCGACGCGCTGATCGTGATAGGTGGGGACGGCACGATGTCGATGGCGCGCCGGCTGGCCGATCTCGGCGTGCGGGTGGTCGGCGTGCCGAAGACGATCGACAACGACCTGGCCGCGACCGACTACACCTTCGGCTTCGACACCGCCGTGGCGACCGCCACCTGGGCGATCGACGCCCTGCACTCCACGGCCGCCGCTCACGACCGCGTGCTGATCGTCGAGTTGATGGGCCGGGATGCGGGATGGATAGCGATGCATGCCGGCATCGCGGGCGGCGCGGACGTGATCCTCGTCCCCGAAATCCCGTACAGGATCGACCGCGTCCTGAGGAAGATCCGGTCGCGCGGCGGCCGCTACGATTCGTTCAGCATCGTCGTGGTCGCCGAGGGGGCGAAGCCGGCGGGCGGGGACGTCTCGACCCTGGCGAAGGGCCGGGAGGGGCACCTGCCGCGGCTCGGCGGAGCGGGGCAGCGCGTCGCCGAGGCGCTGGCCGGGCACATCGATCACGAGATCCGCGTGACCGTGCTGGGGCACCTGCAGCGCGGCGGCTCGCCGTCGGCCTTCGACAGGATCCTCGGCACGCGCTTCGGCGCCGCCGCCGTCGACCTCGTCGCCCGAGGCGGCTTCGGCAGGATGGTCTGCCTGCGTACGCCCTACATAGAATCCGTGCCGCTCGAGGAGGCGATCGGCCACTCCAAGCGAGTCGACCCCACCGGCGAGTTGGTAGCCGTCGCCAGGGCGATGGGGATCGAGATGGGGGGCTAGCCGGCCGCACCGGCGCCGTTTCGCTGATTCTTCGATTGCACCGGGGGGCTGTTCGGCGCCGGGCGCCTCACCGCCCCCCGGACCCCCGCGGAACCTCGCGGCAAAGCCGCGAGGTTCCTTCATTTCGCCTCACCCGAACGCTGCGGTCACGAGGAGCCCGGCCGCGTACGAGGCCGCGTTGGCCGACAGGGAGAACGCCGCCGCCAGCCGGAGGCGGTGCCGCGCGAACAGGAGCCAGTACGCGCCCGTTTCGACCGCGACGGCCGCCGCCACGGCCACGGCGACGTACAGCGAGTGGTTCTCCGGCAGCAGCGCGTCGGGGAAGACGAAGTAGGGCAGGTACCACTGCGCCGGATGCGTCACGGCGTTGGCGACCACGGCCGCGAATACGATGCGCCGGCGCGGCGCCAACAGACGCTCGCGCCACGCGACGATGAGGACGACGGCGACTTCGACGGCCACGGTAATCGCCGCGGCCGCCAACCATGCCTCGTGGAAGTCCAGGTCGGTCATGGGCCGGTGATCCGGTGCCTCTCGCTTTCCGCCAGACCGGGCTCGGGCTCGTTCACGGGATGAAACCCGAAAAGCCGGGGGGCGGCAAGTGCCGCCCGCTTGACCGAAGGCTCGCGGGCGTTCACTATTCATGAGGCGCGACCTGCGGGTTCGAGCGCTTGGCCGATTCCGGCCCGATGGCGCGCGGGAGGCGAATCATGAAGCGTACGAACGAAGTCGTCCGAGTGATCGTGACGCTGCTCCTCGGCGCAGTCTGGTGGCC
>CAMTWF010000229.1:0-3786 GCA_947085355.1 uncultured delta proteobacterium
ACCACCCACGGAGGTCTGGATCAACAAGCCGCAACCCGCGGCGCGAGATCAGGTCGGCGCGGTCGCACCGGCCCCGGCGCACCAGGAGGCGCTACAGTAAATGCGACCGGCAGGTGTCTCAAACTCGTTGACAGGCTCCGAACCGTTCACCCCCGGAAGCGTAGTCGTCGTGCCTGCCGCCTGCCTGCCCTGCCTGCCGGCAGGCAGGCGGCAGGCAGGGCAGGCAGGTAGTCGTGGTCGGGCGCTGCGGCCCGATCACCCGGACGGCATGTCACTTGGCCAACTCCCCGCTCCCGTAGTAGCCTCGCGGGCGAAATGGCTGGGAGTCGCGAGCGGGACGTCGGCGACGGGCGGGCACCGGCGGCGGGGGCTGCGGGGCCCTCCGCGGAAGGTGCGGCCGTCGGCGAGCACCCCTGGTACCGGGACGGCAGGCCCTCCGCCGTCGGCGCTCTCATCCAGCGATACCGCCGCGAGGCGTCCGAAGACCGCACGGGTCGCGAGCGGGCGGCGTTGCTCTACGAAATCGGGCGGCTGTTCGAGGAGCACCTGGGCGACGCCGGGCAGGCGGTCGTCCACTTCCGGGAGGCCGTGGAGACGGACGGGGCATTCGTGCCCGCGCTGCGCGCGCTGCGCCGCCACGTGATGGGGCGCGGCGCCGCGGCCGAGGTGCTCGATCTGCTGGACCGCGAGATCGCGGCGACGCCCGAGGGGCCGGCGAGGGCTGGGTTGCTGCGCGAACGCGGCGGCGTGCTGGAGCGGGATCTCGGGCGCGCCGACGAGGCGCGCGCGGCCTACGTCGAGGCGCTCCGCCTCGACCCCTCGGACGGCATGGCCGCAAGGGCGTTGGCCGTCGCGGCCCGTCGCGCACGCGACTGGCCCGCGCTGCGCGAGGCGCTTCGGTGCGAGGCGGCGCGGGCCGTTTCGCCCGATGCGCGCCGCGCCGTGCTGCTCGAACTCGCCCGCCTGAACGAGATGGTGCTGGGGGACCTCGATGCGGCGGAGGCCGGGTACCGCGAGGCGGCGCGCCTGGAGGGCGGGGCGACGGAGGCGCGCGAGGCGCTGGAGCGCATTGCGTGGAAGGCGGGGCGATGGGCGGAACTGGTCGCGATGCTCGCCGAGGACGCCGCGACGCTCGATGGACCCGCTCGGGCGGACCTCCTGTACCAGATCGCCCGGATCTCGGTGGACCGCCTCGGCGACCGGCACCGCGCCCGCGTGGCTCTGGAGGAAGCGCGCACGATTCGCCCGGATTCGCAGCTCGTCCTGCACGAGCTGCTGCGCGTCTACGAGGGCGTCGGCGCATGGGACGAGGCGGCTACCACCCTGCGGGCGCTCGTGGCGCTCACGTCGGGCGACCGCCAGAAGGTGCAGCTCCTCCATCGGCTCGGCCAGATGCTCCACGAGCGTCTCGGGCGCACGGACGACGCGATCGACGCATGGCGGCAGGGGCTGGCGCTGAACGGCGCCTTCGGGCCGACGTTGCAGGCCGCCGGCGACGTGCTGGCCCGGGCGAAGCGATGGGACGACCTGCTGGAGATGCACCTGGCGGAGGCGGCCGCCCAGGAGAACGTCGATCGCAAGGCGATGGCGCTGTTCCGCGCGGGCGAGCTGCTGGAGAGACGCCTGGGAAGGGTCGAGGAGGCCGCCCGGAGGTTCGAGGCGGCGGCGGCGACGGCGCCCAGCTTCGTCCCGGCGCTCAGGGCGCTGGAGACGATGCACCGCCGCGCGGGCCGCCACCGGGATCTGGCGGACCTCTACGGGCGTCTGGCGGAGGCTGCCGCGGATGTGTCCGTACGGGTGGGCCATCTGGAGCGTCGCGCGGCGGTGCTGGAGCGCGACGCGGGCGACGTGGACGGCGCCGTGGCGACCCTGGAGGCGATCCTCGATCTGGTTCCCGACCACGCCGGCGCCGTGGCCGTGCTGTGCCGGATACGCGAGGATCGAGGCGAATGGGACAAGCTGATCGATCTGTTGCGCAGGCTGGCCGAGAAGGATCCGACGCCCGAGGGATCGGCGGCGCACCTGATGAGGATCGGCGAGATCCACGAGCGGGAGATCGGGGACGCGAAGCGGGCGCTGGTCGAGTACCAGGGCGCGTTGGCGGCGGATCCGAGGCACCTGCCGGCGATGCGCGCGGCCGGGCGGATCATCCACATGGAGAAGCGGTGGGACGATCTGGTGGCGCTCTACCGCCGCGAGATCGAGGTGACCGATTCGCCGTCGGCACGGGCGGCGATCCTGCACCGCATCGGCGTCATCTGCGAGGAGCAGATCGGCGCCGTGGATCGCGCCGCTCGCGCCTTCCACGAGGCTTTCCAACTCGATCGGTCGTACGCCCCGGTGATCCAGGCGCTCGTGCGCATCCACCTCGACCACAGGGACCTGGCGTCGGTCGTGCACCTGCTGGAGGCCGAGGCCGAACTCTATTCGGACCCCGCGCAGCGCGCCGCCGCCCTCCACCGCATCGGCGAGATCTGGGAAGACCCGCTCGGACGGATCGACGCCGCACTCGACTGCTACCTCCGGGCCCTCGAGATGGATCCCGATCTCGGACCCGCTCGGGCCGCGCGGGACCGCCTCCTCGCGGGCAAGGGAGCCTGGGAACCTCTCGCCGAGGCGCTCGACGCGCCCGGACGCGAGCCGGCGGACCCCGACGAGGCCTACCGCGCCGCGATGGCGCTGGGGATCGTCTGGAAGGACAACGTCGGCGATCCGGTTCGGGCCGCCGCGCACTTCCGCAGGGCGTGGGATCTGCGACCCGACGCGGTCGAACCGCTGCGTGCGTTGGCCGAGGTCCACGCGGCGGCCGGCGAGCGGGCGGCGTTGACGGCCGTGCTGGATCGCCTGGCCGCCGTCCTGCCGGGGGACGGCATCCGGATCGGGTATCTGCGCGAGCGGCTCCTGGAAGCGGAGAAGGCGGACGAGTCGGCGCCGGCGCGCGCGCGCCTCGTGGATGAGATCCGGCGGCTGGCGCCCGGTGACCCCGAGATGGCGCTCATGCGCGAGGGCCTTGCCGTGGCGCAGGGCGACGCGGCGGCGATGGAGAGCGTCCTGGGCGCCGGCGTCGAGCGCGCCGGGGACGGGGGGCGGGCCGTGGCGTTGTACCGCCTTGCGGACTGGAGGGCCCGGCGGGGCGACCTCGCCGCGGCGGCGGACGCGGCACGGATGGCGGTCGAAGCCGACCCGTCATCGATGCCCGCCGTCGTGCTGTGGACCTCGCTGGTCGAGGCATCCGGCGGGAAGCTGGAGGCCGAGCACCTCGTTCGCCTTGCCGGGGTCTCCTCGCACGCCGGGGCCCGGGCCGAGTACCTGATCCACGCAGCCGAGATCCTGGCAGCCGACCCGGACGGGAAGGGGAGGGACGAGATCGCCTCGCTGCTTGCCGACATGCTGCGCGCCTCGCCAGGCGCCGTCGATGTCATGGCGGCCCTGGTGCGGTTGCACGGCGCCCGCAACGAGTGGGACCGGTTGGCCCGCACGCTGCACGATGTCGCCCTCGCCGCGGGAGACCGGCCCGAGGCGGCCGAGGTGCTGTACATGCTGGCGGCGATCCGGCGCGACAGGCTGGGCGAACGCCAGGAGGCGATCTCGACGCTGAACCGGATCCTGCGCGTGGCGCCGGACCACGCCCCGGCCCTGACCGATCTGGCCGACCTGTACGCCGAGGAGGATCTGTTCAACGAGGCGATCAACATCTACCGGCACCTCCTGCGGACGGACGCCGACGAAACGACGGCGGCCGAGGCCGCCGTCAGGCTCGCCACCCTTCTGGAGGACAAGCTGCAG
>CAMTWF010000230.1:0-8422 GCA_947085355.1 uncultured delta proteobacterium
CTGCGGGCAAGATGTCAGCGCTACGGAACGTCAGGATGGCAGTGCCCCCCGCCGCAGCAAGCTGCGGCGGGGGAAAGCGGCGGCAAGCCGCCGCACTCCAAAGGCTCCGCCCCACAACCACGACCACCAGCCTCCCCCGCGAGATGTGACTAGTAGCCAGGTGGCGGGCGAGACGCCCGCGGTCCCAGGGAGTAACATGCCGCTCCGTGAAGATCGCCGTCCGCATCCTCCCGGCGCTCGCCCTCACAGGCGCCCTGGTCGGCCTGATCCTGGTCTTCGTTCCGATCGACCGCGTCCGCCAGGCGTTCCGCGCGTTCGATCCCGTCTGGCTCGCGCCGCTCGTGGTTTGCTACGCGCTGACGTTCCTGTTCCGCGCGGCCCGGTTCCGGGCCTTCGGGATCCCTCTCTCCTTCCCTTCGATGCTGGGGGTCGTCTCCATCCATCTCCTCGCCGTTCGCGTCGCGCCGCTGCGATCGGGCGAGGTCGCGCTGCCCGTGATCGTGAAGCGGCTGACCGGAACGCCCCTGACCCACGGGTTCGCGGCGATCGCGCTCAGCCACCTGTCCGACCTCGCGGCCCTGGCGCTCGCGACCCTCGCGGCGCTCGTTGCGGCTCCGGACGTGCGGGCCGCGATCGGTCCGGTCTGGACGACGCTGGTCGGGGCGGGGCTCGCCGCCGTCGTCGCCGGCTATTTCCTCGTGCCCGCGCTGGCCGGACGGTCCGCCTCGTGGCTCGCCCGGAGGCTGCGCGCCGCACGCCCCGCATCGGCCGACCGCCTGGACGGATCCGCCAGGACGCTCGAGGATGTGCGCGCCGTGGCTCGCCGCGCCGCCGGCCCCGCGGCGCTGTGGACGGCCCTGCAGTGGGTGGCCGCGGTGGGGAGCTTCTGGGCGGCCGCGGAATCCGTCGGCATCGACCTCGGCCTCGCGCGCATCGTCCTCGGCTCCGGGGCCGCCGTCCTCGCGGGCGTGGTCCCCATCAGCGGAGTCGGGAGTTTCGGCGCGTTCGAAGGCGCGTGGGCCGCGGGCTTCGTGCTCGTCGGAGCCCCCTCCGGCGCGGCGGTAGCCTCGGCACTGGTCATGAGTGCGTCGACATTCGCGTTCACGGGCCTCGCCGCGGGCGCCTGCATGCTCGTCCGGCTCGCCGGCCGCAAGACGCGCGGCGGCGCCGCAACCAAACGATGAATCGCCGCAGAGACCGCAGAGACCGCAGAGAATGGTCTCTGTGTTCTCTGCGTGCTCCGCGGTGACCAATATCGTCGCGCCGTGCGACGAAGTTCGGGGGTAGTAGAATCCGAGCGTGTGTCCCGTTGAGCGGCGACCGCCTGCGGCTACGCGCCGATCTCGGCCAGCATCCTCCGCACGATCCGGGCGCTCTCGATCTGCTCCTGGGGCGTCGCCCCCGTCGGCAGGATGCGCTTGACGCTGAAGACGCTCCGCTGCGGCAGTTCGAGGCCCACTAGGCGGCGCCGGGCCACCGGGGTGCTCGTGACGATCTTCCGCAGGTGCCCGGCGAACCGCGGCATCTCGGCCGCCGGGATGCGCGTCAGCGGCAGGTGCTGGTCGAACCCCTCGAAACGCCGGGGATCCACCGTCGCCGCGAACCCCGGCCGGTGGCTTCCGTTGTAGTGCAGGTGGACGTACTCGATGTGCGGCCCGAGGCGGTCGAGAAAGCGATCGATGTACTCGGGATCCTCGTCGCAGAAGGTGTTCGCGTGCCCGTAGTCGAACGTGACCCCCACGCCGTCGCTCCCGATGTCCGCCAGCACCTCGATGACGTCCTCGATGCGCCGCGAGCCGAGGTGCTCCGATGCGCCCATGGATCGCGGCAGGTTCTCCAGCGTCACCATGACCCCGGACGACTCGGCCAGGCGCACCGCCGGGCGCAGGTTCGCCGCGACGCGGCGCAACGCCGCGCGCCGGTCGCGGCGCGACGCCCCGGCCGGCGCCCTCCCCGTGTGGAACACGAGCACCGGCCCGCCCGAGCCCGGCCCAGCGCCGGCTCCGCCCAGCATAGCCGCCACCTCCACCTGTCCTACGGCCCCCTCGCGCACGCGCGGATCGTCGCCGGTGAGATCGAGCTTGGCGTGCTCGAAGTAGGGCGGCGGGTGCTCGAAGCACGCATGGAACGCCGCGATCGGCCACCCGCTCGCCCGATACCGTTCGATCAACCCGGTCCGGATCCGCCACCTGCGTCCCACGTTGCTCCCGAACACCTGCGAGGTGGTCAGGCTCAACTCGATCCCGTCGTACGCGTCGGGGCGGAAGGCCCAGCGGGGGAGCGAGCCGATCCCGATGGACCACCCCTTGATCGCGCCGAGCGACCGGACCTGGGCTCCGACGAAGAGCGGCAGCAGGTGCCACGGATGGCTCATCAGGAACGTGTTGTCGATCGTGATGCGCCACGGGGCCGGTGCCGGCGTCGAGCGTCGGGCGTAGCTGTCCTTCATCGTCACGTGGGTCCTTGAGGCGCCGGCGCCATGATAGGATGCCCGGCGCGGGGTTGCCAGCGCGGCGGACTCGGCCCGAACCGTCCGCCGCGGGGCCCCGGCCGGAGGCGCCGATGTTCAGGAAGATCGCACACGTGGGAGTCGCCGTGAAGGACCTGGACGCCGCGATCGCACTGTACCGCGACACGCTCGGGTTCCCCTTCGCGGGCGCCGGCGAGGTGCCCGATCAGGGCGTCCGGGTCGCGATGTTCCCGGTCGGGGAAAGCCGCGTGGAGCTCCTCGCGGCGACACGCCCCGACAGCCCGATCGCGAAGTTCATCGAGAAGAAGGGCGAGGGAATCCAGCACATCGCCTTCGCCGTGGACGACATCGAGGCGGCGATCGCCGGGCTGCGCGCCAGGGGAGTCGTCATGATCGACGCCCAGCCGCGCATCGGCGCGGGAGGCCACAAGATAGCCTTCCTGCACCCGAAGAGCACCGGCGGCCTGCTCGTCGAACTGACCCAGCTCGCTCACGGAGAGTGAGAACGTGCCGGCCGCGCGGAATAGGATCGCGGTAGCCGCGGTTGCGGCAATCGTCCTGGCGGCCGCCGGCGCGCGCGCCGCCGAGCCCCGCAATTCCTGGTCGAGGCTGGTTTCCAGCAACGGGTTCTGCGCCGTCGTGTACGACGCCGCCTCGCGGCGCGCCGACGGCTTCCTGGAGCACGTCTACCGGTATCCGACGCGCGACGTGGGGCGCACCGGGACCCGCGACCTCTGCTGGGACACGTACTTCGGCGTCCGCGTGGGCGGCGACGCCGCCTGGCTCACCGACGTGCCGCTCGATGATGTCGGCTACCTGCCCGGCGCCGGCGTGATCCGCACCCGACAGGCGTACCGCGGCCTCCGCATCGAGACGTTCTGGTTCGCCCCGTGGGACGCTCCGGGACCGGTTCTGGCGATGGTCGCGTCGGTCGAGAACGCCGGCGCCGGCCCCTCGCCGCCCGTCTCGCTCTTCACGATCCACAACTTCCACCTGGGCGGCGGCCGGCCGGAACCCGGCGCCGACGGCGAGCGCATCGTCTGGAACCCCGCGGACCGCTCGTACGCCGAAACCGGCGCGGGCGGCGGCGTCGCGGTCTACCGGCCCGTCGAGCCTCCCGATCGCCGGGCGTGCACGCCGAACAACCCGTACCCCGCCGTCCGCGCCGGCGCCGACCTGGTCGACACGGCGGACTCGGGCCCGACCGACGACGCCGTCGCCGGCTTCCAGTTCGACCTCGGAACGCTCGGCCCGGGCGAGTCGCGCACGCGCGGCGTCCTCGTCGGGTTCCACGCCGGCGGCGATGCCGCCGTCGCGCGCGCCCTCCTGGCGCCGCTCGTCGCGGCCGGCGACTCCGGGCGGATCCTGTCGGACGAGAGCGCGCTCTGGGCGTCCCGGCTCGCGGATGCTCCGCCTCCCTCGGGCCTGGGCGCCGCTGAGGAGGCGCTCTGGCTCCGGTCGGCCGCGGTGCTGCTGTCCGGGCAGGTGCGCGAGCCCGGCCGGTCGCACGGCCAGATCGTCGCGTCGCTTCCGCCGGGGCAGTGGAACATCTCCTGGGTGCGCGACATGTGCTACGCGATCGTCGGGCTCGCGAAGGCGGGGCTCTTCGAGCAGGCCCGTGATGCGCTGCGGTTCATGCTGGGGGCCGAGGTCGGCGAGTACGAGTCGTACGTCGACAGGCCGTATCGGATCAGCGTGACGCGGTACTTCGGGGACGGCACGGAGGAGAGCGACTGGAACGAGGACGGACCGAACATCGAGTTCGACGGTTTCGGGCTGTTCCTCTGGGCGCTGGGCGAGCTGGCCGAAGCGTGGGACGACGGGTGGTGGCGCGACCACTGGCCGGTCGTGCGCGACGAGATCGCCGACGTGCTCGTGTCGCTGCGCGATCCCGCGACCGGCCTCATCGCCCCCGACTCGTCCATCTGGGAAGTCCACTGGAACGGCAACCAGAAACGGTTCACGTACACCTCGCTCGCCGCCGCCAGGGGCCTCTGCTCCGCCTCCATGCTGGCCGAACGCCTCGGCGACTCCACGCTCGCCGCCTCGTACCGCGACGCCGCGATCGGAATCCGCGACGCCGTCCTGGCGCGCTCGACCGACGATCGCGGCGCGCTCGCGCAATCGTGGGAGGATCTGCGAGCAGGCCGCGGATACCGCGACGCCGCCGTCGTCGAGGCGATCAACTGGGGCCTCGTGCGGCCCGACGGCCGCGTCTCGAACGCGACGCTCGACATGCTGATCACGGACCTCGTGCCGCCCTCCGGCCGCGGCTTCTTCCGCAACGACGACGGCGGCTGGTACGACAACCAGGAGTGGGTCTTCGTGGATCTGCGCGCGGCCGACGCCTTCCGAGCGGCGGGCCGGAGCGCCGTGGCCGACGACCTTCTGACATGGATCACCGCACAGGGGACGCTGAACTACGGCTTGATCGCCGAGCTGCACGATCGGGTGTCAGGCGACTATCGCGGCGAGGTCCCGATGGTCGGTTTCGGGGCCGGAGCGTACATCGTCGCGCTGGCCGAACGCTCCGCCGGAACGGCGGCGATGCCGGCATGCGGCGAATGGCCCGTCGAGACGCCGGACGTACCCGATGCCGGCGACGGCGGGGATGACGCGACCGACGCGGGCGATCCGGACAGGCCCGCCGCCGGCGGGTGCGCCTGCGGGCTGGGGGGCGGGGGGCGGGGGGCAGGGGTCGGGGGGGCTGCGATTCTGGCGATGTTGGGACTGCGAAGGAGGGGCCGATGGTAACCCTCTGCCATCCCGAACGACCCCGCGCCCGAACCCGCTCCTCGCAGCACCCATCGGGCTCGGGCTCGGGCTCGGGCTCGTTGACGCGATGCCTCCCAGCCTCATGGCAGACGTTGCCGTGGTTCAGGTTCCCGGCCCGTCCGTCGCATCCGCGTTTTCGTCGTGGCAGCTTGTGTCCGCACAGGCCTCGATCGGATCCGGTGCATCCGGAGGACAGGAGCACACGCAGCGGCCGCTGCCGAACAAACGGACCGTCCGACGGAAGGTACTACAGTAGATCAACCGGTCGTCCTCGCAGGCAAATCCGACCGTCCCGGTCAGGAATGGCTGCTGCACCCCGAAAGTCTCGGGGTCACAATCGGAGCTGCCGGCGTAGGTACAGATCGACTGATCGTCGCCGAGCTCCAGGCACACGCCATCGGGGTCGTCACGCTTGCAATGGTGTCGACGGACCGTCCGGTGCCTGGTGGCGTCACAGCCGATCAGCCAGTCGCCCTCGCAGACAAGTCCGTCGTTCACCCCGAAGGTGTCGGGGTCGCAATCGTAGCTGCCGGCGTAGGTACAGATCGCCGAATCGTCGCCGAGCTCCAGGCACACGCCATCAGGGTCACGAGAGGTGCAATCCTCGATGTGCCGGATGAAGCCCGAGTCGCACAAGGTGATCGTGACGCCGTCGCATCGGCGGATTTCGGGCTCCGAGCAGGCTGAGGCTCCCACCTCCCGACAGAAACCGACACCGTCTGCGCCGGTCGCGCACTCGAGCGGGAAGGCGGCCAGGCCGCCAACATCCTCATGCTCGCAATAGTCCCCGCGGGACCAGAGATCCGTGTCGCAGGAGTTGAACCAGAAGTAGTCGGCAGGGAGACACCTCTGCAGCTTGCCGTCGACACACCGCGTCTCGCCGACGCGTCCGGTGCACACCCTGGTCTCGTCGCACTCCCATATCTCGCAGCCCTCCAAGCAGCCGCTTGACCAGCAGCCCGCAAGGGCGGCGAGGGCGAGGATTCTTCGCAGGTTGCGCCGCAGCGGCCGTCCAATCCGGGCGTTCATGGCCTACCCCTCCGGCTCCGGCAGGTCGCAGTCCCAGAGCATGTAGGTCGCGAGGCTGTAGGAGATCTCCCACAGAAGCAGGACGCCGTAGGCGCCGTCGCCGCGGTCGTAGGCGCGGGGGATCAGCTCGAAGCCCGACCAGTTGGTGATCTTGATCTCGGTCATCGTCGGGAGGTGCAGGGCGAAGATGTCCTGCTCGCGGTCACCGCCCAGACGCTCGGGATACAGGCCCCCGTCGCGCTGATCCTCGTACACCAGCCACGGCCCCTCGCCATCGACCTCCCGGCCCTGGGCCGAGTCGCCGGCGACGACCAGGGGCCGCACTTCGCCAGTGGCGCGGTTGTATCCGTAGATGTCCGTCGAGCATTCGTAGCCGCATCCTGCCGTCAGCCGGCGGCCGTCGATCCATGCGATCCAGGTGGGGGTAATGGTGGCGAAATAGCGCTCCCCGTCGACCCTCTCGAACGCCGACCTTTCACCCGAGACGACGTCCACCGAGGCGATCATGATCGAAGGAAGCCGCAGGTTGAAGGCGCGGCGATCCGCCGTACTCCATACCGCGACCGTTCCGAGCAGGTCGACACGGACGGCGCCCCAGAAGCCCGTCACATCATCGGGAGCTGCCGGGTCGACGCTCAGATTCAGTTTCGTCCCGGTCTCGACGTTCATCGCGAGGACCAACCAGTCCCACCCGACCGACTCGTCGTGCTCGCGGATGTCGCGCCAGACGACCCAGGGATAGTCCAGGACGATGTAGTCCATCGAACAGCCCAGGTAGCTGCCGGAGCGTGTCGGCACCCGGGAGACGGTGTCGTCCAGGACCCGCTTCTCACCGGTGGTCAGATCGAGCAGGCGCAACTGGCAACGCTGCTGGTCGGGCGACGGGTACCACGTCAGGTGGTACGCAACCAACTGTCCATCGATGGACGGATCGACGGCGTAGTTGTCGTGAGGGCCGTCGGGAATGTCGGAGCCGTCGTCGAGCAGGCGGATGCAGCCCATACCGCGGTCGATCGCCCAAAGCGGGGTGCCGGGGCGGCCAGCCTGGTCACCTCTCACGACCGCCTGAAGGCCCGACGCAGAATGGTGGAAAAGAGATGTCTCTACCTCCGGCACCGACAACCTGCGACAGGTGACGCCTGGCGAGGCGCCGGGGCGCGTCTCGCCGGCCGCGCGGTAGAGGCACTCGGACGGGTCCCAGGCGTCTGCGTCGTCCGTGGATCCGTCGTCCCGCCGCGTATCGACGGCATCTCCGGCCGTGCCGTCGTCGCCGTCCGCCACGTCGGCGTCGCTGCCGCAGCTCTCGGCGCAGTTGCACCGTCCGGCCGCACAGCTCCCGTAGCACAGCCCGCGGCCACGGCACTCGGATTCGCACGTCGCGAACGTGCAGGGCCCCGTCGCCTCGCCGGCATCCCGCGGGCGCGCCTCTGCCCCGCACGACGCCCCGCAAGCCGGCAAGAAGAGCATCCCGGCCGCGACGACCGCCGCAATCGCGCGCGGCATCGCTACTGCTCCGCCGCGATATGGAGTCTGCCCGGCGCCGAACGGACCGCGAAGCCGGCCACCTCGACCACCCCCTCGACCCACCGCAACACGTCGTGCGTGCCGGCACGGCGCCAGACGCCGTCCGCCGCCTCGGCAAAGACAAGTCCGCCGCCGGACGGCGTGTTGCCGTACAGGAACCGCCCCTCGGCCGCCATCTCCGCCAGCAGACCGGCCGGCACGGCGGCAGAAACAGCAGGGACCAACCGACCACGGAAGTCCAGGACGTACATGTTTCCCAGCAGGTTCAGGAACAGCCGCCCGTCCCGGTACGCCGCCGCGTCCCGCCCCGACGCCGCGCAAGGACCGACCGTGTCGCAGAGCCGGTCGATCGCTGCCGACAACCACGAGCAGCCGTCCGTGGCGAACACTTGCAAGCCGTCCCTCAGCGGCGCCAGGCCCACTCGCGACAACACCTGGGGGGCCGACGGGTTCCGCACGTCCAGCATCAGCACCGACCTGAGACCCACCACCCAGACCAGGTTGCCGTCCGCGAAGACGCGCCGCGCCTTGCCGCACGTGTCGATCCGCGAAAGCTCGGCGCCGCCCGGAAGCTGATACACCGACAGGCCCCTCCCGTCGGCCACCAAGAGCGAGCTGCCGGAC
>CAMTWF010000231.1:0-11498 GCA_947085355.1 uncultured delta proteobacterium
CACGACGCTCTTCCGATCTGGCGTCCGCGAGGTTCCGCTGCTCGCGCGCGACGACGGCCGCGCGGCGCAGGTCGGGCGAGCGTTCCGGCGCCGCCACCTCGTACAGCTCGCGGGGCTGCAGCCCGGGCCGGGCGATAGCCTCGGCCTCGATGTACTTGTACGGGCTGCCGTCCGAGCCGACGTACCGCAGCGCTCGCAGCACGTTCCCCTGGTGATCCTGTTCCATGAACACGACCGGGGCGGCGCGCGGCACGAAGAGATCGGCGCCCACGTAGCCGAGCGCGGCCAGATCGCCGGCCGCATGACCCGCCCACCGCAGCAGCGTCCACGGGACGTCGATCAGGCTGACCCAGGTCGGGACGCGCGTGCCGGGACGCGCCGCGGAGGCGACGCCCTCCGCCGCCGCCGGCTTGACGATCAGCGGCACGTGCACCTGCTCGTCGTAGAGCGTCGTCCCGTGCCACCAGCCGCCGTGCTCCTGGAACTCCACCCCGTGGTCCGCCCAGACGACGACGATCGCCGGGTCGTACAGGCCCAGATCCCTCAATCCGTCGAGCAGGCGCCCGACGTGTCGATCGGTGAAGGAGACCTCGCCGTGGTACAGTTCGATGATCCGGTCGAGCTTCTCCCGCGGCGGGTTCGGCGCCAGCGCCTGCCCGTACGCCTCGCCCGATCCGTCGTGGGCGAAGTACGGGTCGTGCGGATCCATGTACTGGACGAACAGGAAGAACGGCCGGGCGTCGCCGGAACGACGATAACGGTCGATCCACGCCAGCGCCTCGTCGGTCGTCCGCCGGGCGTCCTGGTAGTAGCGGTCCACGTCGTGCGCACCGGCGAACCGGCGCGCGCGGACCTTCCGGAGGATCTCGTACAGCGCCAGCTTCGCGCCGGCGTCGCTCGCCCAGAAGAAGCGCCTCGGCTCCAGGTAGACGTACTCCTCGAACCCCTGCTGGTAGTTGAACGCCGGGGCGAGGTTGTAGTTCGTGACGATTCCCGCCGTGGCCCACCCGCGGTCGCGCAGCAGCTCCGCCAGCGTCGGCGCGGCGTCGGGCAGCGCGTCGTCCTTGTGCACGGCGCCGTGGGCCGTCGGGAAGCGACCGGTCATCACCGATGCGACCGAAGGCCGGGTCCACGACGCCTGCACGAACGCCTGCTCGAACAACACGCCGTCGCGGGCCAGCGAATCGATCGCCGGGGTCGCGCCGGCGCGCTCCGGGTTGTACGCGCCGAGCGCGTCGGCCCGCAGCGTGTCGATCATGACGAACACGATGTTCGGCCCGGCGGCGACCGCGGCGGGACGCGCCGCCGGGGCCGATCCGGGACGCGCCGGCGCCCCCGCGGCGAAGCCGAGCGCCACGACGATCGCGGCGAGGGCCGGCGAGCCCCACGGCCGCAGGAGAAGCCCGCCGCCGCGGGTGCGCAGCGCGGCGCGCAGGCCGATGAAGCCGACCGCGAACAACGCGCACGCAACGAACAGGATCGCCGCCTGGATCGCCAGCCCGGATACGCTCGTCGCCGCCAGACGCTCGTCGAACGCGTCGCGGAAGACACGGAACCGAGACACCACCGCCAGAAGACCGCAGAGGATCGACAGGCCGATGCCGGCGTACAGCCCCTCCGGCGACGGGCGCAGCCACGCGCGGCCGCGACCGCCCCAGCGGGCCGCCGACCACGCCGTCAGGGCGATCGCCGCGCCCACCACGGCGCAGAAGACGCCGTAGAACGCCGCCGCGTAGCCCAGGTCGCCCCACGGCCGCGGCGGAGCGACGCGGATCAGGATGTACGTCATCTCGATCAGCCCCGCCGCCACGCCCGCCAGCAGGCCCGCGCCGAACCCGGCCGACAGGAAGCGGAGCGCTCCAGGCCGCCACCCCGATTCCGGAGTTGTCGCCGATCCGAAATCCGAAATCCGAAATCCGAAATCGGATGCAGCCTCCTGCATCGCCTTCCCACCGATATCGACCTTGTAGCCGCTGCGGCGCGCCAGCCACACCAGCCCGCCGAACAGCGAGATGGCCCGGCCGACGAGGTACCCGAGGAACGACAGCAGGGCCGCCTCGCCGACCGTGACGCCGGTCCTGGTCAGCAGGAAGATGTAGGCGGCCTCGCGCACGCCGAGGCCGGACAGGGAGACCGGGAGCACGGTGGCGGTGATCACCAGCGGCCCGACGAACAACATGTCCGTTACCGAGATCGGAGCGCCGATCGCCATGCCGGTGGACACGAAGATGAAGATGGTCAGGACGTGGACCGGAAGGCCCGCGAGCACGGCGCGGACGAGCTTGTCGCGCCGCGCCTCGTACGTGGTCACCGCGGCCGCCGCCTTCTCCACCTTGGCGCCGAGGGCGGAGCCCGGCCGGAAGATCAGGCCGAGCAGCCGGCCGATCAGCGCCGGCTTGGCGAGGAGGACGAGGGCGAGGATGAACGGAACGGAGTAGAGCGCGCCGATCGAGGCGAGCGTCGAGCCTGGGAGGATGCCGAGGCCCCACGGAAGCGTGGCCAGCACGAGCAGCGACAGGACGAAGAAGCCGATGATCTTCTCCACGAGGATGACGGAGACCGACCGAGCCACGAGGCCCGAGTGCTTCGCCATGTCGTACATGCGGTAGCCGTCGAGGCCGATCGTGGACGGCGTGAACGTGCCGATGAAGCGGCCGATCATGAAGGCGCCGACGAGGTGCCGCAGCGGCACGTCCATCTCCTGCCCCTGAAGCAGGAGCCTCCAGCGCCAGATCGTGAAGCACATCGCTCCAAGCTGGGCGGCGAAGGCGAGCGCGACCCATGGCGCCGACAGCGACGCGAGGCGCCCGGCGAGATCGTCCCACTCGGCCTGTTGCCCGATCCTGTACAGCACGAACGCGATCAGCCCGCCCGACACGGCGATCTTCGCGCCGAGCTTCAGCATCTTAGTCGCCGACATGTTCCGTCCCCTTTCCCTACCCTCTCCCGCCCAGCGCATCGATGGCCGGCGCCGTCCAGGCCGGCGGCCCGGGCAGCCCCATGCGTTCCAGGACCGTCGGCGCGATCTGCGCGATCGAGGCCCGGCCGATCGGCCCGGGCCGGATCCCCTCGCCGACGGCGGCGATCACGCCGTCCGGCCGGTGGAACCCGTTCGGGGAGTCCGACACGTCCATGAGCAGTTCCGTCGCCCCCAACAGCGGCCTGGGCACGACGGAGTAGCCGCGGGCCGAGAAGACGACGTCGGCCGCTGTGTGCACCATCGGCCCGTCGTACAGTTCCTCCCGGTCCCAGACGGCATCCACGACCGGCGCGCCGTCGGGGCCCCGCAGGTCGAGCAGCCCCCGCTTGAGCCTGTCGCGGAGCGCGTCGTACTCCGCCCCCGGCGGCGTCGCGCCGCGGCGGATGAACAGCCCGTGACACGGGATCGATGCGTAGAAGACGCGCGTCCGATCGAAATCGAGCGCCCCTTCGAGGTCCGACGCGAACGACGAACGTCCCCCGCGGATCCGTCGCCGGAGCCCGCGCTGGAGCGCCTTCGGGACGAGCTTCCGGACGGCGGGGTGGTCGCCGAGCTTCCATGCCCGGTAGAAGAGGCGCTTGCGGCGGCGGACCTCGGGCTTCACGGCGAGCAAGCCCTCCTGCTCGAGCCACCAGTTCACGTTCAGGTACGCGTCGTTCCCCCCGAACCCGTGGTCGCTCATCACCAGCAGGTCGAACCCGTCGCCGGTGCGTTCGAGCATCCTGCCGAGGAAGCCGTCGATGAGCGCCGTGATCGGCGCGAGGCGCTCGCGCACCCGGGCCGCGATCGGCCTCTCGTGGTGCGGCGCGGCCGGGTCGAGGTACTTCCAGAACAGGTGTCCCACGCGGTCGGCAGCCTCGAGGACGATCATCTGGAAGTCGCACGGACGGGCACCCAGCAGGTGTTCGAACAGCTCGATCCTGCGCCGCGTCGCCAGCTCGACGTCGCCCAGGAAGACGAGCGCGTCCTCCCAGAACTCGACGTCGTACCTGGGGATGTCGACGTCGAGGATGTAGTCCGGGAACAGGCGGAAGATCTCGGCCTTCAGGTCGGCCGGGTGCGCGAATTCCGCGTCCGGTCCCGGGGCCATCATGCCGGAGATCATGTAGCCGTCGATCGGCTCCGGCGGGTACAGCACCGGGACGTTGAGGAAGCCGCAGGTCCTGCCGTGGCGGTTGAGCGCCTGCCAGAGCTTGAGGCCCTTCATCTGCCGGAGCGACACGAGCGGCCTGTTCGGGTCGGCGTGGGGGGTGGCGCGGAAGTCGAAGATGCCGTGCCGGCCCGGCCCGACCCCGGTCATGCTGGACGACCACGCGGGCGGCGTCGTCGGCGGGTTGGTCGACTCGAGCACGCCCCACGCCCCGCGCTCCAGGATCCCGGCCAGCGACGGCATCTCGCCGCTCTCCGCCGCGGGCCGGAGCTGATCCCACGTGCCGCCGTCGAGACCCACGACTATGACCTTTCCGGGACGCACGCCGCGAACTAGCGGCATCGCGGCGGGCAAGTCAAGAAAACGGCGCGCCGAAGCTTGGTGTCCACGTTTGCCAGTCGAACACCGTCCTTGACCGCGCGGCGTGGCGCGCCGTAGCATCCGCCCGCATTCGTCCGAGAGGTTGCGGTAGCGTTTCATGGCGAACGAGCGGTTGCGGATCGGCGAGTTGCTCATCGAGGCCGGCGTCCTCAACCACGCCAAGCTCCGCGAGGCGCTCGATCTCCAGCGCGCCTCGCCCAGGCCGCTCGGACGCATCCTCGTCGAGGCCGGCCTGATCAGCGAGCCGCATCTCGTCCAGGCTCTGTCCCGCCAGCTCGCCATCCCCTGGGTGTCGCTCTGGCACGTCGACGTCCCGCCCGAACTCGCGGCGCTGCTGGCGAGGGAGGAGGCCGAGCGGCACAGGGTGTTGCCGATCTACGTCCGCAACGTCGCCGGCGAACATTCCAGCCTCTTCGCGGCGATCGACGACCCTACCAACCAGGCCGCGCTGGAGTTCATGGAGTCCAAGGCCGGCATGCCGGTCAAGCCGATGATCGCCGGCCCGACCGACCTGTCGAACGCCATCAAGACGGTCTACGGCGACGAGGACGAGGACGTGGAGGACGAGCCGGCGCCGCTGCCCCCGCCGGCGCCGATCCCGCTGCGACGGATCTCGTCCGTGCCGCCCCCACCACCTCCGCCGTTGCGGCGCAAGACGTCCGATGCGCACGCGGCCGCCGACGAGGCTCCGGCCGCGGGCGGCGATCGGGAGGCGACCGTCAGGGCGCCCACATCGATCGAGGAATCGGCGTCCGGTCCCGTTCCGCCACCTCCCGAGGTTGCGATCGAGTCGGCGCTGGCCGAGATGAATGCCGCCCAGCGGGGCGTGCCGGCGGAGGATGCCGTCGCGCCGCCTGGACCGCCTCCGGAGGAGCCCGTGGAACCCGAACGGGCGCGAGTGCGTCCGCGGCTGCGCCGGGCGATCGCCTTCACGTTCCTGGACGGCACGACACTCTCGCTGGGCGTCGCGGATGCGGTCGAGCGTCCGGAGGCCGATGACGTCTCGATCGCGGCGCTGGTAGCCGCGCTGCGACGCCACGCCGACGACCCGGCCTATCCCGCTCCCATGGGCCCCCGCGGGGCCCATCGCGTGCTTGCCGCCGTCATCGACATCCTGGCCCGCAAGCGACTGCTGACCGAGCAGGAACTGTCCGAGGCGCTCAAGGAGGCCGGAAGGTAGACGGTCGGCGGGCGTCGGTCGCCGCTTTTTCCCACGTGGGAGAGATGAACGCCTGCCCGACCCCTACCCGCGCTCGAGTTCCCATCTCGTGCCGCGCACGCCCGGCAGGCGCGAGACGGCCTGGACGACGCGGGGCCCGGCGTCCCCCTTGTGCTTCACGTGGTAGACGACGACGACACAAGCCGGGGTTCCCGCGGACTCGGCATCGCAACGGATCTCGGTGCGTTGCACGCGCACCTTGCCTTCCGCCAGGGCCGCGCGGACCGCGTCGTGCCGTTCGAACGAATCGGCCTCGACGTGGAGTCTGTGGTAGCGGTCGGCAGGCAGGAACCTCTCGATGCGGCTGAGCCCGACGAGTGCGACCAGCGCCATGGCGGTCCCGGCCGAAGCGAGGCCGGTGTAGCCGGCGCCGCAGGCGATGCCGATCGCCGCCACGAGCCAGACGCAGGCGGCGGTCGTGAGTCCGTGGATGGTGTCGGCGCTGCGAATGATGGCGCCGGCGCCCAGGAAGCCGATGCCGGTGACGATGCCGGCGGCAAGCCGCGTCGGGTCCGGGCGAAACTCCAGGCCGGGGTGGAGCGCGGAGACCGCCTGCTGCATCTCGGCGCCCCCGATCACGAGCACCGCGGCGCCGAGGCAGACCAGGATGTGGGTCCGCAGCCCGGCCGCGCGGCCGTGCATCTCCCTCTCCATGCCGATGATTCCGCCGAGGAGCACGGCGAGGCCGAGCCGGGCGGCGATTTCGAGCACGTCCTCCGTGATGACCGCTGACACGCCGGCTACCCCTTGGCCTGCTTGCGGCGCCGCAGCCGCGCCTTGGACTTGATCTTGGGCCGCAGCTTGCGCCCATCCTCGTTGGGGACGAAGCGCACCTCGGTCTTGATCTCGAACGACAAGGTGGTCAGCAGCCGCGCAAGCTCGTCGGTGAACCGGCTCGCCTCGAGGAACTCGCGGACCTCCCGGGCCACGACCTTGAGGACGGCGCTCTTCGTATCGTCGAGCTGGGAGACGATGTACGAGGCGGCTTCCTTCGGCAGGCGCAGCTCGCCGAGCACGGCCCGCAGGGCGCCCTTGTGGTCGCCGCGGCTGACCCTGTCCCATCCGGCCTCGATGCCGCGGCGAATCGCCTCGGCCACCACGCCCTCGATGATTGGGGTGCGCCGAGCCTTCGGGTCCCGGGCCGCATCGGCGCCGGCCGGCCCGCCGACCGCCGACCCGTCGCCTGCGCCGCCGTCGCCCGCCGCGCCCGGCGGCGCGGTCCCGTCCGTCCCGCTCACGGCCCGCTCCTTTCGATCCGCACCGACCGGATCCTCACCGGCTCCGACGGCATGTCGCGCGCGTCCCTCGGCACCTTGACGATCCGCTCGACCACATCGACTCCCTGGCAGTGGCCGAATACGACGTATCCGCCGTCGAGCTGCGGGCGCCTCCCCACGGTGATGTAGAACTGGCTGCCGTTGGTGTCCGGCCCGGCGTTGGCGTAGGCGAGCGTGCCCGGCCGGTCGTGCCGCAGTTCCGGATGGATCTCGTTGGCGAACTGGTAGCCGGGGCCGCCGGTTCCGTCGCCGTTCGGGTCGCCGCCCTGCGCCATGAAACCGGGGATCACGCGATGGAAGGTGAGGCCGTCGTAGAACGGGCGCCTGACCCACGCCTTCGCGCATGCGTCCCACCAGGGCCGGATGCCGCGGGCCAGCCCGACGAAGTTCGCGACGGCGTTCGGGACCTTCTGCGCGGCCAGCGAGCACCGGATGGAACCGAGACTCGTCTCGATGACGGCCACCGGGTCGCCGTCGCCCGGCAGATCGGCGAGCGCCTCGCCGAGCGTGAACTCGCCGGCCTCCGGGTCCGGCGACGACGGCGTGCCGACGCGCTCGGACGGCGGACAGCGGAACCCGCCGGTCGGCTCGGTCGCCTCGCTGCGGTTCGCGGTTCGCGGTTCGCGGTTCGCGGACCGCGGCCCGGTCGCCTCTCCCTCCCCGGCACGTTTGGGCGATCTGCCGCAGGCGAATGTCGCGCAGATCGCGGCGAATACGAACATGGGAGCACGCCGACGATTCATTCCGCACCTCCTGTCTCGGGTCCGCGTCCCACCGTGACCCGGACCACCCGCACCGTAGCACCCCGCGCGGCGGCGCGGTCGAGCGCCTCGATCGCTTCCGGGGGACCGCAACGGCCGAACGTCGTGTGGCGCCGGTCCAGCGCCGGGGCCGGCCCCAGCGCGACGAAGAACTGCGACCCGGCGGTGTCGGGTCCGAGATTCGCCATCGACAACACTCCCGCCGCGTCGTGAAGCGATCGGGGGCCGATCTCGTCCGGGACGACGTACCCGGGCCCGGACGTCCCGTCGCCGATCGGACAGCCGGTCTGGGCGACGAACCCCGCGACCGACTTGTGGAACGTCATCCCGTCGAACATCGGCTCGTACACCCACCTCGCACGGCAGGGATCCCACCAGGGACGCCGCCCGGTCGCAAGCCCGACGAAGTTGGCGACCGTACGCGGGGCGGTCCGCGGGTCGAGCGTGCAACGCAGAACGCCCTCGGAGGTCTCGATCGCGGCGACAGGAGGGCCGTCGCCGGGCGGCAGCGCGGCGAGGGAGATCTCGTCGGGCGACACGCCGCGGGGGGCGTAGGTCATCGGATCGGGCTCGGTGGGGATCCGCGCGGCCGTCTCGGGCGCGCACCCGCGAGACCGGTTGCCGGTTGCCGGTTGCCGGCTGCCGATTGGGGCCACGATCGAGGCTGCCGGCCCGGCTTCAGAGGCGCCGACCGCCGGAGGCGACGGCCCGCCGGTCGGCGCCGTGCCGCCGCGGCAGCAGGCGCCGAGCGTCCCGAGCAACAGCGCCGCGGCCTGCCGGTGGGTCACTGCGCCGCCGTACCGCCGGCTCCGCGCGTGGCGGGCTGTGGAGTCGGCTCCTCCGCAGGCCCCGGCGTCTCGGCGGCGCCGGCGTCGGCGTCGGCGCCGCCGGCGGGAGGATCGGGGACGTGACGGTAGTAGCCGCCGCCCGGCTTCGCCGCGCGGATCCAGTAGATCGCGTGCGGATCGATGTGCCGGTCGCGCGCGACCCTGGCCAGCCTGTAGATGACGTCCGTGATGCCGACGTGCGGGCAGGCGCCGAAGGCGACCCACTCGGCCGCCATGCCGGCGACCGCGGGATCCATGTGACAGGCGCCTTCCAGCGGCTTGCTCGGCTCGGCGGGGACCCACTGGCAATCCACCAGCGCGAACGCTCCGGCGGGACCGGCACGCGGGGCGATCATCAGCCCCGCCCGGTCGAAGGCCGCGCCGGCGTCGTCGAACGCCATCTCGAAACCGGCCGCCGCCTCGCAGCCCTCGTACAGGCATCCGGTCTCCAGCTTCCCGGCAGGTGCGACCTTCGTGAAGCGCGTCTTGTCGTAGTACGGCCTCCCGGCCACCCAACGTCGCTCGCACGGGTGCCACCAGGCCCGCGCGCCGGTCGCCAGGCCGAGGAACACGGCTGCGGCGCGCGGGGCGACCTGCGGCCACACCTCGCATTCGGCCGGCCCCTGATCGGTGTCGATCTTCACCTGCACCTTCTCGCGCGGCATGTCGGGAAAAAGCGCCCACAGGTGTTCCAGGCCGAAATCGGGCTGCGGATCCGGTTCGGTCGGCTCGAGCGCCTCCGCTCCGGGGCAGGCGAACTCGTCCCTGACCGGCCGCAGGGCGCCGCCGGGGCGCCCCGCGTCAGGCTCCGTCGGCGGCTCGATGATGTTGTAGATGACCCCGTCGACTTCGAACCGCCGGGTCGGCGAGCCGGAATCGGACGGCGTCCCGCCCGGTTCCTCGTCCTGGACCCCGAGCGCCGGCGGACGAGCCTTCTTCTTGCAACCGGCCGCGCCCCACGCAGCGGACGACGCCGCGGCGATGCACACGACCCACCTTGCCATCCTGGTCACTTCCTGTTCCTCCTTCGCCCCCCGACTTCACCACAGAGACATAGCGCGGCGGCGCCGCAACCAAAAGATGAATCACCGCGGAGACCGCAGAGCGCGCAGAGAATGGTCTCTGTGTTCTCTGCGTGCTCCAGCGGTGATCAATCCCCCAGGCCGATCACCTCGACCCGCGTTCCCGCCGCCACGCCGTGTCTCGCCGCGAATCCGGCGTTCACCTCCAGCACGTACCGGCTCGGCGCCCCGACGGCGCGTTCCGTCTCGGTCAGCGGCTCGGCGTTCTCCACGACGCCGACGACCTGCAGGTCGTCGGCGATGAAGATCATGTCGAGCGGGATGATTGTATTCCGCATCCAGAAGACGTGGCGGCGGGCCGGGGGCGGGAAGACGAACAGCATGCCGGCGTCCGGATCGAGCCTCTCGCGGAACATCAGGCCGCGCTCGATGTCGCGCCGCTCGGTCGCGAACTCGACGCGGACGCGGACCTCGGGCCGCCCCGGCGATCGCAGGACCACCTCTCCGGAAGGCAACCCGCCGTGCGGCGTCGCTCGGGCCGCGGCCCGCCGCGTCGGGTTCGCGGCGTCGCCGTGGCGCCGGCCGTCGCAACCGGACACCGTGGCGGCGGCCGCCAACGCCGGCAGCCCCCAGAGCGCAAGCGGCAATGCGTGTCTCACTCGAAGTGCAGCGCCCTCACGAAGTCGGCCGGGCTGGTCGCCGCGGCCTTGGCCGCGTCAAGCGATACCAGGCCGCCCCGGTACAGATCGGTGAGGCACTGGTCGAACGTCTGCATCCCGTACTGCTCGCGGCTCTTCTCGATGATGTCGCGGATCCCGGTCGCCTTCGTCATGTCCAGGAACCACTCGCGCACCGTGCCGGTGACGATCATGATCTCCAGCGCCGCGACGCGCCCCTGGCCGTCGCTCCGCTGCAGGAGCCGCTGCGAGATCGTCGCGCGCAGGTTCTCGGCGAGCCGCCGCCGGACCAGATCCTGCTCCTCGGGAGGGAACAGCGCCATGAGCCTGTCGATCGTCTTGGCCGCATCGGGCGTGTGGACGGTCGACAGCACCAGGTGCCCGGTCTCCGCGGCCTTGAGGGCGATGTCCGCCGTCTCGTGGTCGCGGATCTCGCCGAGCAGGATCACGTCGGGATCCTGCCGGAGGGCGGCGCGGAGCGCCACGGTGAAGTCGCGCGTGTCGGTCCCGACCTCGCGCTGGCTGATCCACGCCTTGGCGTTCGAGTGCAGGAACTCGATCGGGTCCTCGATCGTGATGATGTGGACCGGGCGCGTCTGGTTGATGTGGTGGATGATCGCGGCCAGCGTGGAGGTCTTGCCGCTGCCGGTGGCGCCCGTGACGAGCACCATTCCGCGCGGCTGGTCGGCCACCTTGCGGAGCACCGGCGGCAGGCCCAGATCCTCGAACGTCGGCGGCCGCTCGGAAATCGTCCTCAGCACCAGCGACAGCGACCCGCGCTGGCGGAAGATGTTGACGCGGAACCTGCCGACGCCGGGGCAGGAGTACGCGAGGTCCAGATCGGAGATCTCGTCTGGGCGCACGCCCAGGCGGGCCGCCAGAACGACGTGCTCGGCGATGGCCAGCGTGTCGTCGGGGCGGAGCGGCCTGACCTGGATCGCCCGCATGACGCCGTCGATGCGGAACGAGGGCGGCGCGGGCACCTTGAGGTGCACGTCGCTGGCCCGCATCTCCACGGCGTAGCGCAGGATCTTGTGGAACTCCTCCGGCGTCACCGACCGTCCCCTCGTCCCGGGGCCGAAAATACGCCGGAGCGAAGCCCGGCTGCAACATGCGGCACGCGGCTGGGTGCATCCACGATGTCGGGAGCCATTCGGCAGCCTCGCCAGCGCCATTTGCGCCCTGTAGGGGAGGGCGAGCCGGC
>CAMTWF010000232.1:0-3457 GCA_947085355.1 uncultured delta proteobacterium
CCACCTTCCGGCGCGCACCCTTGGGTCGAAGCACGGCGCTCAGGCGCGCGCCGACCTCGGCCGTCTCGCGCACCTGCGCGGCCGTCACCGGCGTCTTGCCGCGGACGGCCCGGGCACGCTTCGTGAAGAGGGCGGCGAGCGCGACGCAGTCGCCCGCGGTGTCGATGGGCCCGCGGCCCTCGCGGATCTTCGCGACACCCGCGGCCGGCAGGACGCCCGCCTGCGCGAGCGACTCGGCGGAGGAGAGCAGGATGCGGCGAAGCTCGCCCGCGCGTGCGAGCATCTTCTTCACGCCGGACGGCAGCGCCGCGTAGCGGTCGACCTGGCCCTCGGCATACATGACCGCCAGGCCCAGCTTCGGCAGATCGGAGATCGTGGAGACCGAAAGACGCGGCAACTCGCTCTTGATGCGGTCGGAGTGGACGAGCACGGCGTCCACGCCGATTCTCGCGTTCGCGACCGCCAGGTTCACGTCGGCGCGCAGCCGGCGAACCTCGGCCGCGGGGATCGCTTGCGCCTCGGGCAGCCATCGATCGTACTGCTCGTGCGATCCCGCCGGCTCGGGATCGCCGGCGCTGTCGGGGCGTGGAGTCGTCTCGGGGGTATTCTCGTGCGACATGGGGCACCTCCTTGGTTCCGGGAGCTTCTAGCACGGCCCGCGGCCACAAGCAAGCGCGCCCGCGGCAGGGGGATCGAACCCGTCCGCGAGCACACGGAGTGCTCGGGGGAAGGGTCCAACCTTTCCTGCGAGCATGCGGAATGCTCGCGGGGAAGGGTCCAACCTTTCCTGCGAGCATGCGGAATGCTCGCGGGGAAGGGTCCAACCTCTCCTGCGAGCATGCGGGATGCTCGCGGGGAAGGGTCCAGCCTTTCCTGCCGGCATGCGGGATGCTCGCGGGGAAGGGTCGAACCCTTCCTGCGACGCAACCGTTCGCCCCCTGTGGCGCCAACCCGTGATCGCGCCCGAGCCCGAGCGCGATCGCCCACGCTTGCGCCCACGCCTTCCTCCTCCTCGAAACCGGGCTCGGGCGCGGGCTCGGGCGCGTTCACGGGACGGCAGGGGAGGGTGAACGGCTACGCTTCCTCCATGCCGGGGGGCTGTTCGGCGCCGGGCGCCTCACCGTCCCCCGGACCGCCACGGAAGCTCGCGGCCCGCTCACGGCTCCGGGGCCAGGCCGCGCTGGCGCTCGATGTCCGGCAGCACGAGCGGTCCGGGTTCGAAGACGTCCACCGCGTTGAACAGCTCCGCCAGGACGCGGGGAATGCCGGCGACGCACGGCGAGCCGGGTCCCGTCGGGGCGACATGTTCGCGCAACAGCGCGCCGGCGGCGCTCGGTCGATCGCCGGCGGCGGTGCCGGGTCCGAGAAGCGCGTGGACCAGCGCGGCACAGGTCCGCCGGCGCGAGTCGTCGGCAAGGGCGGCGCAGCGCGACACGTCGCGCGCGGCGAGTGCGCGGCAGAGCGGTCCATGCCAGCGCTCGGGAGGATCCGGCCCTGCCAGCCGCTCGCAAGCCGCCTCGCTCTTGCCGTGGAACACCACCTGCCAGGTCCGCTCGTCCGGCAGCCGATCCCAGGTCCACCCGAACGCCGCCCCGATGGCGCCCAGCGGGCTCAGGCCGCTCGGCCGCTTGCGCGCCAACCGCACGAGGCGCGCCACCGACCGGCAGTACCCGCCGTCGCCCGACCCGGCGGAATCCAGCCGATCGCACTCCGCCGGTCCATCCTGGAGCGCCCGGCAGAGCGCGGCCCAGAAAGCGACCTCGCCGAGGAAATTCCCGAGGAACCCGGCGTTGACTGGCGGCGCATCGGGCGCCTCGGCGGCGCGTGCCGCGAGATCCGCCGCAATCCCCGGGATGCGCTCCGGCGACAGGCCGTCCGTGATGCTCTTCGCGTGCGCCTCCAGCTCGGCGCGCAGCGCCCGCAGTCGTGCGGCCGTCCCCGCGTGCCGCTCGGCCATCTGCCTCATGTGCTCGCGCGCCGCGATGCGCTCCGGCGGCTCCGGGCAGTGCGCGCCGGAGCCCGAATCGGGCGGGAGGTCGTTGGGGCGGAACCTCGCGGCAAAGCCGCGAGGTTCCTTCGGCACCGGCACGCCGTCGGGTTCGACGTCGGCCGGAACGGCCATGGCGTCGACCTCGGTTGTCGGGACGCCAGCGGTATCGCCGGCGTCCGCCGTCCCTTGCCGGGCGGGCACATCGGGCGCCCGTCGACGTTCGCTGGTCGGAAGCCGGCACGCGCCAAGCGTCACGGCCAGAACCGCGACCAGTCCACACCGAACGAGTGATCGGACTTGCATCGACTCCTCCACGCCGCAGCGATGATAGCCCCACCGCGCCGGATCGCAAGCCGAGCCGAACGGACTACCTGGCGCGGCCGCGCCGCTTGCCCCGCGGCGGGCCCTTCTTCCGAATCGCGTCGGGCCCCGGATGGACGAGCAGGGCGAGGTCCGAGACGCTCTTCCAGCGCACTCGCCTGAAGAGCCGCAGCCACTCGCGCACCGTCAGCGTGCGCACCTGGTTGGCGTAGGGGAAGCGCGCCCCGGGCGGCTTGGTGAGGTCGAAGAAGACGCTCACGCGGCGGTCGTCGCCGCCCGCCCGCAGCTCCTCCAGACACGCCCGCAGTTCGGACACCTGCAGGAACACCACGAGCGGCTCCCCGCGACGGCCCAGCGCCTCGCGAAGGTCCGGCCGGGGGGACGCCGCCTTGGGACGGCAGAAGAACACGAACGTGAACGTGCTCAGGCCGTCCATCGTCCAGTCCAGCCCGCTCATCGACAGCAGCGTGGTCAGGCCCGACGGACCGGGCAGCGGGACGATCGGCACGCCGCGCTCGCGCAGCTCCCGCACCAGCCACGCCCCGGGATCGATGAAACAGGGAACCCCGCCGCTCGCGACCAGGCCCACGTCCTCCCGCTCAAGCAGCCCCACGACCCGGCGCAGGAATCCGCCGTTCGGTTTGGTCGGAATGCGCAGGAGCACCTTGTCCCGAGCGCCCTGCGGCAGGATACGCTCGAAGTGCCACCGGCTCGCGTCCGGCTCTTCCGCCAGGAACGATCGCAGCCGCTGGGTGGTGCGCAGGACGTTGATCGAGAGGTCGCCGTCGTGTCCGATGTGCCACGGGATGAGGATCAGCCGTCCCCGCGACTCTCCCGCCGCCGGTCTCTCCTTCCGTTCCGCCATCTTCGCGCAGCCTCGCAGAAACCCTGCACGCCGGGCCAGGGGGTTGTCAACCGGCGCCGTCCGGAGCGGAGATGGACGACCGCCCGTCCGGGCCCGACGAGTGCTTGACCCGCGCGGCGGCGTGGCGGAACATGGCCCCGGAGGATCTCGACGCGTACAAGGCCGCCATCGAGTTCCTCGCCGTCGCAGCCGGACTGCACGATCAGTACCCTCGCGGCTACGGCTCGATGGCCGAGCAACTGCGCAGGGCCGCACTCTCGATTCCACTGAACATCGCCGAG
>CAMTWF010000233.1:0-17531 GCA_947085355.1 uncultured delta proteobacterium
CGATCAGTGTCACCTCGTGGGGACGCGGGTCGGTAACGTGTGCACGCTGACCACGGATGTCGTGGGGAGCGTCTCGATCGATGCGCCGCAGCAGGTGCTGGACTGTGCCGGGCATCGCATCGCGCAGTCCTTCGCCGACCGGCACTTCGGCGTCGGCGTGCTGGTCGGCGGGTTGGCGAAGCTGGACACGCAGCCGCTCGAGGACGTGGTGATCCGCGACTGCGTGATCGGCGGGACGGACGCCCAGTTCAACTGGGGCGTGCTGGCGACGGGTGCGCCGCGGGTGCGGGTGGAGGGCTTGCGGTCCGAGCTGAACATCTTCGGCGTTACGTTCTCCGCGGTGAGCGGCGCGCGCTTGGCGGACAGCACGATCACGGGGGCGTCCGTCCTGGGGATCGCGCTGTACGACGGCTCCGCGGACGGCGCGGTGGTGCGCAACGCGGTCAACGGGGCGGGGGCAGGGGTCGGCATCGTGCTCAGTGGTATGGTGGGGAAGACGGGACCACTGCCGGTGACGCGCATGCTCGTCGAGCAGAACGACCTCTCCGGGGTGGGGCCGGGGATGCTGTTCGGGCACGCGGTTGGTAACGAAGTCCGGTCGAACGACCTGGCGACGTCAGCGGCGGGCATCTCGATTGCCGAGGGGGGCTGGCCGAACGTCTTCTATTGGAACAACGTCACGGCCGTGATGTGGGGCGTCAAGTCGGCGATCGGGCCGGCGGAGATCTCGGACGGAGTGTCGCGGGGCAACTTCTGGGGCCGTTCGTGCCCAGGACCGTTGTTTGTTCCTGGAGTAGACAGCAACCGGGCAGACGTCGGGGACAGCTACGCGTACGGGGCGCCCAGCGCCTGGCTGGCCGGCGTCGAGCCGGGCTGCGTAGGCCCGGATACCACGCCGCCGGATGCTCCGGTCATTCGGCTGCCGGCCGAAGGTGACGTGGTCTTCACCGGGACACCGGTGATCGTGGGTACTGCGGAACCAGGCGCCATCGTGACCGTCCTGGAAGATTCGCTGCCGTTGGCCCGCGGGTTGACCGCCGAGGAGGGGGAGTTCGGGTTGCCCGTGGAGCGGCCGCTTGCCGCGGGTTCGCATACGGTCGTGGCGAAGGCGACGGACGCGGCGGGGAACGAGTCTGCACTGTCGGCTCCGCGAACGTTTGCCGTCCGGCCCGTGTCCGAGACCGCGCCGCTGGTCGGGGCTGCCGGTCGGCTGGAGGTGATCGAGTTGAGCGATTCCCCGGACGCTTTCGACCCCGCGGTCGAGCCCAACCGCCTGGAGGTCGTGGCGAGGGTGCAGGCGGTGGAAGGTCTGGGTTCCGCGTCGCGCAACCATCGTTTCGTTGCGTTTCTTCAGCGACGCATCCGCGACCCCGCAACCGGGGCCGTGCTCAAGACGACGATGGGCTTCAACGACATCGCGGCCCAGCGGGGCGGCGCCGGTCGTCCCGCGACCGTTCGGGTCAGCGACCACTGGTGCGGCCTGGATGCCGCCGACAACGTCGTGGGGCGCGATCGGCGGTACCCGTACGACCTCTCCCTCACGATCCTTCGGAAGTACGTCGGGCCTGGGCGCGGTCCGGCGTGCGGGCGTGGGGAGACGAGTCTGCCTGCCGGCCCCGGCGCGCCCGCGTGCGTGGTGGATGCGATCGACGTGAACAACGTCGGGGTCGTGGGCGTCGCCCCGTCTCCGCCGGACGAGGAACCGCTTCAGGCGTTCTGCTACGAGGACATCCTGCTGGCTACCGACAAGGCGCGGGATCTCGCGCTGCCGGAGCTGGTCTACCCGCGATGGTATTTCACGCGGGCGGTGTCCTCCGTCTGGGGCGAGGACTTCTCGATCACCCCTTCGGCGGCGGGATGCGACCAGGGGCCCATCGACGGCCGGGCGGCTTGTGTCGTCGGGCTGACGTCCGCCTTCGGTGTCGACGATCCGGCGCAACAGCTCCGGCACGTGCGCACCGACGTTTCCGATCTGGGCAAGTCGATTGTTCGCTTCCAGCAGTACCTCGACCGCTGGCCCGTCGAGGGTGGCGAGGTGACGGTCACCGTCGCCGAGACTGGCGTGGTCACGCACGTCGCGTCCCTTTTCATTCCCGGGATCCGCGTGGTCAACTCGCGCCGCGGCGTCTTCGCGGAGGACTTCGCCGCCTTCGATCAAGCGGCGGCCGCGATCTCCGTTGTCGCGGCCCTCGCGGACCGCGGCGAACCCGTCCACCCCGCGCCCGAGATCTCGTTCACCGACGAACTTGTCTTCGTCGATCACCCGCGAGAGGTCGCCGACGGGCGGCTGGCGCGCCGGGCCCGCGTTTCTCTGCCGGCCGCGCCGGAGCGTCCCTACAAGGCCGTCGTGGATGTCACGACCGCATCCCTCTTGCGGCTTCATCCTGCCTGGTCCGAGCAGCGCAACATGGCGTATACCGAGGTGGCCTACTCTGCCTTCTCGGATACCCGGTGCACGCGCGACACCGATTGCCGGTCCCCATTGAACACCTGTTCGGCCGACTTCGAGGGCGGCAGCCGGTGCGTCGCCCGCTGCACCGTCCACAGCGCTTGCCCGTCAGGGTGGCGGTGTTCCTCCACTGGCTTTATAAGTTACCTGGCCGGGAAGTGCTACGTCCATCCCACGGAGCGGCCCCCCCCCGTCGCCGCGCAGCCCTGGCTCTTCTACCAGACAGGCCGCTCCGGTGGAGGCTGGGCCGAAGGGTGGGCCCCGCCGGGGCACCAGCGGTGGCACCTTCCGTACCGACGGCTCGTCGATGCCCAGGACGCTCTCTGGTGGTTCTACCAGAACGATCTCGGGCGGCGGAGCTGGGATAACCGCGACAGTTGGATGACGACGTACCTGGGTTCGGCGTGCACCTGTGGCGCAACATGCACGGGCGTTGGCGAAGGCTGTCGCAGAGCATACACAGACGCAGCCGGGACCGTATGGTATTGGAAGTGGGCTCATCCTCTCCTGCTAGACGACACCGGCGCGCGCATATCGCGGTACAGCCTACTGTCGCACGAGTGGGCTCACAACATGATAGCATCCATCACTGCCTGGGATCTCACCTACAACGAGTGCCTTGAGGAGAACCTCGCCGACCTTTACGGCGCGCTGTTCGCGGTGAAGATGCTGGAGGGGGGCTCCACCGTTCGCGCGCCCACAACCTGTGCCGACCTTGCGGTGGTTACCACACCCTGGGGCGTTGAGAACTGCGGTCTCGCACCCTGCTGCGCCGGCCTCCCCTATGCGCAGCGGTCCCGCCTGGACTGGCTCGATTGCGAGCCGGATCCCGTTGTGCTAGACAGGAGTTGCTCGACCTCCGCTGACTGTCGCCCATACGACCGCTGCGACCCGAGCGGCCGGTGCTCCAATATGCCGGACAAATACAACAACACTCCGATCTGGCAGAGATTCGGGCGGCTCCTGGCAGAGGGGGGCCGCACCTTCGATACGGACGGAACCGGTGAGGACATCGGGTTTCCCTTCACGGGGCTTGGCATCGATGGCGCAATAGACGTGATCTACAGGGCCACCCAGAACCTCTTCAGATATGACCATCCGATGCAGTGGGCTGACAAGTTGATGGCCGCGGGCCATGAGTACCCGTGGCCCGCGCGCGACGTGGTCCGGTATGCACTGGGCGCGATCGGGTTCCTGGGGACCGGCTTCCCCGTGCTGTCCGGCGGCGCGGGGAGACAGCCGTACGTCTCCGACCGCGCGCCTGCCGGCAGCGCCTTCCGCGCGTGGACGCGCGACCATCGCAATGTGTTCTACGCTTGGCGGGACCCGGCCACCTGGGAGGTCCGCGTTGGATACATCCGGGACGGTCGGGCAATCGTCGATCAGCTCGCGGCCACTTCGGCGCACCGTCCGGCCATCATCGAGTACAACGGCCTCCTGCACGTCTTCTGGACCGCGTCGTCTACCGGCCGGATCATGATGGTCTACTATCGAGGCGACGGCACCAGGCTCGGGCCGTACGAGTTGTGGCGGGTGATGGGAACGTCACCTGTCGGGAGTGTTGATCCAGTCGTCTTCCAGAACTCTCTCTATCTCATCTACACGACCGGCCCGCGCGATGGCTACCTTACTCTATCGCGGTGCGTGGCCGTCACTGGTGCGTGCCTTGACCAGGAGACCCTGTGGCATGACTTTGGGGGTGGCCAGCGGTGGTATCGCGTGCCGGACGAGGCGGCGTGGCGTCCGAATGTGTCGGCGACGGCCGTCCGGGGCCTCAATGGTGTGACCGACCCCGCTGTTGAGCGCCTCTACGTTGCCGGGACCACCTGGCGGTCCGGGGTTGGATTCCGGGTGCACGTTGCCGAGATCGGCGCCGACCATCGGGTTCGCCGCAGTGCCTACATGCCGGCGCACTACCCCTCGTCAACGACACACGGCACCGTGACCGTGCACGCGAGGCGCTCCGCTTTCCTCGATCGCAACTACCTCTACATCGCCTGGTCAAGCCCCCCTCCTGCTGAGCGGCTGTTCATCTCGGTGCTGCAACGCTGGGACGAGGGAGCTACGAGTCCGTGGTTCACGCGATCTGTCTACATGGGGGTGCGGGTGCGTGACGGCCCGTCCTGGGTGCGTGGCGGCACGGCGCACCTGGTCGCGGCCGTGAAGCCGACGGTCCTGCACCCGACTGGAACTCTCAACTACTACTTCCTGTACGGGAGGTACTAGCCATGAACCGACTCGCATTGGCCGTCGTTGTGACTGTCTGGTCGTGGTCGTGGGCACTCGTGAGCTGCGATGGTCGGGGTAACTACAGACTGGTTGGAGACGGCGTCTGTTGGACACTGGACGGACCGGGAGACGGATGCCGCGACCCGGGAGCGGAAGAAGCGGACGACGGCCACGGCGTGACGGACGACGCCGACGTCACGGACGACGCCGGGTGTCCGCCGAACCCCATCGGCTGTCCGTTTGGTTTCTATTATGATCCCGTTCAAGGGCAGTGCGTGGAGGACTGCAACCACCCGTGTGCCACGTGGTGCCCGCGTTGTCTTCCGAACGGCTGCTGCGACGGCCAGCCGTGTCGAACCAACGACGAGTGCGAGGACCTCAACTGGTGTACCAGGGACGTTTGCGAGTGGGCGTGCATGCCGCCCTGCGGCTGCATGCGGGTCTGCGAGATAGCGGGGTACGTGGAATGTCCTGCCGGGGAGAGTTGCAACCCGAGCACCGGCGCGTGCGAACCGGACGAGACGCCGTAGCAGGACCTCGCTCGGCGTCGTGGGGTTTGTGCACGGAGAGGCGCCAGCCATGAACCGACTCGCATTGGCCGCCGTTGTCACGATCTGGTCGTGGTCGTGGGCACTCCTGAGCTGCGATGGTCGGGGTGACTACAGACTGGTTGGAGACGGCGTCTGTTGGACACTGGACGGACCGGGAGACGGGTGCCCCGACTCGGGAGCGCAAGAAGCCGATGACGGTCACGCCGTGACGGACGACGGCGACGTCACGGACGACGCCGGGTGTCCGCCGAACCCCATCGGCTGTAACTTTGGTTTCTATTATGATCCCGATCAAGAGCAGTGCGTGGAGGACTGTAACCACCCGTGCGCCACGTGGTGCCCGCGTTGTCTTCCGAACGGCTGCTGCCCCGGCGGCTACCAGTGTCAAACCGACGACTGGTGCGAGGACGGCGACCGGTGTACCAGGGACGTTTGCCAGTGGGCGTGCATGCCGCCCTGCGGCTGCATGCCGGTCTGCCAGACAGCGGGGTACGTGGAATGTCCGGCCGGGGAGAGTTGCAACCCGAGCACCGGCGCGTGCGAACCGGACGAGACGCCGTAGCAGGACCTCGGCCGGCGTCGCCGCGTGGATGCAGGAGCCGTCCGGCGATTTCGTGCACCTGTACGACGTCGAGGCGCACGAGCGGCTCCCCGACCGGTTGCCGTACTACACGGGCGAGGCGGCGCCGGCGCCGGCGCCGGCGTACCGCGTCACGGGCGAGCGCGCCCTGCTTGACCGCGCCCACGCGGCGCTGGACCACCTGACCAAGCGCGCCTGGTCGTTCTTCGGGTCCGCGTATTTCCACGGCGAGGAGCACTGGACCTGCATCGCGGCGCACGAGGCGTTCCCGGAGATCCGGGACGATGCGTACCTGGAGTTCTGCTTGACAGCCCACGCAGGGTACCGCATCCTGGGATGCAGGAGGCAGCCGTGCGGTCCCCGCGGGTCTACGTGGATACTTCGGTCTTCGGCGGCGTGAACGACCCCGAGTTCGCGAGGCCGTCGAAGCGGTTTTTCGAGCGCGTGACGGTTGGGGACTTCATCGTCCTGGTCTCGCTCCAGACGGTGGCCGAGCTGCGGGCGGCTCCGGAGGCCGTCCGCCGGGTGCTGGCGGTTCTGGATCCGGCGCGCGTCGAGACGGTCGACGTCGACGCCGAGGTCGAGTCGCTGGCGGACGCGTACATGGCGGCGGGGGTCGTCGGGCCGAAGTGGCGGGGAGACGCATTGCACGTCGCGGCGGCGACGGTTGCGGGCGCGGACCTGGTGCTGAGCTGGAACTTCAGGCACATCGTGCGGTTCGACCGGGTGCGCATGTTCAACGGCATCAACGGCATCCGGGGCTATCGGCCGCTGGACATCCGCAGTCCTCTGGAGGTGGAGCATGACGACGCCGACGAAACCGTTTGACTGCGTCGAGATGAAGCGCGAGGCGCAGGCACGGCTGGCGGCGGAGTACGAGGCGGCGCGGGCCGGCTTCGAGTCGTATTCCGACTTCCTGCGCGCGGCCGTGGCCGAATCCGGCTGGGCCGCCGGAATCTGGGCCAAGCTCCGGGACGCGCGCCGCGGACGGGACGGCCGCGGGACCGACCAGCGCGGCGCCGAGCCGCACGACGGCGGCTGACATCCCTCGGAGTGCCGCTCACTCGTCCGCGACTGGCTCGCTGCCCACGTCGACGACGACCGCGACCGCCGGCCGCGCGTGGGCCCCGCCCGCCGCCGCTCCACAAGAGTCTGCATAGCGCGGCGGCGCAGCAACCAAACGATGAATCACCGCAGAGACCGCAGAGGGCGCAGAGAATGGTCTCTGTGTTCTCTGCGTGCTCCGCGGTGACCAATATCGTCGCGCCGTGCGACGAAGTTCGGGGGTAGTAGATCAGGCGGGCGGAGGGTCGGCCGGGGGGATGACCAGGGAGCGCGCGACACGCAGGGCCGCCTCGTCGAGCAGATCGGGGCTCGGCTTGCCGATCGCGTATCCCTGCGCGCAGTCCACGCCCAACTCGACCAGCACGGCGATCGTCTCGCGGTTCTCGACGAACTCGGCGATCGTGCCGATCCCCATGCCGCGGGCGACGTCGGCCATCGCGCGGACGAACAGCCGGTCCTGGGGGGACTCGGGCAGCCGGCGGATGAACGCCCCGTCGATCTTGATGTAGTCCACCTCGATCTCCTTGAGGTAGGCGAAGGACGTGAAGCCGACGCCGAAGTCGTCGAGGGCGAAGCGGCAGCCGAGCTGCCGGAGGTCGTGGACGAAGCCGCGCGCGCGATCCATGTCGCGGATCGCGGCCGTCTCGGTGATCTCGAAGATCAACGCGCCGGGCTCGGCGCCGGTCTCGCGCATGGAGGATTCGAGGAACGAGAGCATCTCGGGACCGCCCAGGTTCCCGCCGGAGAGGTTGGCGCCGAACGCGAGAGGCGTTCCGCGGGCGCGCGCCGCGGCGGCGGCCCGCATCGCCTGCACCGTGATCGCGCGGTCGATGGCGCCGACGAGGCCGAATCGCTCGGCCGTCTCGATGAACGCTCCAGGGAAGGCGATCCCGCCGTCTGCGGCGCGCAGCCTGGCCAGCGCCTCGTAGTGATGCACGCCGCCGTCGGCCAGGTCGAGGATCGGCTGGAACCAGGGGACGAACCGGCCCTCGGCGAGCCCGTGCTGGATGCGATCCCGCCACTCCATCTGCGAGCGCATCTTCTCCAGATCGCGGTCCTCGGGCTGGAACACGTGGCAACGGTTCCTGCCCTCCTGCTTGGCGCGGAACAGGGCCGCGTCGGCCGCGGCGAGGATCTCCCGCACGTCGCCGCCGTGGGCCGGGAAGAGCGCCACGCCGAGGCTGGCCGTCGGCGCGGCGGCCTCCCCGACGAGCGCCAGGCCCTCGATCGCCGCGCGGATGCGCTCCGCCGCCTCCCGCGCCGCGAGCGCGTCCAGCCCCGGCAGCAGCACGGCGAACTCGTCGCCGCCGAGCCGCGCGGCCGTCGCCCGTTCCGCCCCCGGGAACGGCCGCGAGGCGACGAGATCGCCGAGCAGCTTTCCCACGCGGCGGACCTGCTCGTCGCCCGTGGCGTGGCCGAGGCTGTCGTTGACGAGCTGCAGGCGGTCGAGGTCGGCGACAGCGACGGCCAGCGAGCCGCCGGCCGCACGCGCGTCGCGGATCGCGCGGTCGACCACCTCGATGAACCGCGCGCGGTTGGCCAGGCCGGTCGGGCCGTCGTGCCAGGCGAGATGCTCGGCGCGTTCCTCGGCCCGCATCCGCTGGGTGACGTCCTCCTGGATCGCCAGGAAGCGATCGACGTCGCCATCGTCCCCGGCGACCGGCGTGATCAGGGTGTCCGCCCAATAGGAGCCCCCCGACCTGGTCCGGTTCTTGATCACGGCGCGCCACGTGCCGCCGGCGAGGATCGTCCGCCACATCTCCTCGTGCTGCGCGTGCGGCGTCTCCCCCGACTTGAGCAGCCGCGGCGTCTGGCCCACGGCCTCCTCCGCCGAGTAGCCGCTGACCTCCGTGAACCGGCGGTTCACGTACTGGATCCGCCCGTCCCGGTCGGTGATGAAGACGACGTTGATGCTCGAATCGATCGCGGCCGACAGCCGGCGCAGATCCGCCGTCCGTTCCTGGAGGCGACCGGCCATGGCGTTGAACGACCGGCCCAACTCCCCCATCTCGTCGCGCGAATCGGCCGGCACGCGGACATCGAGCGCGTCGTCGGCCATTCGTCGCGTCGCCCCGACCAGATGTCGGACCGGCCGCCCCACCAGTCGCCGCAGCAGCAGCGCGACCACTGCGGCCAACAACCCGGCGGCGGCCACGCCGGTAATCCCCATCCGCCGCCAGAGGACGGAGATCTCGCGGTCGACCTCCGCGAGCGAGACGTCGACCGCCAGCATGCCGAGCATTCCGGCCCGTGGGGCGTTGGCATGGCACGGGGCCCGGGAGCACGCCGGCTCGTTGCGCACCGGGCTGACCGCAACCAAGCGGCGCTCGCCGTCGGAGGCCCGCCACACATGGTGCCGCGGGCCCATCCGCACCGCGTTCGCCGCCGAAGGCCCCCGCCCGTGGCACGCCGCGCACTCTTCGGCCTCGACGTCCACCGGCCGGCCGATCTCGTCCTCGTTGGTGGAGAACCTGATCGTCCGGTGATCGCGGCCGTAGATGCGGATGTGGCGGATCGAATCCCGGCCCGCGATGTGCGACAGATCCCCGAGCACGTTGCGGGTGACGTGGACGTGATCGAGCATCGCCGAGCGCAAGGCTTGCCGGCTCCCCTCCGACAGGTTGAGGGCGCCGGTCACCGCCTGGCGTTCGAGCATCTCGCGGCTGTCGGCGGCGTGCCACCAGGTGACGGCCAGGACGATCGGCACGATGATCGCGACGAGGATCAGCGAGACGCGGAAGGCGAGGGATCGGGTGCGCTTGTGCATCGGTTGGTCATCTTCCGCCGCGACCGCCCGCGACGCATCCGCGGGCCGGCCTCCCGGCGGCGACCGGCACCCTACACCCGAAGCGGCTTCCGGATCGACTGACGAATCAACCCCGGCCGGCAGGACGCCGGCCGCCGCGGCGGCGCGTCACCTCCTGCCGAACATCCGTTCCAACTCCGCCCTCGCGATCACGGCCCAGGCCGGCCTTCCGTGCGGGCACCAGGCGTCGAAGTCGGCCGAGTCCATCCGGGCCAGCAGCGCGCGCACCTCGGCGTCGGACATCGGCTTGCCCGCCCGGACCGCGGAATGGCACGCGACGGTGGCCAGCGCCGCCTCCAGCACGCCACCCTCGGCGCCGGCGCCGTGCCGCAGCGACTCCAGCGTGTCGCGGAGCGCCGCGGCGGGGTCGCCGCGCAACTGGACCGGCTGGGCCCGCAACAGCGCCCTGTCCGGCCCGAACGGCTCCGCGTCGAAGCCGAGCCGCGCGATCGCGTCACGCTCGTCCTCCAGCACGGCCAGCAGGTCCGCGGGCAGCGGCACGGGCACGGCCGACAGCAGCGCCTGCGACGGCAACGGGCCCGATCGCAGACGCTCGCGCAGATCCTCGAACACGACCCGCTCGTGCGCCGCGTGCTGATCGACGATCACCACCCGGTCGTCGCCCTCGCAGACGAGGTAGGTGAGGAACAACCGGCCGACGGGCTCCAGCGACGAGAAGACGAGCGCCCCCCGGCCGCCGCGGGGCGCCGGCGCATCGTTCGGCCGGCCCAAGACGCCCAGCGACTGCTGGACCGGATCGCCGGCGGCCGCCGCATGAGTCCAGGGGACGGCCTGCTCGCCGGTGGTGGATTCCGTCCCGACCCACGTGGGCGCGGGGCCGCGCCAGGACGGTTCCCACGGGCGCATCGCGGGGAGCGCCGCCGCCGGGCCGAGCGCCCCGCGCCACGGGGCCGCAGCGAGGCCGGCCCGCAGGACGTGCAGCAGGGCCGAGTAGATCTGGCGCGGGTTGGCGAACCGGACCTCCTCCTTGCGCGGATGGACGTTCACGTCGACCGCCGCGGGCGAGAGGTTGAGGTAGACGACGCCGCGCGGAATCCGCCCGCGTTCGACCGTACCCTCGTAGGCCGCCAGGACGGCGGCGACGACGGAGCGGTCCGACACGCGGCGGCCGTTGACCAGCGTGTCGAGCGCCCCCGAGCCGGCGGCGGCCTCGTGCGGGCCGGAGAGGAAAGCCAGCACGTCGAGACCCTCGAAGGAGCCGGCGATCTCGTGCAGCGTCGCGTCGGGCAGCACCTCCCGGACCCGGTCCGCCGCGCGGGCCTGCGGCAGGAACCGCCGCAGCAGCCGGCCGTCGTGGCGCAGCATGAAGCCCACCCCGGGCGCTCCCAGCGCAAGCGCCTCGACGGCCCGCACGCACGCCGCAAGCTCGGTGCGCGGCGACTTGAGGAACTTCCGCCGCGCCGGCGTGCGGTGGAACAGGTCGCGCACCGTGACCGAGGTGCCGGTGGGCACGCCTGCCGGTCGCACCGACGGCGCCTCCCCGTCCTCGGCGATCACCTCGGCGCCCTCGGGATCCGCCGCGCGCCGCGTGACGAGCCGCAGCCGCGAGACCGACGCGATCGCCGGCAGCGCCTCCCCGCGGAAGCCGAACGTCGCGATCCGCCGCAGATCCTCCTCCGACGCGAGCTTGCTGGTGGCGTGGCGGACCAGCGCCAGCACCGCCTCGTCGGCGGTCATCCCGGACCCGTCGTCGCGGACCGAGATCTCGTCCACGCCGGCCCCGCGGAGCGTCACCTCGATGCGGGTCGCCTCCGCGTCGACGGCGTTCTCGACCAGCTCCTTGACGACCGACGCGGGACGCTCCACGACCTCGCCGGCGGCGATCTGGTTCGCGAGATCGGGCGCGAGCACCCGGATCCGGCCGGCCTCGGGCTGGGCAACCACGACCGGAATCTAGCACGGAGCAGCGGTCAGTGGTCAGTGGTCAGTGGTCAGTTCTTGGGCGCCGAGCGCCGAGCACCGGCCACCCACCACTGACCACTGACCACTGACCACTGACCACTGACCACTGACCACTGACCACTGACCACTGACCACTGACCACTGACCACTGACCACTGATTGCCGAATGCTCTCCCCGGTGCTAGGTTTCGCGCCGATGCGCGTCTGTCCCCGGTGCGACCACCGATCCGGCGATGACGGCGTCTTCTGCCCCGAGGACGGCGCGCGGCTCGTGCCGGACGACGGGTCCGAAACGGCAGCGCCGGGAGACCCGCGGGTCGGGATGGTGGTGGCCGAGCGGTACCGGATCCTGCGCCGGATCGGCGAGGGCGGGATGGGGGTGGTCTACGAGGCCGAGCACATCGTGCTGGGGAAGCACGTGGCGATCAAGGTGCTGAGGGACGACTTCGCCCGCAAGTCGGACCTGGTCGAGCGGTTCAAGCAGGAGGCGCGGAGCGCGTCGATCATCGGCCACGAGAACATCATCGACGTCTCGGACTTCGGCGAGATGCCGGGCGGCGGGATCTTCTTCGCGATGGAACTGCTCCGCGGCGAGGACCTCGCCGACGTCCTCAAGCGCGAGCGCCGCCTGCCGCTGCGTCGCGCCGTCCACATCGTCTCCCAGGTGTGCCGGGCGCTCCACGCCGCGCACCAGAAAGGGATCATCCACCGGGACCTCAAGCCCGAGAACGTCTTCCTGGTCCACAAGGACGACCGGCGCGACGTCGTCAAGGTCCTCGACTTCGGCATCGCGAAGATGACGACGCTGGACGCCGAGGGCCGCCGCCTGACGCAGACCGGCGTGATCTTCGGGACGCCGGAGTACATGTCGCCCGAGCAGGCCCGCGGGCAGACGCTCGACCTGCGCGTCGACGTCTATGCGGCCGGCGTGATGCTCTACGAGATGCTCGCCGGTTGCGCGCCGTTCGGCGGCGACTCGTTCATGGCCGTCCTCACGAAGCACATGTTCGAGCAGCCGCCGCCGATGGCCGAGGCGGCCCCCGACGTCGCGACGCCGCCCGCCGTCGAGGCCGTCGTGATGAAGGCGATGGCCAAGGATCGCGACCAGCGGTACTCGACGATGCTCGAAATGCTGGAGGACCTGCGGGCCGTCGCCGGCGAGCACCCCGACCCGGCCAGGGCGTCGACCGTGCCCGAGGCGGATGCGTCGGCGGGAGCGCGCGCCGGCGCGATCCCCGCCGGGACGTCCACGCGCTCGCTGAGGCCCGTGGCGGGCGCCGCGCGGACCGGCAGGTCGTTCCTGCCCCGCGCCGCCATGGGAATGCTGGCGGTCGCGCTGGCGGCGGCCGCCGCAACGGGCGCCTATCTGGCCGTCAGGGACGTTCCCCAGGACGAGGCGCCGGCGGCCGCGGCGCGGACCGCGGACGCCGGCACGTCGTTGCGCGTCGTCCGCATCATCCGCGACGCGACGACCGCTCCCGATCTCCCCGCCGCCGCGCCCGACGCCGGGGCGGAGGCCGTCGCCGCCGCGGATGCGGGCGACGAGCCGCCCGCCGACGCCGGGACGACCGAGGCCACGGGCGAGGAAGCCGGGTCCGCGGATGCGGACGTGCGGAAGGTGGCGCTGCGGATAGTCACGCCGCTCGAAGGCGCGAAGGTCTTCGATTCGAGAGGGACCGTCGGGTGCGAGCCCACCCCGTGCACGATCCTCGCGATTCCGGGGACCGAGATCCGCCTCCGGGTCCGCAAGGGCCAGTGGTCCGGCGAGCGGACGATCCGCGTGCCGTCCACGCCGCGGGACGTGTTGATCGATCTGCGAAGGGAGGCGTCTCCCCCGCCGCCTCCCCCCGTGGACGCCGGATCGCCCGTGGCCCAGCGCGACACGTGGGCGCTTCGCGTCCCGGACGCCCTCGCGCCGTAGGCCGTTCGCCGCTGCCGCGGGCGGATGGAGCAGCGTGAACCGACAATTCGCCGCCGTGCGCCACTGCGCGCTCCTGTTGCTCGTCGCGTGCCCGAGGGCCCCCGAGCCCGCGGCGCCGCGGCCGGCCCCGGAGTCGGCGCCGGTCGCGGCGGCGCCGCGCGGGCGCATTGTGGAGCGCGTCCGCGACGTCGCCGTTCTGCAGCTCGACGCAAGCGGGTTCGATGCCCTGGAGCCCGGGCAGCGAATCCTCGCCTACCACCTTGCGTCGGCCGCGATTGCGGGCGACCCGATTGCGTACGACCAACGGTACGCGCGGAACCTGGAGATCAAGGCGCTGCTCGAGGGGATCGTCTCCCGCGGGAGGGCCGTGGATCCGGACGCGCTCGACCGGATCCGCGAGTACCTCAAGCTCTTCTGGATCCACCGCGGGATCCACGACCCGGTCACGCGGGAGAAGACCCCTCCGGGCTTCTCGTTCGACGAGCTGCTGGCGGCGGCGCTGACGGCATTTCATTCCGGCGAGCGGTTCGGCTTCCTGGACGAGGACGACTTGCGCTCGGCCATCGATGATCTGGCGCCGTCGATCTTCGACCCCGCCGCCGTGGAACCGAGCGGCTCTGCCGCGAGGTTCCGCCCGGTGTCGCCGTCGGCGCCGCCCGGGACGGTCGAGCGGGTCTACCGGGCCGGGCGCGAGGGCGTGCCGCCTGGGCTGTACGCCCGCGAGCTGTCGCGGGTGGTGTCCCGCCTGCGCGAGGCCCTGCCGTACGCTACGGAGGCGCAGGCCGCGGCGCTGGGGCTCCTGATCGACCATTTCGAGACCGGCGACCCGCGAGCGCTGCGCGAGTACTGGAAGGCGTGGGTCGCCGACGATCCGCCGATCGATGCGATCCTGGGGTTCGTCGGCGCCGGCGACGATCCGCGGTCGGTCAAGGGGACGTGGGAGGGGATCGTGCTGTTCCCCGACCGGGAGCGGACCGCGATGCTGCGCGCGCTGGCCCGGAACGCGCCGTACTGGGAGGAGCGGATGCCGTGGCCCGAGTCGCGGCGGCGGCGCACGTTCGATGTCGCGGCCGTCACGGCGGCGGCGGTGCTGACCGCATCCGGCGGCGCGGCGCTCATGACGCCGGCCGCCGTCAGCCTGCCGGACGACCCCTGGATCCGGCGCGGTCACGGGTCGCGGACGTTCCAGTTCGTCAACGTGGACGACGCGGCCGCGACTCTGCTGGATCGCCTGGCGGCCGGGTTCGCGTGGGACGACGAGGAGATCGCCGAGGCGTCCCGGTGCGGCCGCGCGGCCTGGACGGCGCTGGCGGCCGTGCACGACGTGGTCGGCCACGAGGCGGGCGTGGACACGGGGGAGGCGGACGGCGACCCGCGGAGGATGCTGCGCGAGCACGCCGGCGCCGTCGAGGAGGCGAGGGCCGATCTCGTCGCGCTGCGTCTCGCCGGGGAGCCGCGGCTGGTGGACCTGGGCCTGCTGCCCGATTCGCGGTGCGGCGCCGAGATGGCGCGCGGCTACGTCCGGGGCGTGCTGCCGCTGCTGCGCGACCTGTCGTCGGACACCGTCGAGGGGGACCACCGGCGGGCGCACCTGATGATCGTGCGGTACGCGATCGAGCGCGGGGCGGTGCGCGAGGATCGGCGCGCCGGCGTGCTGTTCCTGCGGATCCCGGACGCGGGCCTCTGGAACGTCGTCGTCGGGGAGCTTCTGGTCGAGATGCAGCGCGTGCGGGTCGAGGGGGACTACGACGCGGCGCGGGCCCTGGTGGAGACGTACGGTGCGCGGGCGCCGCGGGGTTGGCGCGAGGAGGCGCGGCGGCGGGCCGACCTGGCCGGGGTGCCGCGGCGCGTGGCGTTCCTGCCGCCGGCCCTGGAGCCGATCCGCGGGCCCGACGGGCGGATCGTCGACGTCCGGGCCGTCACGCCGGTCGATTTCGAGGCGCTGATGCTGGCCTGGTCGGTGGTCAGTGGTCAGTAGGCAAGGGCAGGAGAACGGATTGGGGCCTGGATTGGCGCGGCGCCGGGGGACGTGGTAGGAACAAGCGGATGAGCACTCCGGCCCACCGCCGTGCGACCTACGAGGACATCCTTCGGGCCCCGGATTGCATGGTCGCCGAGATCGTCGACGGGGAGCTCGTCACCAGCCCGCAGCCTGTCATCCGTCACGTACACGTCTCCTCGGCCCTCGGCGTGTGCCTTGGTGGTCCTCTCCATCTTGGCTCCGGGGGCGGCCCGGGCGGCTGGTGGATCCTCGACGAGCCCGAGCTGCACCTGGGGCCGGACGTGCTGGTCCCCGATCTCGCCGGCTGGCGGCGGGAGCGGATGCCGAGCGTACCGGACGTCGCATTCCTGGATCTGGCCCCGGATTGGGTATGCGAGGTGCTCTCGCCGGCCACCGAACGGCTGGACCGAGTGCGCAAGATGCCGATCTACGTCCGGGAACAGGTGGGTCATGCCTGGCTGATCAATCCGGTTCACCGGACGCTCGAAGTGTTCCGGCGGGAGCGTGAGCGGTGGATGCTCGTCTCGACACACGGCGGCGACGAGAAGGTACGCGCGGAGCCGTTCGAGGCGGTGGAACTGCCGCTGTCGGTTCTCTGGATCGAGCCATGACCATCGCTTCGGCTACCGCCGTGCCGGGGACCGACGCATGAAGCGCGAATGGTCCCGGCTTCGCAGGGGCGAGTGCGTGACGCAGATCCGGGCGGCGAGGGACGGCGTCGTCACGGAGGAAGTGGCGTTCGCGGCCCGGCGCGATGGGATCGCGGCGGAGACGTTGCGGGACCTGGTGGCGGCGGGGCGGGCGATCGTCCCGGCGAACGTGCGGCACGGCGCCCTGGACCCGGCGGCGATCGGCGAGGCCGTGTCCTGCAAGGTGAACGCCAACATCGGCAACTCGGCGGCGGGCTCCGACCTTGCGGGGGAGACGGCGAAGCTCGACGTCTGCGTGCGGCTTGGGGCCGACGCGGTGATGGACCTGTCGACGGGCGGGGACGTGGACGCCATCCGCCGCGCGATCGTCGCGGCGTCCCCTCTGCCGGTCGGCACCGTGCCGATCTACCAGGCGGCGCTGGCGGCCGAGGACCCGCGGGCGATCTCCGAGGATGAGTTCCTGGCGGCCGTCGAGCGGCACGCGGCCGACGGCGTCGATTTCGCGACGATCCACGCCGGCGTGCTGCGCGAGATGCTGCCGATGGCGCGGAAGCGGCGGACCGGCATCGTGAGCCGCGGCGGCGCCCTCGTGGCCCAGTGGATGATCTCGACCGGGCGCCAGAACCCGTTCCACGACCGCTTCGACGACCTTCTCGCGATCTGCGCCCGCTACGACATGGCCTTGTCGCTCGGCGACGGGCTGCGCCCCGGCTGCATCGCCGACGCCAACGACGAGGCCCAGTTCGCCGAGCTCGACGTCCTGGGCGATCTGGCCCGGCGGGCGCGCGAGCGCGGCATCCAGGTGATGATCGAGGGGCCGGGGCACGTGCCGATCGACAAGATTGCCGAGAACGTGGAGCGCCAGCGGCGCGTCTGCGACGGCGCGCCCTTCTACGTGCTCGGGCCGCTGGTGACCGACATCGGCGCGGGCCACGATCACATCGCCGGCGCGATCGGCGGCGCCATCGCCGCCTTCCACGGCGCCGCGATGCTCTGTTACGTGACGCCCAAGGAGCATCTGGGCCTGCCGGGTCTCGATGACGTCCGGGCGGGGATCGTCGCGCACAAGCTCGCCGCCCACGCCGCCGACGTGGCGCGCGGCAGGCCGGGAGCGCGCGAGCGGGACGACGCGATGTCGGCCGCGCGCTACCGGTTCGACTGGGAGACGATGTTCCGCCTGGCGCTCGACCCGGACACCGCCCGCCGGATGCGCGACGAGAGCCTGGCCGGCTGCGACCTGCCGGACGACTGCTGCACCATGTGCGGCCCTCGCTTCTGCGCCATGCGCCTCTCGCGCGAGGCCGAACGCATGGAAGGCTGACGTCGATCGTCGGCGCCGTCGGATGAGAAACAGC
>CAMTWF010000234.1:0-1155 GCA_947085355.1 uncultured delta proteobacterium
AGCGTCGCCGCGACCACCCCGAGCGTCGCCGCGACCGCCCCGAGCGTCGCCGCGACCGCCCCGAGCGTCGCCGCGACCGCCCCGAGCGTCGCCGCGACCACCCCGAGCGTCGCCGCGACCGCCCCGAGCATGGAAACGACTGCTCCGCGCGTGGAAATGCGCCCCCTTGTCTGCCAACGTCAAGCCGGTACTCCAGTTCGGAACGCCCGGGTGAGCCGGACGATCTCCCGCAGGCTGCAGGGGAACGCCCGGGTGAAGCGGGCTTCCGGCCGACCCTCGTCCGCCGTCCGCCGTCCGCCGTCCGCCGTCCCCCATCCCTCGTCCCGGAAGGCCACGCTGCGGCCGAATTGGCCGTATGCCTGATTCGCCGGGTTGTCGAGGGTTCTGGTGGGCGTGGTCGGGATGCCCGCCGGGCCGCCGTGATAGACAAAGGCGTTCCCCTCGACCGTCGCGCCGGCGTCCTGCCCGTAGGCGCCGACGATGACGTCGGCATAGCCGTCGCCGTTCACGTCGCCCGCGGAGGCCACGCTCGAGCCGAACCAGCCTTCTGCCTGATTGGCCGGGTTGTCGAGGGTTGTGTTGGGCGTGGTCGGGATTCCCGTTGCGCCGCCGTGATAGACGAAGGCGTTCCCCTCGTTCGTTGCAGGGGCGTTCTGCGCCCAGGCGCCAACGATGACGTCGGCATAGCCGTCGCCGTTCACGTCGCCCGCGGAGGCCACGCTGTCGCCGAACCGGCCGAATGCCTGATTCGCCGGGTTCTCGAGGCCTCTGGTGCGTGTGGTCGGGATGCCCGTCGCGCCGCCGTGATAGACGAAGGCCGTCCCCTCGTCCGCCGCGCTGGCTGTCTGGCTAGGGGCGCCGACGATGACGTCGGCATAGCCGTCGCCGTTCAGATCGCCCGCAGAGGCCACCCTCCTGCCGAAATGGCCGCCTGCCTGATTCGCCGGGTTGTCGAGGGTTGTGTTGGGCGTGGTCAGGATTCCCGTTGCGCCGCCGTGATGGACGAAGGCGTTGCCCTCGTACGTCGCGCCGGCGGACTGCTGGCAGGCGCCGACGATGACGTCGGCATAGCCGTCGCCGGTCACGTCACCCGCGGAGGTCACGCTGACGCCGAAGCTGCCGTATGCCTGATTCGCCGGGTTGTCGAGGGTTGTG
>CAMTWF010000235.1:0-2073 GCA_947085355.1 uncultured delta proteobacterium
CGTCGTCGTCGTCGTCGTCGCCGCCCCGCCCGAGGATGCCGGCCAGGACGAGCGTCACGGCCGCGGCGACCGCGACGCCGCCCGCGATCGCGAGCGGGAAGGCCTTCCGCCTCTCCGGCCGCGTGAGCTTCATGCCGCCGGTGGCCGTGCGGACGACGGGCGGCCTGGAGACTCCGGAGTGGCCGGCGTCGTCGGCTCTGGGCGCCCGGATCGACCTGCTGCCTGCTTCCTGCAGCACGCCTGGTGCGATCGCCAGCAGCGCGCCCTGCATCTCCTCGGCCGACTGGTAGCGGTCGTCGGGGCTCCGGCGGACGGCCTTGGCGACGATCCGATCGAGCTGTTCGGGGATCCACGAGGCGTAGTGTCCGACCGCCGGCAGTTCGTCCCCTCGCCGCACCTCGTCGTACCGTTCGAGCCACAGCGTCTGGACCTGGGTCTGCTTGTAGGGGAGCCGCCCGGCGAGCATGCGGAACAGGATCATGCCGCAGGCGTAGAGGTCGGATCTTGCGTCGAGCGGCAGTTCGAGGAACATCTCCGGGGCGACGTAGGCCGGCTTGCCGAGCAGCGTGCCGGCCTGGGTGAGATCGCTGGCCTCCTCGTCGGGAGCGAGCGGGCGAGCCAGGCCGAAGTCGAGGATCTTCACGAGCGGCTTGGCGTCGGGCGTCGAGACCATGAACACGTTGCTGGGCCCCAGATCGCGGTGGATGAGGCCTACGGCGTGCGCCGCCGACAGGCCGTCGAGCATCTGGAGCATGATCGCGGCCGCCACGCCGGGCGACAGGAGCCGCTCGCGACGAAGAAGCTGGTCGAGGCCCTCGCCGTCGAGCAGTTCCATCACGACGAACGGGGTTCCGCCCTCCGCCGGCGGCGGCAGATGCCAGTCGAACACGTTGACGACGTGCGGGTGCCGGATCGCAAGCAACGCCTGCACCTCGCGCTCGAAGCGCGCGAGATACGTTTCGTCGCGCATGTACTCTTCCTTGAGGAACTTGACGGCGAATCGCTGCCGCGTCGCGATCTTCTCGGCGACGAAGACGGCGCCCATGCCGCCCTTGCCGAGCGGCTGGACGATCCTGTAGCCGCGTACCTGTCCGGCCTGCTCCGGAGTCACGACGCGCCCGCCTCCTGCTCCGCCGCCGCGCGACCGGGGATCACGGCGCCCGGCACTGGCCGCCGACGCAGTTCATGCCGGGGTCGCACATGTTCGCGCAGTCACCGCAGTACCACGGATCGGCCTGCAGGTTCGCGCAGATCATCCCGGACGCTAACAGGCGGTCGCAACAGGTAATCCCAGCGCCGCAGACCAGGTCGCACTCGCCGCAGTTGTTCTCGTCCTGCGGGACGCAGATATCGTTGCACAGCAGGTCCCCAGCCGCGCACGGGCTGTCGCGGCACTCTCCGCTGACACACCATTGCCGGTTGCCGCACGCGATGTAGCACCTGCCGCAGTGGTCTATGCTGGCCCGGAGGTCCGCGCACGCCCGGCCGCACGGCGTCAGGCGGGCCTCATCGGAACCGGGCGGGCACTCGGTGACGCACAACCCGAGGGCGCACACCTGGGGTTCCGGGCACCTCACGCCGCACGCGCCGCAGTTGTCGGGATCGCTCATCCGATCGACGCATTCGTCCCCGCACGCCAGCCCCTGCCCGGAACAGACCACCTGACACAGGCCGCGGACACACTCGCGGGGCGGATCGCAGGGCGTATCGCACGCGCTGCAGTGGCGCGCGTCCGTCATCGTGTTCACGCACTCGTCCCCGCACATCTGCAGCGGGGCCGTGCACTCCCCGTTCTCGCCGTCCTCCCCGTCCTCCGCGTCGTTCGCCTCGGCGTCCTCGGTCACGTCGTGGGGCGTCTCCCCGCGGTCGTCCGCCGCGTCGCCCGCATCGTCCCTCGCCGGAGGGGCCGGTTGACCGTCGCATCCGAGACCGGGCCACCAGACTGCGCCGAGGAGCAGCGTCACGATCACTCGGACGACTTCGTTCGTACGCTTCATGATTCGCCTCCCGCGCGCCATCGGGCCGGAATCGGCCAAGCGCTCGAACCCGCAGGTCGCGCCTCATGAATAGTGA
>CAMTWF010000236.1:0-7963 GCA_947085355.1 uncultured delta proteobacterium
CTCTTCACGCCGCTGGATTCGCGCCAGGTCTACTTCCTGGTCCCGCCCCTCATCGAGGGATCGCAGTAGCTCGACCGTGCCGGATCGCAGGTTGTCGTCGCGCGGTCGCTTCGCAGCGCGGCGGCGCCGCAACCAAACGGGTGTGTCCCACATGACCCGCGGTGACTTCCCGGGCCGGCGTGACGGCGTGTTCGGCTGTCTCCCTGGTGTACACCTCGACCGGCGCGTCGGTCTCGCGGCCGAAGCCGGGGCGCGGTCGACGGCGACGTCAGGCGTCGGGCTCCGCGGCGCGAAAGACGCGCTGCTCGACCAGCGCGAAGGCCCACTCCGCGGCGGCGGCGGCGCGCGCCGCCTCGTCGGCGTCGAACTCACGCTCCAGATACCCGGCCGGGCCGCGATGGTCCGCCAGCCACTTGGACTCATCGAGCAGCCGGCGGGCCTCGGCGGACGACAGCGTCACGCCGGCGCCGAGCGCCACGGCGAGGAAGGCGGCCGCCGCATCGTGCACTTTCGGGTAGTCGGCGCCCAGTTCCCGCACCGCCGCCTTGAGCGCGAGTTCCAGCGCCTCCTGCGCCAGGCGCACGACCCGGGAATCGCCGCCGGCCGCCCGCGCGCGCCGCATCTCGGGCAGCAGGTGTTGCCGCGCGTGGTCGAGCAGCTTCCGCGCGGCCGCATGGTTGGTCATGACTAGAACTCCACCGTTTCCCCCAGCCGGAGGCCGGGCTTGAGGATCCACAAGTACGAGCCGTCGGCGAGGACCGCGCGGTAGGACCCCAGCTCGCGCAGCCGGGTCGCCAACGCCTCGAGCCGGCGCCGCATGAAGTCGTCGCGATCGTAGACGAACACCGCGTCGTCGACCAGGTCCAGGTACAGATACCGGCTCTCGCGCGCCTCGTCCGGCGTGACCGGGACGACGCCGATCGTGGGCCCGCCGCGCTCCGCCACCCACGCCCGGTAGTCGGCGCACGCCTCGAATGCCTCCCGCACGCCCGCCAGGCCGTCGCGGTGTCGCGGCTCCTCGGCGACGAGCAGCAGGTCGATGTCGCTGTCCGGCCGCGCCGAGCCGCGGGCCCGCGACCCGTAGAGCACCAGCGAGGTCAGAGCAGGCCCGTGGGTGAGCACCAGCTCGTTGCGCAGCGACGCCAGCAGCAGCCGCAGCAGGCGATCCCCAAGTTGCTCCACGCTCCGCATCGCCCTCCAAACCCGCCTGTCGTGTGCCCCGGTTCCAGCCGAACAACGGCTCGAAACCACGCTCGGGCGCGCGCTGCCGCCCTAACTCACCTCGTGAGGTTCCCCCCGGGAATCAGCGGGAGTCAAGGGGCGCAGAAGGCGCTCCGCAAGCTCTCGGCGGGCGGTACCCCGCAGGAGCGACAAACGCCGCCACGTTTGGTTGCAGCGCCGCCGCGCCGCGAAGCTACAATCCGAAATCGTCAGGCCCCGATCTCGCGCCGGATCGCGGCGGCGATGTTCCGCGCGTGGGCGGCGACCGCACGCCGCTCGGGCCCCTCGACCATCACCCGCGCCGCCGGCTCGGTGCCCGAGTAGCGCACGAGAACCCGCCCGTCGGCCCCGAGCCGCCGCTCGGTCTCGCGGATCGCCCGCTGCACCGCCGGCAGACCCTCCAACGGGGGGCGCTCGCGCACCCGCAAGGTCAGCAGCACCTGCGGGTACGGACGGAACGACTCGGACACCAGCCGCGAGAGCTTCTCGCCGCGGCGAACCATCACCGAGAGGAGTTGCAGCGCCCCGAGCACGCCGTCGCCCGTGGGGGCGTGGTCGAGGAACACCAGGTGCCCCGACTGCTCGCCGCCGAAGTTGTAGCCATCGGCACGCATGCGCTCGACGACGTACCTGTCGCCGACCCCCGTGCGGACCACCCTGCCGCCGGCCGCCTCGATCGACTTCACGAGGCCGACGTTGCTCATGACGGTGACCACGAGCGTCCTCTTGGCGAGGGCGCCGCGGCGGAGCATGTCGGTCGCCAGAATCGCCATGATGGCGTCGCCGTCGACGACGCGGCCGCGTTCGTCGGCGACGATCACGCGATCGGCGTCGCCGTCGAGCGCCACGCCGAGGCGGGCTCCGGACCGTCGGACCTCGGCGCACATCGGCTCGGGGTGCAGCGCCCCGCAGCGCCGGTTGATGTTGCGGCCGTCGGGCCGCACGGCCAGCGCGATCGCGTCGGCGCCGAGTTCGCGCAGCACCAGCGGAGCGGATCGGTACGCGGCGCCGTTGGCGGCGTCGACCACGATGCGCACGCCGTCGAGGCGCATCTGCCTGGGGAAGGTGTGCTTGAGTTCGACGACGTAGCGGCCGAGCGCGTCGTCGATGCGGTGCGCCTGGCCGAGCCGCTCGGGCGCCACCCGCCGCCGCTCCAGCCGCTCGCCGTCGTCGAGACTCCGCTCGATCTCGGCCTCGCGCTCGTCCGGCAACTTGAACCCGTCCGCCCCGAACACCTTGATGCCGTTGTCGCGGTACGGATTGTGGGAGGCGGAGATCATCACGCCGGCGTCGGCGCGCATCGACGTCGTGATGAACGAGACGCCCGGCGTGGACAGCGGGCCGCAGAGGAGCACGTCGCCGCCCATCGAGATGAAGCCCGACGCCAGCGCGGTTTCGAGCATGTAGCCGGACAGCCTGGTGTCCTTGCCGATCACTACCTGCGGCCTGCGCACCCCGCCGTTGCGGCGGCAGACCTCCGCCAGCGCCATCCCGACCCGCACCGCCATCTCGGCCGTCATCGGGTGGCGGTTGGCTACGCCGCGAATACCATCGGTGCCGAAAAGCTTGCGCAACGTGTCTCCTCCACCAGTGGTCAGTGGTCAGTGGCCAGTGGTCAGCACACTTGCCTCGTCCGGACTGACCACCGACCACTCCTGCTCCTCCCCCGCCCCGGCGTCCTCTTTCGCCGAAGTCTCGACCTGCGGCGGCTTCGCGCCGGCATCCGCCGACGGCGCGGACGGCGCAAGCACTGCCGACCCGATCACGTCGCCGTGCAGCGCGGGCGCGTCGGGGAGTTCCGTCGAGGCGCCGGCGGCACGGATGCGGTCCGTCCACAGGCGGAAGACCCCGAGTCCCGATTCGAGCATCGGATCGGTCAGGCCCAGCCGGAAGAACAGGCGGTCGCTGCGGCCGGCCCATTCGAAATCGAACACCTTGGCCAACTCCTGCAACTCGATCCGCTCCATCACCGTGGCCCACTGCGGCGCGTCGTCCGGCGCCGCAAGCCGCAGGCCGCCGAGCACCTCCGGGGACGGCCCGCCGGTCACCCGCAGGTAGCCGCCGGAGAACGCGCCGGCCTCCACGCCCGACAGCGCCCGGGCGAAGACACGGAGGTGCGCCCCCAGGGTCCCCGAGTCGGCCAGGGCGAACAACGTCGGGGCGGCGGCGGGTTCGTCCGAATCGTCCGCGTCGAGCGAGGGCCGCGTGAGACGGCGGATCTGGTACACGAGCGTCGGCTGCGCGCCCCGGCCGGCCTGGCCGCCGAGCGCCGCGAGGACGGGGCCTAGGTTGGCGCGGTGGACCGCCATCACCAGTCCCGGCTCCGGGAACAGGTAGAGCCACGGCGTCGCGCCGGCGTGCTCGGCGTCCACGGTCACGGCCGGCCTGTCCGAGATCATCGACCACGACGGTGCGCCGCCGGCCATCGCGATCTGCCGGCCCACCAGCGCCCGGATCTCGTCCTCCGGCATGCGGTGCCGCAGCAGGACGACCGTCTTCGACCTGTCCGCCGGATCGGACGACGTGACGTAGATCTCGTCGGCACTGTCCAGGAGGCTGATCTCGATGTGGCCGACGATGGTGCCGTATTCGGGCAGCGCGCGCAGGAGCGCCGCGACGCCCGCTTCGTGCGGTCCGCCGTCGATGGCGCGCAGGTTCAGGTACGCCAGCACCACGGCGTCGACCGGCGCGTACCGCAAGGCGTCCGGGGACTCGGGGTTGATCGCCAGCCGGATGGCGTCGGACGCGGCATCGAAGAAGTCGGCGAACGCCGGCAAGGCGTCCCCGCCCCACAGGTCGAACCGCTCGAACTGCTCGAACGGGGACCGCAGCGACTCGGGCATCAACCCTCGCGCCCCCTCGCGAGCCGTCGCGTCGAAGAACCGCTCCGCAGCCGCGAATCGCTCGGCGCCCCAGTCGCCCATCCGCAGCCTCGGGTTCAGCGGGTCGTACTGCTCCCGATGGTCGCCTTCCAGCACCAGCGCGTCCTCGCCGGGTCGCGCCTCGGGCAGCCGGCGAGCGCCGGCCCGCCCCCCCCGTCTCGGCCCGCGCGCCCCGGCGCGACGCTCCGGCTGCTTCGTCTCCGGCGGCTTCGACGCGTCGGCCGGCTGCGACGCCGCGGGCTTGTCCGGCTCGGCAACCGCGACCTTCGTCGCCGGGGCGACGGCCGGCGCCGGTCGCGGGGCATCGAACAGGTCGAGCGTCACGGCCGGTCGCGCCCCGCCAACCGACGGCGCCAGGCCGGAGATGTCGAGCCCCTGGATCGCCAGGTGATGCAGGCCCACCGACAGCACTCCGGAGAGCACCCAGCCCCCGGCCGCCCTTCGCCGCCGCTTCCTCCGTACTCCCACCGCCATGGCTTCGACTGTCTGCATCCGCGAATCCCTGGTACGCTCAACACCCGCGGCCCGGTGTCCATGCCGGCCCGCACGCCGTTGAATACGTCTTCCGGGTCCGACCCGCAAGCGCGCAACCCTTTTCCTGCCGTCCCCCGGTCGATGTAGATCGGGTGCATATCCCGATTTCCCACGTGGTCGTGGTCGTGGACGGTTACGCGGCAGGCTCGGCCGCCGGGGGCTCCGCGGGCGGCTCGGCTGGAGGCGCGGGCCTCGGGGGCCGAACCGGCAGGCCGTAGTCGCTCCGCAGCTTCGCCTCGAGCTTGCGCAGCAGATCGCGCTCGGCGGCCTCCGGCAGGCCCCCCACGGTCAACGACACGTCGATTGTCCGGGCGCCATGCTCGCCGGTCCCTTCCACGAACTCGACCGAACCGCTGTACGTGCGCCCGTTGCGGGCGAACTGGAAGAGGATGTAGCCGTTCTCCTTGTCCTGCTCGACGATCTCGTACCCGAGATCGACGCGCAGGAGCCTGACCGCCGTGTTCCAGACGATGTCGCGCGAGTAGGCGAACACCTCCTGGGTGCGGGCGCGCGACGGCTCCGGAACCGACAGGCCAAGAGCCAGGCAGAGGACGGCCGCGAACGCGCCGCGCGGGGGCCTGCTGCGGGTGGAAGTCGTGAACATCGATGCACCTCCGGGCATTTCGACGCGATCTTCGCAGGTCCGTCGGTGTGGAGTCGAATTTCGTGCGATCGGGACTACGGCGAACGGGGTCGGCGATGGTCCCGGACACGGAACCCCGCATGCCGGACGGGACCGGGACCCCGGTTGAACGGACAGACGTCCTGGCAGACGTCGCAGCCGAGCGAGTACGGGCCGTCGGGCAATCCCGGCGGGGGCCGGCGGCCGCGCGTGGTCCACGTCGAGAGGCAGCGGCGGGCGTCGAGGACGCCCTCGGCCGACAGCGCCCTCGTCGGGCAAGCGTCCATGCAGAGCCGGCAGTGGCCGCAGCGCGGCTCGACCGCTTCCGCCGCCGGCAGGAGCCGGTTCACGAGCAGCCCGCCGATGACGAAGGTCGACCCGTGTTCCGGGTGGATGACCATCGCGTTGCGCCCCTGCCAGCCGAGGCCTGCGCGGACGGCCAGGGCCCGGTCCATGACGGGAGCGGTGTCGCAGAAGGGGCGCACGACGACGCCGGGATCGGCGGCGCGCAGGCGCGCGGCGAGCCGGCGCAGGAGGTCCCGAAAGACAGCGTGGTAGTCGCGTCCGCGTGCGTAGCCCGCCACCGGACCGGTCGCATCCGCGCCCGCCGGCAGGGATCGATCGTAGCAACCGTTCCCCTCCCCTCCTCGCGGTTTCCGAGGAACGGGTGGCCGGCCGCCGAGGGCTTTGCCCGAGGCGGCCGGCGGGGGGTCCGGGGGGGACGCAGAGGCCGCGCCGGCGGTGGCGGGGAATTCCGGCAGTCCTGCGGCCGGGCGGTCCTCCCCGGCTGAATGGATTCGATCGTAGGGCAAGCCGAGCACGACGGCTCCCATCGCTCCGCCCCGCAGCAGCCTCGGACTGGCGGGATTCCCGCGCAGGTCCGCGGTGCGGGCCAGGTACGTCAGGTCGCCCGCCAGCCCTCGGCGCAGCCAATCGAGCAGCCGGGAGCCTTCGGGCTCGACCGGCCCCACCGGCGTCGTGCCAGCCAGGGGGATTCGCTCCTCGACCGCGAAGCTCCGGACGACGTCCGCGTTGTCCACGAGCGGAGGCTGTCCTTGCCGGCGGCGCGCGTCAAGCGCCGCCGTTCTGGTCTGCTACCCCCGAACTTCGTCGCACGGCGCGACGATATTGGTCACCGCGGAGCACGCAGAGAACACAGAGACCATTCTCTGCGCCCTCTGCGGTCTCTGCGGTGATTCATCGTTTGGTTGCGGCGCCGCCGTTCTGGGATTCGGATCCGAATCCCGGCACCGTTGCGCGGCCTTGACAACCACTGGGGCGTCCTGTAGCTGTCCCGCCCGCCTGGAGCGCGCAGTGCGCGAGGTGGAGGTGTTCGTGGACCGACAACCCGCTGACGATCACGCCGTCGACGTCGAGACCGATCGGGGGCCGGAGCAGGCTCCTGATCGCGAGCGTCCCAGGGAACGCTACAGGGGGGGCCGCGACCGACCGGTCTACTTCCGTCCGATCGAGGTCGAGGTGAAGGACGCGAACGTCGACAAGGCCATGCGGGCGCTCAAGAACCGCATGAGCAAGGAAGGCGTCCTGCAGGAGATCAAGCGCCGCCGCTTCTACGAGAAACCGTCCGTGCGCCGCAAGCGCAAGGAACGCGAGGCGCTCAAGCGCCTGCGCCGCGCCGCTCGCCGCCAGTTCAAGTAGTCGCACTCCGGGGGGGTTTCGGGTTTCGGGTTTCGGGTTTCGGGTTTCGGGTTTCAATCTGTTCCAAACTCCAAACCCCGATCAGCTCTCATCGTCCACCACGACGTTCCTGCCGGCGCGTTTCGCCTGGTAGAGGTGGTCGTCGGCGCGCAGGAGCAGAGCTTCCGGCTCGGGATCGCCTTCCTCCGAGCAGGCGACGCCGAAGCTGGCGGTCACCAGGACGCCCTTGGTCTTGTGCTCGAACGCGGCGTTCTCGAGGCCCTTGCGGAGGCGCTCGGCCACGCGGCGCGCCGCCTGGGGATCCGTCTCGGGAAGCACGATTCCGAACGAGTCGCCGCCGTACCGGCCGATGACGTCCGTACCGCGTGCCGCCTTCTGGAGGGACTGCGCGACGAGGCGAAGGATGCGATCGCCGAACTCGCTGCCGTAGCCGTCGTTGATCACCTTGAACTGGTCGATGTCGGTCATGATGACCGCGAGCGGCCTGCCGTAGCGGCGCGCGCGGTGCCACTCCTTGCGGAAGGCGTCGAGGAACGCGCGGCGGTTGAGCGCGCCGCTGATGGCGTCGGTGGCGGCGACGATGTCGATCTGCGCGCGCAGTTCCGCGACCTCGACGCGCAGCCCCTGAAGCTCGGACCGCAGCCGCTCGTTCAGCGACTCCACCTCGGCCCGGCGCGCCTCGGCATCGCACAGCGCCAGTCCCATGCGCTCCGGGCCGTCGCCGTCGGGCCGTTTCGCGGGGACCGACGCCGGCGGCGCGGCATGCACGCCGGACGGCGCGGCCCGGCTGGGGGCGCCGCCAGTGCTCGAACCGGCGGCCGAATCCTTGTCTTTCGTCTTCTTTTTCCTTGGCACGTCGTCGCTCCGCTTGCAGACTGTACCACACTCCGTGCGCATTCGATCCGCCCGCCGCGAACAGCTACCATTCGCCCTCGTCGCCTGCCCCAGCCTCCGGCAAGTCCTCGACCTGCGGCGTCCACGGCTCCTCGGCGATCCCGGCCTGTGCGTACCTCGGCGGAGGCAGCGGTTCGCCGGGCCGATGGAA
>CAMTWF010000237.1:0-20820 GCA_947085355.1 uncultured delta proteobacterium
GACAGGATGGGATGTTGCATGAGGACCTCACCGAGAAGATCATCGGCGCATGCTTCGAGGTCATGCCCAAGTTGGAGTTCAAGAGGCTCCACAGATAGGTCGTTCCTCCTCCTGTTCATCCTGTTGTCCCCCTACAACCTGGGAAGAACGGCTGGACCTCATCGCCACCTGTTTTTGATCTACTACTCCCGAGAATCGTCGCGTGGCGCGACGAATTCCCGGTCTGTCCGGACTCTCAACTCTCGACCCTTGACTCTCGACGCGCGGCGGCGCCGCTGCGCCACCCGGACGACTCCCTTTGGTTGCGGCGCCGCCGCGCTAAGAAGCTGCCCGCGAGGCGTATCGTCGCGGCCGCGATCGCACTCGCAACCACGGCCTGCAACGACATCCGCCCGAACGACCGCGACGTCCCGGACGCCGATGCCCCGGACGCGGCCGAGGCCGCGGACGCCGAGGCAGGCGCCGACGCCGATCCCCCCCGCCCCGCGCTGCTCGACGACGCCGGCCGGACCGTCATCTACGTGGGCGTCAACGTCGGGCAGACCAGCAAGGAGCCGCCGGACTTCATGCCCGGCCTGTCCGACGCCGACTACGACCTGCTCGTCGCATGGGGCGTGACGATCGTCCGCTTCCTCGTCTTCTGGGAGGCGATCGAGCCGGGGCCGGGAACGCACGACGAGGCGTACCTCGCAGCCGTTCGGGCGGAGATCGATCGGATCGGCGCGCGCGGGATCGACGTCGCGATCGACATGCACCAGGACGTCTTCGGTCGCGGCTTCGGGTTCGCCGGCGCACCCCGCTGGGCGTGTCCCGAGGAGCACTACGCCACGTTCGAGCGGGCCGAGCCGTGGTTCGTCAACTACCTGGCGCCGGAGGTGACGGCCTGCTTCGACCACCTGTGGAGAAACAGCGACGTCCGGGAGCGGTACCGCGATTCGTGGGCCCGCGCCGCCCGAGCGCTCGGCGATCACCCCGCCGTGGTCGGGTTCGACCTGATGAACGAGCCGGCTCCTGGGTCGGCGACGGCGGCGGTGTTCGAGCGTGACGTGCTGTCGGCCTTCTACGACATGGTCGGCTCGGCCGCACTCGCCTCGGCGCCCGGCCGGCTGCTGCTGCTCGAGCCGTCGCTGATCGTGAATCTCGGGGCGCGCACCCGCCTGCCGCCGTTCGGACCCGGCGAGGTCTATGCGCCGCACTACTACCCGGCGTTCACGGAGACCGGGGGTTACGACGGCCGCGCCGCCGCCGTACGCGCCGGCCTCGGCGAGCTTGCGGCCGACGCGGCCCGCCTCGGCGCGCCGCTCGTCATCGGCGAGTTCGGGATCCGCAACGACGCGGCGGGCGCCCAGCGGTACGTGGCCGATGCGCTCGACGCCGCCCTGGAGCTGGGCGCGTCGGCGCTGGTGTGGGACATGAGCCGCGGCGGTCCGGGATCGTTCTCGCTGCTGGACGGCGACGGGCGCCCGCACCCGACGGCCGGGGCGCTCGCGAGGCCGTACCCGCACCGCATCGCGGGGAGGCTCGTGTCGTCGATCTGCGACCGCCCCTCCGGCGCCCTCGAGATCGTCTGGGAGGAGAGCGGCGTGGCGGGGCCGACGGTGGTCGTCCTGCCGCCGGCGCTGTTCCCGTCGGTGCGCGTGACGTCGTCGGACCCGCCCGGCTCGTGGACATTCGAGCACGACGCCGTGCGCGGCCGTCTCGCCCTCGCCGTCGATCCCTCCGTGACGCCGCACCGGTTCAGGTTCGAGCGGCCGTAGGGCGGCGCGGCAGGGTGGTATCGTGATCCGTCGGCTGATCCGTCTGTTCCGCCGCCCACGCCCGCGGGTGAGGGTCGTCCTCTTCGAGGTTACGGCGCGGTGCAACAACCGCTGCATCTACTGCTACAACGTGTGGAAGATTCCCGGCAGTCCGACGCCGCCGGATCTACCGACCGAGCAGGCCGCCGACCTGATCCGCCGGGTTGCGCGGGCGCGCGGGCGAGGCAGGCCGCGGCAGATCAGCTTCACCGGCGGCGAGCCGCTGCTGCGCGACGACCTGGAGCGGCTCGTGCGCGAGGTCGTCGCGGCGGGCACGGCGACCAACCTGATCACCAACGGCCGGCTCCTCGACGAGCCCCGCGCGCGCGGCCTCGTCGCCGAGGGCTGCCGGCTGTTCGAGATCCCGCTGCTCTCCCCGTCGGCGGCGGAGCACGACGAGCTGGCCGGGGCGGAAGGGGCGTTCGAGGGGGCCGTGCGCGGGATCGGAGCGGCCAAGGCGGCGGGGGCCCGCGCCGTGGCGGCGTTCGTGGCGACGCGGCGCAACATCGAGCGTGCGGCCGAGACGGCGCGCCTGGCCCTGGCGCTCGGCGCCGACGGCCTGATGTTCCTCCGGTTCAACCCCGGCGGCGCGGGGGCTGCTCGCGCGGAGGAGCTGCTGCCGACACGAGAGCAGATCGTCGCCGCGCTGGGCGCTCTGCGGGCGCAGCGGAAGCGCGGCGGCCTGCCGGTGTCGGTTTCCGTGCCGATCCCGCCGTGCGTGGTCGATGCCGCCGAACTCGATGGTCTCGGCGTCGGGTTCTGCGGGGCCGGGACGGACAAGACCTACCTGGCCATGTCCCCGGTCGGCGAAATCCGCCCGTGCAACCATTCACCCACGGTGCTCGGGCACGCCGCGCGGACGCCGCTGGCCCGCCTCGTGGCGGGGCGGGCGTACCGCGAGTTCTGCGCGGCGGCGCCGCCTGCGTGCCGGACCTGCCCGCACCTGCACAGTTGCCGGTGCGGCTGCCGTGCAGCCGCGGAGGCATGTTTCGGGGACGTGGGCCGGCTCGAACCGCTGGCGGCGTCGTGCGGGCGCTTCCCGTGGCTGCCGGGGGAGGAGGGCCCGCAGTAGGCTTCGGGCTTCGGGCTTCAGTGGCGTCGGCCATGAGCGGCCATGCGCTGCAACTGCCGGGGTGTCGGCCTCACGCCACGCGCCGGGCCTTCGCGGTCGCCGCGCGCAGCCGCGCGGCCTGGCGGCGCAGCGCGCCGGCGTCGCGGCGCAGGATCTCGCGCACGACCGGGTGCGTGGCTGGGTCGGAGAGCAGGCGCGCCACGGCGTCGGCGCGCAGGAGGAGCCGGCGCGCACGGCGCTTCGTCGCGCCGTCCGCCGCCGGGCGGTCCAGATTCGCCGTGCGGGGACCGCCATCGCCGGTCCTGACGTCCACATCCGCCTCATCGTCGGCATCGGCCGGCTCCTCGGCCTCCGGCTCGTCCACCTCGGGCTCCTCGGCATCCGGTTCCGCGACGTCGCCCACGCCGTCCGGCTCCTCGTCGGCATCGGGCGATTCGGCATCGCCGTCCGGGTCCGGCTCCCAAGGCTCCTCCGGGAGGTAGCAGCTCCACGTATCGTCGGTCCTATCGCCGGCGTCGTCGGTGTCCTCGCGAGAGGTCCACCCATCGTCGAGGCTGCCAGGGTCGCGGTAGCAGGTGTAGTCCGGGTAGTCCCATCCCGCGCCGCCACCACCGGGGTTCCTGCGGTCGGCCTCCGTACCGTCGCCGCAACCCGCGGAGACGCCGAGCAGCGTTGCGGCGGCGGTCCAGAAGGCCCGTCGGAGCGCGCCGAACGGCCCGCGGCCGCCGAGACGCTCGACGGGGCGCACGCGGCGCAGGCCGACGATCACGGCGACGAGCGCCGCGAGAAACGCGACCGCGAGGAGCACCTTGCCCATGACGATCACCTCCAGGCCCCGCGCGCCGGCACAGGCGGCCTGTTCCGAGTATAGCAGCCCGACCGGCGACGGCAACCGGGCGCGGAGCAGCGTCGGGAAGGTGTCGCGGCGGCGGTCCGGCTCTGGCCGCGCGGCACCGGTCGTGCCATAGTTGCGGTCGAGGAGGTGTGACATGCGACGAGTGCATTTGCTGCCGATCGCCATGGGGGCCGTGCTGCTGCCCGGCCCGGTCGAGGCCTATCCGCGCGACATCCGGATCGCGTACTTGCAGCGCCTTGATTGGCACAGCGACTATCCGGAGTGCATGAACTGCTTCGTCGCGCACCCTGCCGTTCCGAGCGACTGGACGATCCGGCACGAAGCGGTCGATCTCGACCGCCTCGTCTCGGGCGAGCAGTCGATCGCGAACTTCGACCTGGCCGTCATGACCGGCCACGTCTACTACAGGCTGACCGACCCAGAGCGCACGATCATCGAGGCTTTCGTGGACGCCGGCGGCATCATGTGGTTCGACGACTGCGGCCACGTCGAGATCGACAACCTGCCGTTCGGCATGGAGATCAACTTCGGCGGCGGCGAACTGGGCGCCTGGGGCGTCTGCTACGGCGACCACTTCACGATCCACGACCCGAACCACCCTCTCGTGCGCAACGCGCGCAGGATCACGTCGGCGATGATGCGCAACGACGCGGGCCTCTACCAAGCGCAGTGGTTCACCCCGTTCGTGGAACACGATCCGCGGTACACGGTGGTCGTCTCCGGCGCCAGCGTCGGCGGGGTCCACCGGGCCAGCGGCCCGGCGATCATCGCCGCCCGCGCAGGACGAGGTGCAATCGTCGCCACGGCGATCGACGTCACCTGCGCGCTCGAGTGCTTCAGCTACCGCAATCCCCAGATCCCGCTGTCCGACTACTACCTCGTGATCAACATGCTCGCCTGGCACGACGCGGATCGCGACGGTATCCTGGACGGCGACGAGGGTGCGTTCGACACCCCGGAGGCCGACACCGACGGCGACACCGTCGTCGACGCTCTCGACCCGGACGCCGACGGCGACACGATCTACGACTTGTGGGAGGTGGATGACGACAATCCCGACACCCCGCCGCCCGACAGCGACGGCGACACGATCCCGGACTTCCGCGACACCGACTCGGACAACGACACGATCCCCGACCGCGTGGAGGGCATCGGGGATGCCGACGGCGACACAATCCCGAACCGCCTCGACCTCGACTCGGACAGCGACGGCATCCCCGACGCCATCGAGGGAACCGGGGACGTGGACGGTGACACGGTGCCCAACTTCCTCGACGCCGACGACTCCGACGGCCCGACCGGGGACAGGGACGGAGACGGTGTCCCGAACGCATCCGACAACTGCCCCGGCGTTCCCAACCCCGGCCAGGCCGACTCGGACGGCGACGGGATCGGAGACGACTGCGACGGCACACCGTACCCGCCGGACGCCGGCGGTGCGGACGGCGACGCCGGCGGCGATCCCGGCACGCCTGACACCACCGATGCCGGGCCGGCCTGCGACCCGGTGATGTGCGTGGCCTCGTGCTGGGCGACCGGACACGAAACAGGGCGCTGCGAGAGCGACACTTGCATCTGCATCGGCACGAGCGGCGATGCGGCCGGCAACGACACCGGTGGCCTCCCGGGCGCCGGGGGCGCCGGCGCGGGCTGCGGCTGCGTGATCGCGGGCGGCGCGGCGCCCCCCGGACGGCCGGTACGTCTCCCGATCGCACTCGTCGCCGCGGCGGCGTGTCTCCTGGCGCTCCTGCGCCGCGGCGGCGTGTCTCCTGACGCTCCTGCGCCGCGGCGCCGGCGCTGAATGCCCCCACGGCCGGCCCTGTCGAACGCGGCGCGCCGGTCCCGGGCGATGGGAAGCGACCGGCGCGGCGAGGAGGGCGAATGACCGCGAGATTGACGGCGCCGATCGTCGCGCTCGCCGCGGCCGCGGCGCTCGATGCGGCCGACGGCGGCGCGCAAGGGCGCGGGGAACGGGACGAGCCCGCGGCGGCGCAGGTCGAGGAGCGGCGCGTCCAGGTGTCGCCGCCGCGGCTGAATCTGCGGCGCGAGGACGTCGACCTGGAGAACCGGACGGTGCGGTGGACGATCAGCCGAAAGGCCATGCGCGGCGCGATCGATGTGCGTGGGCTCCGCGGCGACCTGATGTACAGCCGCGAGATCGACTTCGGCGGCGCCAGGGCCGGGACCCGCCTGGAGGCGACGTGGCCCGCGCAGAGCGAGCAGATAGGCCGGATCGAGGTGACGACGTGGGACGAGCACGATGCGAGCGTGACGTTCCGCATCAGCCCGTTCCGCATCGAGATACCGCACGAGAACGTCGTCTTCGAGACCGGCAGGTGGGAGATCCGCGAGAGCGAAAGGCACAAGCTGGACGCCGCCTGGGCGCTGATCGCGCAGGCGATGGAGGACTACGGCAACCTGCTCCAGGCGAACCTCTACGTCGCCGGCTTCACAGACACCGTGGGCCAGCCCCGCGACAATCAGACACTCTCGGAGAACCGCGCGACGGCGATCGCCCGCTACTTCGCCGAGAAGGGGATGACCTTCCCGATCCACGCGCGCGGCTTCGGCGAGCGGTGCCTGGCGCAGCCGACGGAGGACGGCGTCGACTGCGAGGCGAACCGGCGAGCCGCCTACGTCCTGGCGGTCGATCCGCCCGTCATGTGCCCCGAGGCAGGCGAGGGCGGGTGGCGCCGGGTGAGGTAGGGGACGACCATCAGCGGTCGGCGGTCTGGGCCGCCAGGCGGTTCCACTCCCATTCCATCTCCGCCAGCGACGGCGCCGGCTCGGCGACCACGTCGACGATCCTTCCCGAGCCGTCGCGGATAGGGCGGAGGATGGGCGAGACGAAGGCGTACTTGAGCGGGTAGTCGATCGCCCTGACGCGGGCCATGACGTCCCGGCGCCATTCGGGCTCGTACCGGCTGCCGTAGGCGTCCACCAGCGCCTTCGCCGCCGCGAGATCGCCCTCGGCCTTGATCCGCATCACCTCGCCCAGCAGTTCGGCCACCACGGCCCGCCATCTCTGTGGGTCGTTCATCACGAAGTAGAACTTCCCGTCGCGGCGTTCGATGCGTGCGGCCCCCTTCTCGATTGCGTACCGCACGATGAGCATCGTGGCGCGCCAGTGGTCGCCCTCGACGACGCCGCCCTCCGACAGCCTGCGCAGCACGAGCAGGCCGTTCCGCAGGTACCACTGCCCGACCGCGACGGCGCAGTCGGCGGAAGGGAGGCTGCCGATCTCGACGGCCTTCGGGTCGAATGCGAGGTGCAGGGCGACCAGATCGGCCCTCGCCTCCTCGATGGCGCCGTAGTACCCCGGCAGGTGGTCCGCCGGATCCCCCTCCAGCGCGGGGTTCTTCCGCCCCGATCCGTGGCCCACGACCTCGTGGAAGCCGACGATGTGCTTCCTCATCGCCTGCCTGCACCGCAGGCCGAGATCCCGCTCGGCCTCGTCGAACGAGAACTCCCTGACCGCAAGTTCGCCCGTGACCTCATCGACCGCGGCGCCGACGTTGCCGATGTCGATGCTCTTCGATCCGTACCGCTCGCGGATCGCCTGCTCGTTGGGGAGGTTGATGCCGGCTGGGCTGATCGGCCCCGCATCGCCGGTGTGGACCACCGAGATCACGACGTTGGCCACCGGCGGGTTGAACTCCGTCCGCCTGTACCGTTCGTCGTACGGCATCTTCGACTCGAAATACGCCGCGCTGTGGGCCAGCTTGCGGATCATCTCGCCCGCCGCCGGGTCGGGGAAGAAGACGACGCCTTCCCACGCTCCCTTGCGGCCGCGCGGATCGGCGTACACCTCGATGAAGCCGAGGATCGCATCCACCGGCGGGTCGTCCGCCACCCAGGCGATGTTGTACTCGCGGAACGCTCCCGGGTCGCCGGTGCGGAAGTACCGGATCAAGTGGCCGAGCGCCTCCTTCTGCTTCTCGCCGGCGTACGGCAGCGCGTCCTCCAGGTGGCGGATCACCTTGCGCAAGACGTCGGCGTACAGTCCGGGATCGATGCCGTCCCCGCCGGCGCGGTACGGGATCTCGACCAGCGCGCCGTCGCGCCTGGCGAGCCTCGAGTTGAGCGGGTGCTGCTCGGTGAAGCCCGCCAGGTCGGCCATCGTGACGCCCTCGTAGAAGCCGTTGGAACTGGCCGTCAGCAGGTCCGCGCCCTCGGGGATGCTCTTGCGAACCGAGTACGGATCGACCTCGGGATCGAAGATCGGGCCGCGCAGCGCCTCCAGCCGGTGCAGCGCCGCCGCCACGCTCGTCGTGCCGAGCACTTCGACTCCTTTTTCGGCCAGCGTCTTGACCGCCGCTTGCAGCTCGCCGTACGCGAACTGGGGGATCGTCTTGCCTCCCGTCACGCCGTCGTGGATGCCGTGGTTGATCCAGAACAGCTTGAGGTAGGTCCACGCCTTCTCCACGAAGACCGGGTCGAGCCCTTCCGTGTTGCGGACCAACGCCTCGAACAGCCCCTTCACCTCCAGGTTGTGCCGGTATCGCTGGTCGTAGAAGATCGCGTCTCCCGCGATCGCGGCCCGGTAGAGGTGATACGCGAGGATTCTCCGCTCGGCCGACAGCGTCTCGAAGCCGTCGGGGTACATCGCGATCACCGAGTAGTCCCCGACCTTCTCCAGCAGATACACGCGCTCGCGGGGCTCGCCCCCGCTCGCCGCGTCCGCCGGGGCGCCGGTCGCCGCTTCCTCGGCCGGCCCGGGAGCACCGACGTCCGCGCCGGCCGCCTTCTTCCGACACGCCGCCCCCGGGACCAGCGACGTCACGGCCGCGAACAGCGTCACAACCAGGAACCTCGTACGCATCGCGCACCTCCTTCCGGTCGGCATGATCGCAATGCCGCCGCCGGAGTCAACCGTGGGGACGTGACCCGCCGCCGGGGACGGTCGTATACTCCTGGGACGTCCGACGGCCGGGGGGCGCCGAGACGTGGAGGGAGGCCATGATCAACGGAACGGGGAGCGCATTCCAGGCCCGTACCGCGCTGCTGCCGGCGATGCTGGCCGTGGCGCTGTTCTCCCAACCGGGCTGCGGCGGTTCGCGCGGCGCAAACGGCGGCGAGGCCGGCGACGTGGAGAGGGACGTCGACACTGGCGACGGGGATGCCGTCGAGCCGGACGGCGAGGCGGACAACGACGACCCGGAGGCCGGCGACGCGGACGCCGACGCGGATGCCGACGGCGACGCCGGGCCGCGCCCGTGCCTCCCCGTGGCGGGCGCCGGCGCGGGGCTGACGCTGCGCGGAACGGTGGTCACGCCGGAGACGGTGATCCCGGACGGCGAGGTGCTGATAGACCGGGCCGCCGGACTCATCGCCTGCGTCGCCGAGGACTGTTCGGGCAGGCCCGAAGCGGTCGACGGAACCCTGATCTGCACCGACGGCGTCGTCCTGCCCGGCCTCATCAACGCGCACGACCACATCCACTACGGAACGATGCCGCGCTGGCGCCACGGCACGCGCCTGTTCCTCAACCGCTACGACTGGCAGAGCAACGCGGGCTACATCGCGTTCATGCGGGCCTACCGGGCGATCTCTGGCACGCACCTGTGCGAGATGACGAAGTACGGCGAGGCCCGCATGCTGTTGGGCGGAGCCACGGCGGTGCAGGGGTCGGCCGGCGCGGCCGCGTGCGTGGCGCCGATCCTGCGGAACCTCGACGTGAACGGCGCCGAAGGGCTCGATCCGTACGAGCTGCGGGAGCGCGTCTCGCGGATATCCGGTCTCGGCGCCTCCGGCGCGGCCGCGATCGCCGCGGGCCTGGCGGACGGGTCGATCGACGCGTTCGTGCCGCACCTGGCCGAGGGGATCGACGAGTCTTCGCGCGCCGAGTTCGACACGCTGCGGAACCTGGGCCTGCTGGTCGCCGGCACGGGGATCATCCACGGCACCGGCGGCGGGACGATCGAGTTCGCGCGCATGGCGGCGCACGGCGCGGCGCTGATCTGGTCGCCCAGGTCGAACGTCGACCTGTACGGCCTCACGACCAACGTCCCGGTGGCGCGCGCCTTCGGCGTGCCGCTGGCGATCGGCCCGGACTGGACGCCGTCGGGGAGCTGGAGCGTCCCCGAGGAGATGCGGTGCGTGGACGAGATCGACTCGACGTACTACGCCGATTCGATCCCCGACAGGGAGATCGTCGAGGCCGCGACGAGCACGGCGGCCCGGATCCTGGGCCTCGAAGCGGCCCTCGGGCGGCTCGCCCCCGGCATGCGGGCCGACGTCACGGTCGTGGCCGGCGACCGCGCCGCGCCGTACCGCTCGGTCATCGACGCATCGCCTCGACACGTCCGGCTCGTGCTGCGCGACGGCGCGCTGCTGTACGGCGACGCGGACCTGGCGGCGCCGCTGGCGACACCCTTCTGCGAGCCGCTCGACGTGTGCGGCGCGGCGAAGACGGTCTGCATCAAGACGAGCGACGCCCCAGCCGACCGGCTCAACCAGACGCTCGCCGGCGTCACGGCGTCCCTCCGCGCGGCGCTCGACGCCGCACGCGCGTCGGATCCCGACTGGAACCCCTCCAACCCGGCGGCCACGTACCAGTACGAACTCGCGCCGCTGTTCTTCTGCGGCGACCCGCCGCCGTGCCGGTTCGGTCGCGGCGACATCTTCGGCGTCCCGGGGCCGGGAGACGCCGACGGCGACGACGTGCCGGACGCCCGCGACAAGTGCCCGACGGTCTTCGACCCGTTCCAGGGCGACCTGGACGGGGACACCGCCGGCGACGCCTGCGACCCGTGCCCGCTCGACCCGGTCCCGTCGTGCCCGCCGCCGGATCCGGCCGACATAGACCGCGACGGCGTTCCAGACGCCGGCGACAACTGCCCGGCGGCGCCGAACGCGGGGCAGGAGGACTCGGACGCCGACGGGATCGGCGACGCCTGCGAGACGCCGGCGCTGACGATCTACGACATCCAGGACCCGTCCCGGCCGCTGCACCCGCCGGAAGGCGCTCCGGTCGCCGTTCGCGGCGTCGTCGTCACGGCGATCCACGCCACGGGCGCCGCAGGCACGATCCGCGGCTGCTGGGTGCAGGAGCCGGGCGGCGGACCGTACAGCGGCATCCTGGCATTCGTCGGCTCGGACCCGGGCGTCTCGATCGGCGACGTGGTGGACGTGAGCGGCGTTCGCGGGGAGTACTTCGACGCCTCGCAGATCGGCAGCGCGGTGGTGATGCGGATCGGCCCAGGCGCGCCGCCGGCCCCGGAGACCGTCCTGCCGTCCGACGTGGGGACCGGCCGCGTGATGGCCGAGGCGTACGAGGGCGTCCTGGTTGCGGTCGAGAACGTGACGGTGACCAACGCGAATCCCGACGCGCCGAGCAGCTACAACGAGTTCCTCCTCGACGGCGCGCTTCGCGTGGACGACCTTCTGTACCTGATCGCACCGCCCCCGGCCGTGGGCACGACTTTCCGGCGGCTCGCCGGCGTGATGCACTACTCGTTCGGCAACCACAAGCTGCTGCCGCGAAGCGCCTCGGACGTGGAGAGGTAGTGGCAGTGGCCAGTGGTCAGTGGTGAGAGGTCATTCGAGGAATCGTTCCTCCTGAAGCTGCCTGCTGACTACTGACCACTGACCAGGATCTCGCTGAGCGAGGAACAGTACTCGGGAACGACGGGGCCAAGGCCAACTACGTCGCCGGAGCCAAGGGCACGAGCGTCACCCGCGACATCCACGAAACGTGCTGCCGGAGCCGCTTCGCCAGCTCGCGGTCGGCCACGTCCATCGTCCGAGCGCATGGCGCATGGCGCATAGCCCCTCCCTTCCCCGCCAGGCCTCCCGCCGACCGCCCCCCAGTTGGGGGGATGCACCCATGCGTGCTAACCTCCCGCTCCCGCGCCTGCTCCCGTTGCCGGGCGAGGAGGCTAGACTCCATCGGTGCACCAACAGGCGCCCGCGGCCCCCCGAACCAGCGGCGGGGGCATGGCGGAGCAGCCGCACTACCGACCACTGACCAGGATTTCGCTGATCTTGCCGCGGCGCGCGGCGACGGAGTTGACGGCGCGGGTCGCCAGGACGGTCTGCACGTCGAGCCCGTCGTACAGCGCGCGGGTGAGCGCGCAGTCCGAGTTGGAGAGCACGGCGGCCGCGCCGCGCGCCAGGCACGCGCGATAGACCCCCGCCAGCCGCCGGTGCTCCTCCTCGCGGAAGGGGGACGCGTCGTAGGCGGTGAACGAGGAGGTCGCGGAGATGGGGACGTAGGGCGGATCGAAGTAGACGGCGTCTCCCGGCCCCGCTGCGGCGACCGTGTCCGCGAAATCGCCGACGACCAGCTCGGCCGGCGCCAGCGCCCGCGAGGCGGCGCGCAGCAGCGGCTCGTTGCAGACGGTGGGGTTCGCGTACCGGCCGAAAGGCGCGTTGAACTCCCCGCGGCGGTTCACGCGGTACAGGCCGTTGTAGCAGGTCCGGTTCAGGTAGATCAGCCGCGCCGCGCGCGCCACCGGCCCAAGCCCGCTCGGATCGCGGGCCCGCACGCCGTAGTAGTAGTCGCGATCCCTCGCGTGCTCCTGGTGCCTGCGCAGATCGCCGACCAGCCCGTCGACATCGTCCCGCACGACGCGGTAGGCCTCGACGAGATCGGGGTTGCGGTCGGCGAGCACCGCGCGCGCGAACCGCCCCTGGGCGGCCAGGGCGAAGAACGCGGCTCCGCCGCCGATGAAGGGCTCGTAGTAGACGTCGATCCGCGCGGGCAGGGCGGCGAGGATCGGCCCGAGGAGCTGGGTCTTGCCTCCCGCCCACTTGATGAACGGCGCCGCCGTCCCGTCCGGGACGGCGCTCCGGCGCCGCCGCGCCGGGCGGGCGTCGAGCGCTGGGGCGACATGGTCGTGCCGCACGTCCGTTTCCGTCTACGCCGCCCTGTGCGCGCCGATGGAGTTGATGGTCACGGGGGTCTGGGGGCGGTCGCCCGGTCCGCGGGGCACGGAGAGGATCTTCTTGACCACGTCCATGCCTCGGACGACCTCGCCGAAGATGGTGTGCTTGCCGTCGAGCCAGGGTGTCGGAACCTCGGTGATGAAGAACTGCGAGCCGTTGGTGCCGGGCCCGGCGTTGGCCATCGAGAGCCTGCCCGGGCGATCGTGCTTCAGCGCCGGGTGGATCTCGTCGGCGAAGCGGTAGCCCGGCCCGCCGGCGCCGTCGCCGCGCGGGTCGCCGCCCTGGATCATGAAGTTCGGGATCACGCGGTGGAACACGGTGCCGGCGTACAGCGACCGACCGGTCACCTCCCGGCCCGTGGCCGGATCCTTCCAGGCGATCGTCCCGGTCGCCAGCCCGAGGAAGTTGGCGACCGTGTTCGGCGCTTCGCTCTCGAACAGGCGCACCTCGATGTCGCCCATGCTCGTCGAGATCAGCGCGCGCAGCTCTCCCGAGCCGGGGACGTAGATCGGCGGGAAACGCATCGTGAACTCCCTCCTGCGGCCGCGTGGATTGCCGTGCCCCGTGCCCGGCGCGTCGCGGCGCGCCGCCGATCCTGCACGGACGCCGGGCCGCGCACAACTACGCCGCCGGGCGCCGCCCGCGCAGCGGCACGTAGTAGATCAAGGCCAGGACGACCGGGATCAGCGCCATGCCGGCGAGCGGGTTGTGCCCGTACCTCGGCAGGTCCACCTCCGCGATCCGCAGCGCCGCCAGGACGACGCCGCAGATCGCCTCGCCCGCCACCAGCCCGCTGGCCAGGAGGATGCCGGTGTTCTCCACCGACTCGCGACCGGGGGCGTCAAGGCCGCGCCCGGACGCGGCGCGGTCCTGGAGCCACTTCGCCAGGCCGCCGAGGAAGATCGCGAACGTCGTCTCGAACGGCAGGTACATGCCGACCGCCACGAGCATCGGCGACGGCGCGCGCAGGAGAACCAGGACGAGGCCGAGCGCCGCGCCGACGCCGACGAGCGACCAGGCCATGCTGCCGCCGACGATCCCCTTGCTCATCAGGGCCATCAGCCCCGCCTGCGGCGCCGGCAGCTTCGCCCCGCCGATCCCGCCCTCGACGCCGCGGTGCAGGAACTCCATCGGGAAGACCAGCGTCGCGCCCACGACGACGACGGCGACGATGACCGCGATCTCCAGCTTCCACGGCGTGCCGCCGATGATCCGGCCCACCTTGAGGTCCTGGATCATGCCGCCGGCGAGCGACGCGGCGCAGCAGATCACCGCCGTCGTCGCCAGCACGGCCGCGACGCCGGGCGAGCCGGTCACGCCGAGGCCGAGCATCACCAGCGCGGCGACGATGAGCGTGGACAAGGCGATGCCGGAGATCGGCTGGTTCGATCCGCCGACCATGCCGACCAGATAGCCGCCGACGGCGCTGAACAGGAAGCCGGTCACCAGCATCACCAGCGTGGCGACCGCGGCGACCGACACGGCGCCGCAGAAATGGAGGTACAGCAGGAACATCGGCGCCGTCATCGCGCCGATGCCGGCCAGGATCCACGGCAACGGGATGTCGTGGTCGAGGCGGCCCCGGACCGCAAGGCCGACGCGCGACTCGCGCAGGTCCGACACCGCGCGCCGCAGCCCGTCGGCGAGCGACCCGCGCATGCGGGCCAGCGTCGCGACGGCGCCGACCAGCATCGCGCCGACGGCGATCGGGCGGATCGTCGAGCGCCAGACCGACTCGGCGAGCATCTGCCAGTCCCCGCCGGCCGCCGGCAGCGCCGCGGGCAGGCCGACGTCGAAGAAGAGGGCCAGCGGCACGAGGACGAACCAGCAGAGGACGCCTCCGGCGAAGTTGATCGCCGCGACCCGCGGGCCGATGATGTACCCGACGCCCATCAGCGCGGGCGACACCAGCGGGGCCTGCAGGACCAGGCCGCCGCCGTGCGGCATCGGGTGGCCCAGCGGCCCGGCCGGGGTGACGAGCTGCACGGTGGACGGCGAGAACGCGAACCAGCGGCCCCAGTAGTCGCCGAACAGCGTCAGCCCGTTCGGGTTCTTGAAGAGTTCGAGCACCCCGGCCAGCCCCATGGCGCCGAAGACGTGTCCGGCGCCGCCGCGCCCCTTCTGCCCGGCCTTCACGATCTCCGCGCACGCGACGCTCTCGGGGAACGGCAGCGACACGTCGTCGCACAGCGGCCTGCGCAGGAGGATCACGAACAGCGTGCCGATCACGCCGCCCACCACCAGGATCGCCGTCGCCTCCCAATAGCGGAACTCGCTCCAGACGCCGGTCAGGATCATCGCGGGCAGCGTGAACACCGCGCCCGCCGCCAGCGCCTCCCCGACCGCTCCGGTCGTCCGCGCGATGTTCTCCTCCAGGACGGTGCCGCGCAGCGGCCGGAGGAACGCCATCGCCAGCACGGCGGCCGGGAAGACGGCGGAAACCGTCATGCCGGCCTTGAGGCCGAGGTACGCGTTCGCGGCGCCGAGGACGACGGAGAAGACGAGCCCGAAGACGATCGCCTTGACGGTCATCTCCCGCATCGAGACGTCCGCGGGGACGAACGACCGCGGGCCCGAGGATGCGCGCGACGCCTCGCCGGCGTTCGCCCGGGTCCCTGGGATGTCAGGCATGACCGTCTCCTCCCTCGGCTTCAGGCCTCTGGCTCCTGCAGCCTGTACCCCGCCCGCAGGCCGAGCCTTCGCAGCGCGGCGAGATCCTCGGCGGCGTCGCGCCCCCTGGTCGTGAGGTAGTCGCCGATCAGCGCGCCGCTCGCCCCCGCGCCGAACATCTCGTCCTGCCGCTCGCCCAGGTTCACCTCGCGCCCCCCGCAGACGACGATCTCCTTGCGCGCCAGGACGAAGCGGAACACGGCCAGCGTGCGGAGGCACTCCTCGGGCGTGAGGTCGCGGACTCCCTCCAGCGGCGTGCCCCGGATCGGGTTGAGGAAGTTCACCGGCACGCAGTCGGGGTCGAGGTCCGCCAGCGCGCAGGCCAGCTCGACGCGCTGCGCCCGCGACTCGCCCATCCCCACGATGCCGCCGCAGCAGACGTGCAGGCCGACCTCCCCGGCCATGCGGATCGTCGCGACCTTCTCGGCCTGCCCGTGCGTGGTGCAGACGCTCGGGAAGAACGACGGCGCGGCCTCGATGTTGTGGTGCAGGCTCTGCAGGCCGGCGTCGCGGAGCCGCAGCAGCGTCGCGCGGCCGACCATGCCGAGCGACGCGCAGCGCATGAGATCGGGAAGCTCCTCGCGCATGCGTCGCAGCGCCCGCTCGACGACGGCGATCTCGGCCTCGCCCCGCATGGCGCGTCCCGACACGACGATCGAGAACTCGGTCGCGCCGGCGGCGGCCGCCCGCCGCGCCGCCTCGAGGATGCGATCCTCGGAGATCATGCCGAACGCCGGCGCGCCGGCGCCGTGCCTGGACGACTGCGCGCAGAAGGCGCAGTCCTCGCCGCACCGGCCGGACCTGGCGTTGACGATCGAGCAGAGCCGCACGCGCCGCCCGCCGAAAGCCTCGCGGATCCTCCCGGCCGCCGCGACGAGGTCGTCCAGCAGATCGTCCGGCGCACCGATCAGCTCCAGCGCCTCCGCGGCCGACACGCGCCCCTCGGAGATCGCCTTCCGTTCCAGCTCCGCGATCCGTTCCCCGGTCACGTTCCCTCCAGCAGCGGCCCGACGAGCGCCCGGGCGCGGTCGTCGAGGCCGGGCCAGAACCACTCGGGATCGACGTACGGCAGATCGAAGAGGATCGGCGCGTCGCACAGGCCCGCCAGGAGCTTCCCGTTCGTCGCGCGGCTCTCGTCCTCGCGCCGGTCGGTCGTGCACAACACGAGGCCGCACACGCGGCACCCGGTCGCACGGGCGCACTCGACCGTGAGCAGCGCGTGGTTGACGCAGCCCAGCCTGTTGCCGACGACGACCAGCAGCGGCAGGTCGCTCTCGATCGCGATGTCGCGCAGCGTGAGGCCGGGCGCGAGCGGCACGAGCAGGCCCCCGGCGCCCTCGACGACCGCCGCGTCCCCCGACTCGACCGCGTGTCGCACGCACCTCCGGACCACGCCCGCGTCGATCTCCACCCCCTCGCGCGCGGCCGCGACGGTCGGCGCGAGGGCCGCGCGGAAGCGGTACGGGGAGATCTCCGCGATCGGCCCCGGGTCGTCCGCCGCCCTGGCCAGCATCTCCGCGTCGGACTCGAAACCGACCGAGAACCCCAGACCGCTCTCGACCGGCTTCGCGACCGCGACGCGCCGGCCCGCGAGCTTCCACGCGCGGGCGACGTGCGCCCCGACGAACGTCTTTCCGACGCCCGTGTCGGTCCCCGTGATCGCCACGCGCGGCGGCAGCCGGGCCGCCGCCCACGGCCGGTCCATCCGGGTCATCCGTACTCCTCAGCCTCCACCTCGCGAATCGCGGTTGCGGCCGCGGAACATAGCGCCGCCAGCGTCCCGGTGTCGATCGCCGGCGGCGGGTTGAGGATCAGCACGTCCCCGATCGGTCGGACGATCGCGCCGTGGCGCCTGCACGCCATCGCCGCCCGGTGCCCCACGCGCCGCTCGGGCGGGAAAGGCGCCCTCGTCGCCCGGTCGGCCACGATCTCGATGCCGACCATCACGCCCTGCCGGCGGACGTCGCCGACGGATCGCAGCGAGCGGATCGGCTCCAGCATGGCGTCGAAATCGACGGAGATCCGGCGCACGTGCTCGACGAGCCGCCGCTCGCGAACGAGGTCCAGCGTCGCGCCGGCGGCGGCGGCCGCCAGCGGATTGCCGGTGTACGTGTGGCCGTGGAAGAACGTGCGCCCCGCGTGGGGCGGCCCGAGGAAGCCGCGGTAGATCTCTTCGGTGGTGACCGTAGCGGCCATCGGCAGGTAGCCGCCGGTCAACCCCTTGGCCAGGCACAGGAAGTCCGGGACCACGCCTTCCAGGTCGCAGGCGAACATCGCGCCGGTGCGCGCGACGCCGGTCGCGACCTCGTCGGCGATCAGCAGCACGCCGTGTCTCCGGCACGCATCGGCGACGCCGCGCACGAATCCGTCGGGCGCCACGACCATCCCCGCCGCTCCCTGCACCCGCGGCTCGATGACGCAGGCGCAGATCCCCGCGCCGTGCTCGGCCAGGATGCGCTCGAAGACGCCCAGGCACGCCGTGCCGCACGATCGCGGATCGTCCTTCCCGAGCGGGCAACGGTAGCAGTACGGGTACGGAGCCCTGTGCACATCGAACAGGAGCGGCCGGTAGGCGCCGTGGAACAGGCCGATGCCGCCGACGGAGACCGAGCCGACCGTGTCGCCGTGGTACCCGCCGCCGAACGCCACGAACCGCGTCCGCCGCTCGCGGCCGTTCTGCCGGCAGAACTGGTACGCGAGCTTGACGGCCGCCTCGACGGCGGTCGATCCGTCGTCCGAGAAGAAGGTGCGGCGCAGCGGGAACGGGACGATCGCGGCGATCCGCTCGGCCAGCTCGATCGACGGGACGTTCGCCAGGCCGAGGAGGGTCGTGTGCGCAACGCGGTCGAGCTGCGCGCGGATGGCGGTGTCGATCTCGGGGACCCGGTGCCCGAAGACGTTGGCCCACAGCGACGAGACGCCGTCGATGTACCGCCGCCCCTCGGTGTCGACGAGATACATCCCCTCGGCGCGCTCGATCGCGATCTGCGGCTCGGACTCCCACGCCTCCTGGGCCGTGAACGGGTGCCACAGGAAGCGGCGGTCGAGCGCGAGCAGTTCGTCGGTGCGGCTCAACGCCGGCCCCCCTTCGCGGCCTCGACCGCCTCCGACACGGCGCGGGCGATCAGGTCGATGTCCTGCGGCGTGTGGGCGGCCGAGACCGAGATCCGGATCCGGGCCGTTCCTTCCGGGACGGTCGGCGGACGGAGGGCCGGGGCGAGCACGCCGCGTTCGAGGATCGCGGCGGCGGCGGCCAGCGCGGCGCTGTTGCTCCCGACGACGACGGGCAGGATGGGGCTCCACGGTTCTCCCGGCACGCGCAGCCCGGCCTCGGCGAGCCGCGAGCGCAGCGCGCGGGCGTTGTCGTGCAGCCGATCGACGATGCCGGGCTCTCGGCGGAGCTTCCGCACCGCCGCCAGCGACGCCGCCAGGACGGGCGGGGGCAGCGCGGTCGAGTAGATCGCCGTGCGCATCCGGCTCGCCAGGAGGTCGCGCATCCGGCGCGAGCACGCCACGAACGCGCCGTAGCTGCCGAGCGCCTTGCCGAGCGTCCCGACGACGACGACGTCCGGGCCGCGGCGGACGCCGGCCTGCGCAAGACCGCCCCTCCCGCCGGGGCCGGTCGTGCCGAGCGCGTGCGCCTCGTCGACGACGAACAGCGCCCCGCGCTCGCGCGCCGCGGCGGCAAGCGCGGCCAGCGGCGCGAGATCGCCGTCCACCGAGAACAGCGACTCCGTGATCAGCAGCGCCCGGTCGCCGGGCAGGCCGGCCAGGGCGCGCCGCGCGTCGTCCGGGTCCGCGTGCCGCCACAGTCCGACCGCCGCGGCGCGGGCGGCCAGGCAGCCGTCCACGATCGACGCGTGGTTGCGCTCGTCGGAGGCGATCGCCGCGCCGCGGCCGAGCGCGCGCAGGAGCCCGGTGTTGGCGAGGTAGCCCGAGCCGACGACGAGGGCCGCCTCGGCGCCCACCAGCGCGGCGCACTCGGCCTCGAGCGCCTCGTGCATGGGATGGTCGCCGGCGACGAAGCGGGACGAGGCGGACGATGCGCCCCAGCGTTCGAGCGCCTCGCGGGCGGCGGCGACGACCTCGGGGTCACGTCCCAGGTCGAGGTATCCGTTGCCGCAGGCGAGCACGACCTCGCGGCCGTCGACTACCGCCGCGCGCGCGTCGAGCGGCTCGACGGCGCGCAGGCTGCGCAACGCGGCGCTCTGTCGCAAGTCATCGATCGTCCGTGTGATCCACTCGTCCCACATCGCCGTCACGCCGGTCGGGTCAACGCGCTGCTCGCGTCTCGGCGCGCCGGCTCGGTCCGGGATTCCTGCTCACGCTCTATGGCTGGAATCGCAACGGCACCCGCACCCACAGCTCGCCGCCGGGCGGATGGTCCTGGAACGAGACCGTCCGCAGCTTGGCCACGACGCACGAGGTGACGCCGCTCGCCTGGAGCGCCGCATCGTCCTGTTCCACGCGCACGCCGACCATTCCTTGCGGGTCGATCACGAGCATGACCACCAGCTCGCCGGCCAGAGCCGGGGTGCCGCCCAGCGCGACATTGTAGCAGGTCAGAATCCCGCCGCGCTTGCGTTCGAGCGCCCCGTGCAGCAACCGGCCGTTGATCCGCCCTCGTCCCCGCGCCATCTCCCCCTGGCCGATCACCAGCCTGCCGTTGCCTGCCGTCGCGCGGGCCGCTTCCGCCGGCGCTTGGGCCGGGATCGGCGCGGGTCCTGCCGCCGCGGGCGTGGTCCCGGCGGTCGTCTCCGCGCCGGGGGCTTCCCGAGCCGGCTCTTCGGCGGTCGTCTCGGTGGTCGGCCGCTCCCCTGCCGGCGCGGCCTCCTCCACGGCGGGTGGGTCGGGGATCGTCGACTCGGCGCCGGCCGTTCCGCCGCAGCCCGCGAGAAGGGCGAGGGCGATGCCGGCTACGGTCGCGGTGTGTGCGGTTCCGATCCTGTCGATCATCGGTTTCCCTCCGAGGCCGAGGCTAGTCCGTCACCTCGAACCTCCCGCGGGCGACGATGGCGCCGGCCTCGTCGCGGACCACGGCGTCGTAGGCGCCGGGGGGCCTGAAGGCGGTAGCCCACGCCCACGTGCGGTGGCGCGGCGCCGGCGGTATCTCGAGCGCCAGCGGCGGCGTCCTCGCGCCGGGGCGCGTCGATGACTCGAAGCTGACCGCGAGCTTCCTGGTCTCGGAGCCGGCGTTCGCGGCGTCGAGGAAGACCCAGATGCGGCCGTCGCGCGATCGCCGGAACGATCGCGCGGGCTCGACCGGCTCGCGATCCTTGACGTCCTTGCAGAGCACGAACCGCCGGATCGACAGGTCCCCCGAGCCCGCCACATCGTACGGCGGGAACGATGCCGGAGGAGATCCGGTCCCCGCCGCGCTCCCAGGCGGAGACCCCTCGTTCGGTCCTCCGGAGGGCAGCGGCGCCGGCGGCACGCGGATGTCGGACTCGGGCGCGGGCGGCGGCACGCCGGGCATCGCCGGATGCGGCGCGACGGCGGCCGCGCCCGGAACGTCGGCCGCGGCCCCTTGCGGCCCC
>CAMTWF010000238.1:0-13352 GCA_947085355.1 uncultured delta proteobacterium
CGGCGCCACGTGCACGCTGACCGCCGACGTCTCGGACAACGTCGTCATCGCCGAGGACGGCCAGACGCTCGACTGCGCCGGGCACGCGATCGTGCCGCCCGCCGCATGGCCGGGCTGGGGCGTCGGCGTCGTGGTCTCGCAGGTCCAGGGCGTGACGGTGCGCGACTGCCGCGTCGGACGAGCCGGGTTCGGCTTCGGCGTCGGCGTGCAGGTCTACCTCGCCCGCGACGTCGAGGTGTCGGCATCGACGTTGACGGACAACCTCCAGGGCGTCGTCGTGCAGTCGTCCAGCGACGTCCGGGTGACCGGCAACACGCTCGGCGGCGAGATGATCTCCGGGATCGCCGTGCAGGACGTTGCGGCCAAGACGCTGATCGAAGAGGCGCTGCCGCTTGACGGCATCGAGATCTCCGGCAACACGATCGACCTGTCGGCCGAGCGGGAGGACCCGGCGGTGGCACTGAAGGCGTCGGGGATCGAGCTTCGCGGCGCCTTGGCGAAGTTCGTCTCGGCCGTGGTCGCCGACGGAACGCCCGGGCTTGCCCCATCGACGGTGCGGGACAACGTCGTGCGCGGCGGCGGCAACGGAATCGTGCTGGCCGGCATTCGGGACGCCGAGATCACCGGCAACGACCTGGAGGGGAACGAGCGCGGCCTGCTGATCCTCGACAACGGCTGGCCCAACCGCTTCTTCCAGAACAACGTGATCGCCACCGCGTTCGGCGCCGTCGACGCGCGGTACCGCGACGACGAGCCACGCAAGGTGCAGGAAGACGCCGTGGCGGCCATGACGTACAAGGTCGGGGAGATCATCATCGAGCCGGACGAACCCCTTCCCGCTCCCGCTCCCGCGCCCGCTCCCGTCGAACTCTCCCACCTCGGCCGGGGATCGTGGTGGGACCACTCGTGCCCCGGCCCCCTTTTCACCCCCGGCGTCGACTCGAACGCCGTGCACGTCCGGGACAGCCGAGCGTACGGCGCTCGCGACGGCTGGCTCGCCGGCATCGCTCCCGGCTGTCCGGGCGACCGCGACGGCGACGCGACGCCGGACGACCTCGACAACTGCCCCGACGTGCCGAACCCGGGGCAGGAAGACTCCGACGCGGATGGCGTCGGGGATGCTTGCGATGCGACTCCGATGCCGGCCCCGGTCATCGTGTCTCCGGCCCACGGCGAGATCCTGGCCACGACCAGCCCTCTGATTCGCGGAGAGACGCTGCCGTACGTCGTGGTCAGGGTCTACGAAGCGGACGCACTCCTGGGACAGGCCTACGCTTCTGTCGACGGGCTTTTCAGCGTCAGACCACCGGCGCCCCTCACGCCGGGGCCTCACACCATCACGGCGGCCGCGGGGAACGCCGCCCAGGATCTGTCGAACCCGTCACGCCCTGTTTCGTTCACGATCGTGGCGCCCTCGGACACCGCGCCCATCGTGCGCGCGGGCGGCAAGATGGCCGTCTATTCGTTCGCGGATGAGCCGGACCCATTCAACCCGTCGACGGAGGTTTCGCGTCTGACCGTGGACGTTGGCGTGTCGCCGGTGGCCGGACTCGCCGGCGCCTCGCGCAACCACATCTTTGACGTCAGCCTGAAGTGGACGATCCGCTCCCCGGTCGGTGATGCACCGGTCAAGATCATTGAAACACACACACCGGTGGACGCGCTGCAAGGCGCTGCCGCCGCACAATTCCGCTTGCTGGTTTCCGCCTCCTGGGATGGTACGGACGCGACTGGAGCGTCGGTCGCGCTGGGGCGGCTGTACCGCTACGATCTGACGGTGTCGCTCGTCCGGTCCTGGCTGGGGCCGGGGCGGGGTCCGCATTGCGCGCGCAGCGAGCGTCCGGTTTCCGCCCGGAGGGGAGGCGGGCCCGCATGCCTCGTCGACAGCCTGACCGTGGCGAACGCGGGAACCGTGATGCCCTTGGACGCCGTGCTGCCGGGACGTTGGGGGGCCGTCGCTGCCGACGTCTGGCGCAGGATCCGGGCGCTGAAGGAACGGGAAGGGGACAACGGCCTCCAGACCGCCGACGACAAGACCCTCGAGGAGTACCGCGTGTTGCTGGCTCGGTACTACGGAATCGATGATCGGCACTACGAACGCGACTTGGATCTACGGCTGCGTCATGACCACGTATTGGCCAAGCTGTTGACGACCGATCAACTCAGGGCCTGGCGAACGCTCAACGTGTTGAGCCGGGGCGGGCTGACGGTCAGGTGGGACACGAACAGGCTGACCCCGGCCTACATCGAGCCGGGACTGCGGTTTCGCGGCCCCGACGCGACCGCGGCTCTGGCGGATCTCGAGTCGCGCGTCGGGCAGGTTGTGAGGAGCCTCTTCGGCATGTTCAGCACCGACATGATGGTCCTGGACGACGAGCACGCGTTCGAGACGGACGACGGGACCGGCCGCGGCCCGCATGTCCGCGTTCACCGGTTCCGCTACCAGCGGGAGTATCGTCATCTACCCGTCTTCGAGGACTATCTCGAGGTCACGCTGCGGTCCGGCCTGAGACGTCCGGATACTTGGGTCGCGATGATCCACGCGCGATGGACACGAGACCTCGCCCATGTACCGCTCACGCCCGTCCTCACGCCGGCACAGGCGGAGGAGGCGGCCGTGTCCAGCGGCGAACTCCCCCACGGCCAAGCCGTCGAGCCGCCACGCTTGGGCATCTACACCGTCGGCGCCAGCGCCGAACTCGCCTACGAGGTGCGGCTCGGTGATCCCGATGCCGGCCTGTGGCTCTACTACGTGTCGGCCGAGACGGGCGCCATCCTCGATCGCTTCGACCAAGTCCTCCGCTACGACGGGAATCTCCGGGTGCGCGTCAGCAGGCCGCACGAGGGCGCGAGAAAGACGCCAAGGGGACTGCCCAACGCCTGGATCTTCGATGACCTCGGCTTCGCCGCCGCCGTGCCGGCGGGCTGCGAGGGGCCGTGGCGCGGCCGCCTGCGGCCGCGTTTCTTCGGCCGGACCGTCCTCGGCGAGACCGACTACTTCGGCTCGTACTCGGGGGTCTCCGGCACCGATGCGGAGTGGTGGGTCGACCTGAAGGGACGTTACGTGACCGATGTCAGCGACTACCTGGTGAAAGTCCTCGAGCCCTTCACCCCGGGGGGTACTCACACGTTCTCGCCCTCGACCTGGATGTTGGAAAGCCGGCGGGCGGAGGTCTACTACCTCCTGAACTACGGGCGCCGCTTCTTCACCGAGGGCGCGGGAATCAGCCTTCCGGCGTGGCCCCAGGGAGGTTTCTTCGAGTACATTGAAAACCGGCCGCCGACCTGCCAGGTGCACACATCGGCCTGGGACTGTTGCAGCGGGCAGGCCTGGCCGAACGGCGAATGCATCTCGATCTACTGCGGTACAGACATGGGCCTGGCGGCGAACCCCGCGATGGAGCGCGCCTTCCGGTTCATCGTGTTCCACGAGCAGGCCCACACGCCCGCGCTTGCGACAGGCCTGCGGCGACGGTGCGGTGACTGCTATGACCGTAGCGTGCCTCCGGCGTCCAGTCAACCGGAGTGCCACCCATATGTCGAGGATCTCGCGGACTTCGCCGCAGCCGCAGCAGCCAGGTTCGAATTCATGAGGCCAGGATTCAACCCGGGATTTCCCATCCCCTCGGGCGACCCAACCCTCCCCTTGCAACAAGCCAACTACCCGGACAACCTCCGGTGCCTCCCCATCGGCGTGGGCGGTGGAGTATGGACATCCATGTACATGCACTACATGTTGCACGCCGGCATCGGGCCCTCGGTGCGTGATACCCATACAAACTTGACGCGGATCGACGACTACACCCGTATGGTGGGCCCGTGCCCGGACAGCGACGGAGACACGTTTCCGGAAACGTCCGAATGTCCGACCAACTCGTTCTACAACATTCTCCTCGACGCGAACCGCGGGAACTGGTCGCCCGAGTACTGGCGTACGGCCGAGATCTCAGAGGTCTTCCACGAGCACGTGAAGGACGCGGACAGGGTGGCGACCGACAATCAGGACTTCCCGTGGGACGACGAGATGCCGAACCACTACGCGGGGCCTCCGTTCGTCGACGTCAGCCACTCGCAGAGCATGGTGTTCGAGGGGCCCGACCCCGGAAGCGGGAGGCTGGCGCTTGGGTCACCCGACGACCGCGACACCGTGATGTTCCTGGGCGTGGCCGGCGAGGAGTACTTCATCCAGACGGCGTTGCTGCTGTCAACCGACACGTTCCTGGAGATCCTCGACGGTACGGGCGCGCACGTCATCCCGCCGAACGACGATTGCGGCGCTGGAAGCCCTATGTCGTGCCTCACGTTCCAGCCTTCCACCACCGCTTTCTACCGAGCGCGCATCAGCGCCGTCGCGAGGGCGCCGTTCTCGACCGGGCCGGGCGCCTGGTACCGAATCCAGATGTATATGCCGCGCGACGACTACGGGGACGAGGTGAGCAGTGCCGGCCCGATCGTCCCGGACGGGTTTTTCGAGAGTGCGGAATTCGAGTCCACCGGTGATAGAGACTGGTTCCGATTCGTCGTGCCGACCACGGAGATCGTGCGATACATGGCCTGCCCTTCGGGCGAAGGGTCCGTGAACACCGAGTTGCGCGATTCCTCGGGCACCGTCCTGGAGACGAGGTCGTTCATCTCGTGCACGGGAACTCGGCCGTCCATATCGCTGGATCGCGGAGTGTACTTCCTGCGTGCTTCAACGTCCGCGATCATCTCGCCCATCTCCCCCATGTCCTACGGGGTGATGGTAGACGTTCGCACCGACATCGACATCGACAGCACGCCGCGCATGGCTTGGCCGCTCAGCGGTGACCCGCTGGTGGGGGCAGTGACCGGGACGAGATTGGACAGCATTCCGGATGTTGACTGGTTCACCTTCGAGGGCAGGGAGGGCATGCTGTACGTCGTCGAGACGGTGCCCCAGCGGTCGGAGGTCGACACGGACATGAAGGTCTTCGCTCCGGCGGAGAGCTTCTGGGGCCGGCGGGACTGGAGCGTCGACCAGGCGCCCCGCGACGAAAGCCTCGGTTGGGAACTCGGCCTTGTCATGATCGGGAACGACGACGGCGCCATTCGAGCGTCGGGATCCCGGTTGTCCATCATCGCGCCGGTCTCGGGCAGGTATCTCGTTCGTGTGGCGCTGAAGCGGACGGAGGCCGGCGTGATCCCGTCGGGGTGCGCCGTCGGCCCGTACTACCTGGTCTTCGCGGACACGGGCATCAACCTGGGCGGCATCGTGCCGTTCCCGTAGGCCGAGGGGTCATGACATGAGACGAGATCGCCGGCCATCATCTGTCACGGCCTTCTGGGCAGCCTGGGCGGCGGTCGCCTGCGCGGCTGCGTGCTCGCGGTGCGCCGCCTCCCCGGCCGGGGCGGATGCAGACCGCACGTACGATGTGCCGCCCGACGATTCGGCCGAAGGCGCCGAAGCGGACGCCGCCGCGGAGGCGTTGCCGTTCTGCGGGAACGGCGTCGTGGAAGCCGGCGAGGAGTGCGAGGGCGAGGGGGAGGCTCCATGCGTCACGACTTGCGGAAGTTCGGGACTCCGTCGGTGCCTCGCGTGCAGGCTGGTCGGCAGGTGCGTGGCCCCGATCGAACGGTGCAACGGATTCGACGACGACTGCGACGGCTACGTGGACGAGGACTGCCCGTGCGCCACGGGCTGGGTCTGGGAGAACCCGCTGCCACAGGGCAACTCGCTCACGGCAGTGTGGGTCGCCCGAGACGGAACCGCCTTCGCCGTCGGCCACCTCGGCACGATCCTGCGAGGTCGCGATGCCTCGTGGACGGCCATGGATTCGGGCACGACCGTCCGGCTCAACGACGTCTGGGGCGCGTCGTCCACGAACGTCTACGCCGTCGGGGACCGCGGGACCATCCTCCACTACGACGGGGTATCCTGGAGGGCCGTCCCATCGGGCACTCAGCACCACCTCACTGCCATATCGGGGACATCCCCGCGGAACATCCTCGCAGTCGGAGAGTGGGGCACGTTTCTCCGCTACGACGGCGCCGCCTGGGCCGACGTGTGGTCCCACGACCTCAACGTCCGAAACACATCCATGATCGACATCTGGGCTGCGTCGTCGGACGAAGCATTCGTGGTTTCAGAGAGCGGTCTCTTGCGCTACGACGGCGTGTCCCTGTCGCGCGTCCGCTACACGGGCGGCATGACCTTGTGGGGCACGTCGCCGAGCAACCTGTTCCTCGGCGGGCTCACGGGCAGCGGCGGATCGGTCGTTGTGCACTACGATGGCCGCGAATGGACGACCTCTCTCCTGGTGGATTCGGGATCCGGGGTCGACGAGATATGGGGAACATCCTCGAGGAATGTCTTCGCGGCGACCAGGCGCGGCGATATCTACCGCTACGACGGCATCGCCTGGACGCGAATGGGCTGCGGGGATGGCCTGGGTATCTCCGGCCTCGGCGGCAACTCACCGACGCGGGTCGTCGCCGTCGGCGAGGCAGGAACGATGTGTCTCTTCGACGGAGTCTCCTGGACGCGCATCTCCTCGGGCCCGGTGGTGGAACTCCACGGCGTTTGGGGGACATCGGCCAACGAGGTGTTCGCCGTCGGCAATTCGACCGTCGACTACTCGGTCACGATCCTGCGCTACGACGGTCTGTCGTGGACCGTCATGCCTTCGGGGCTGCCAGAGGGTGGCGGTGTCCCGACGATCAAGGCCGTTTGGGCTGGTTCGCCGATCCACGCGTTCGCGATAGGCTACCACGGTCCGGACCCGTCGGATCCCGTGTTGTTGTCGTACGATGGCGTGTCGTGGTCCGTTGCGCCCTTGCCGGTCAGGGGGAATTTCGAGGACATATGGGGCAATTCGCCGACCGACGTGTTCGTCGTGGGCTCCCGCGGGGCCATCGCTCACTACAACGGCGTCTCGTGGTCGCCGATGGCTTCTGGCACCGACTACAGCCTGGTTACAGTTTCCGGCACATCGCCGACGAATGTCTTCGCCGCCAGTTTCGGGGGTTTGATCCTGCGCTACGATGGCGAGTCCTGGCAGCCGACGCAGATACGTTATTCGATGGCCGACATCTGGGTGGCATCTCCGACCCTCGCCTTCGGAGTGGCGAACGGTTTCGCCGGCGTGCTTGACGGGCCGCTGATCCCCACCATCCTCCGATTCGACGGTTATGTGTGGTCGCCGATGGAGGGTGTCCCGACGGGCGGCTACATCGGGGAGATAGGGAGCAACCACTTGGACTTTGGCAGCCTCATGGCGATATGGGGGAGCTCCCCGACGAACGTCTTCGCGGTTGGCGAGGGCGTCATTCACCGGTACGACGGTTCAACTTGGTCGTCCATGCCGTCCTTGCCCGCCGCCTGGGGCCACGACGTCTGGGGTTCCTCCGCGACCAACGTGTTCGTCGTCGGTTCCCGCGGCACGATCCTGCACCGCTGCGGCGCCGGTTGGTAGCTGGTCTCCGCACCAGTTGGACCGCTGCCTGCCGGCGCCGCCCGTCGACTCATCTGATCCGCGGCGGGTGGCGGGACCCGCGCGGCCCCGCCCTACACCCGGCTGACGCGCTCGGGCGCCAGGTCATGTGCTGGGCCGAGACCGGCGACGAGTCCGCCCTGCAGCGCGTGGCCGAGTACTTCGACCGCGCCGCGGCCATGGAGAACGCCCCGACCGACGGCGCGAGGCAGACCGGGCAGGATCTCGGCCGCAGGGCCGAGGCGATCTTCGAGAAGATCAAGCGACGCTACGGCGCGGAGAAGCTGGTCGATCTGTACCACTTGATCAAGCGCAACAAGCACCGCAAGGAGAGGATCCTCTACTACGTCCGGGAACTGCACGACCCGCGACCCAGGGTGCGCGAGTTCCTCCGGGAACTCGTCCAGCATCACGCCCCGCCCGAGGGCGACTACGGCAAGTACTTCGGCGAGGATGACACGCTCACCCACGCCGGTCTGACCTACACCAACGCCGTCTTCGCCCTGGCCGAGCTGCTCGATGAAAGCGCCATCGACCCGCTCATGGTGATCATCGACAAGTTCAGCACGATGGTGAAGATCACCGACCTCGAGGCCAACCTCTTCAACGCCGGTCTGCTGATCCTCGGCGGCATGGCGGTCCACATCGGCGGCCGGGTGCAGGAGGACATCGCGAAGTACATCCTCACGATCTCCGATCCGGAGCGGTATCCCGAGCGGTGGACCGAGAAGAGGGCCGGCAAGCTGCGGGTCCTGTCGTTCATAGCGGCGGACATGTGGAAGAAGTTCCTCCGGGAACGCCCGGACTGCGCCAACGACATCGACCCGGCCACGACCCTGCCCAGGCTGGGATCGGACTGCCCGTCCGCGGTCGACCTGCGGGCCGAGATCCCTCCGCCGCCCGCGCCGGCGACCCCGGCGGCCGGCGCCGGGGCGCCGTCCGCGCCCGCCCCCGTCGCGCCGGTCGTGGCGAGCCAGTACGAGGAGCTTCCGGAGATGCAGGCGCGTCGCGAGCGCGAGCGGCTCTTCGTCGAGGGGACCAAGTCGCTGGACGCCGTCAAGAAGGAGGAGATCCGCTGGGTGCTCGACTGGCCGAGGCTCGACACCAAGCAGCGCATCTTCTATTTCCTCAAGCTGTTCGCGTGTCCCGTCGAGATCACGATGGTGTCGGCGATGATGGACCGCCGCGACCAGCGGGTGAAGGACTACGAACGCTGGTGCGGCGACTACGGCGCCGCCCTCGAATCGCTCGCCCGCCTGGCGCACGACGCTCCCGAGTCGTTCCGCAGGGAGGCGCGCCAGTACCTGGCCGACCGACTCGACAAGACGTTCCTCAAGTACCCGGGGACGCAGGAGACGATCAAGTACGACCAGTACATGAACAAGGAGATCTACACCTTCGTCATGTTCCGGCAGGCCGTCGCCAGGTCGCTCGGGTACCTCGGCGTCCCCGAGGAGAAACTGATCGAGGCGCTGCGCACCGTCGTCTTCGACGAGACCGACCACCCGCAGGTCGGCCGCTACGCCGGCGTGTCGCTCGGAATCGTCGCCGACGCCCGGACGCTCGACGAAATCGTGGAGGGGTTCATCTCGCCCGATACCCACCCCGACACCCGCGCCTACCTGCTCAAGGCGATCGACGGCCACTTCCGCTACGCGCCGCTCAACGACCTCGCGCCCAGCATCGTCGACGCGCAGCGGCGCGCGATCGATCGGCTGATGACGTTCCTGGCGGGCTACCGCGGCGGCATCAAGGATCTGCCCACCACGCGCCTCTACCTGCTCGGCGCCCTGTTCGGCTCCATCATAAAGGACGCGGCCCTCGCATCCAGGCTCGTCGAGCTGACCAGGGGGCCCGATCCGAGGATCCGCGAGGTGGCGCTGCTGGCGCTCAAGTGCTCCGCCGACCGGCAGTCGGCCGAGCCGGTCTTCAGGCAGGTGTACGGCCCGGAGGAACCGACCGGCCCGGTCGCCGAACTGCGCAGCCAGATCACGCTCAAGACGCTGCGCAACGTCTTCACCAACGCCGGGGCCGCGGGCGCCGATCCCTACACCATCCCGATCCGCTCGGCGCACGACATCGATGACGAAACCCTCTTCCGGCGGCTCGACGTGCTCAACGCCCTGGCAGACGTCGGCCGGCGCGAGTACCTCGACTACTACATGATGCGCATGGCGCTCGCCCTGGGCACCGACAAGGACGCCTACGACGAGGCGCTGGCGGAAGCCGGTCCCGAGGCCGCCGACAGGTACACCCCGCTGGCCTACAAGCTCTCGTACCGCGACAACTTCACGTACTACGAGACGCCGTACCTCACCTGGATAGACATGCTCCACAAGTACGCGCTCGACTCCTCGAAGAACGCCAAGTACCGCAGGTACGCCGTCGACCTGCTGTGGCGCATCGACGAGCGCGGGTTCGTCTACTCGATCTACGCGGCCGTCGGAAGGGAAGGCGCCCCGGACGCCGACCAGGACCTGAGGCGGTACATCTACGAGACCGTGATGCAGCAGTACCACTGAAACCCCGGCGCGCCGGACGGTTGACTTCCGACCGCCGCGCGGCTTGAATCGCCGGGCGCCGGGAACGGTCAATGCCGCCCCGCGGAACGGGGGTGCCGCGCCGTCGGGCCCCGGGGATCCCCGGACCGGCGTCCGTCGCGAAGGTCGCGACGGCATCGCCCGGACCGGGCCGGGTAATGAGGAGAAGTCATGAAGAAGTCGGTTGTGGTTCTTGCGTTTCCGGTCGCGGTCCTCCTGGCCGCCGGCTGCATCGTCCGCGGCCATGCGGGCCTGCACATTCCCCCGCCGCCGACCGCCTCGATCACGGTCGGCGCCCACGCCGGGCCGCCACCCCCGGCCGTCGTGCATGCGACGATAGCCGTTCCGAGGCCGGTCATGGCCGCCAACGTCCAGGTGATCCAGCGGGCGTGCACGCCCGGGGCGCCCGAGGTGCTCAACGGCATCGACGACAACTGCAACGGGTTGATCGACGAGGGATGGGTCCAGGGCGGCAACCTCCAGATAACGCTCGGCTGGAGCTCCGGCGCCGATCTCGACCTGTACGTCGTCGATCCCGGCGGCGAGGAGATCTACTACGGCAACGACAGCAGCGCCTCCGGCGGCGCGCTCGACCGCGACGCCCGCGGCGCCTGCACCGACGGCCAGACCGGCGAGAACGTCTACTGGTCCGGCAGCCCGCCCGGCGGGCACTACATCGTCAGGGTCAACTACTTCGAGTCCAGCTCGTGCAACGTCGGCCCCACCGCGTTCGTCGTCTCCGTCTCGTTCAACGGCGAGATCATCGGAGCCTACCAGTACACGATCGGCTTCGGCGAGACCGTCGACGTCCTCCAGTTCGACCTGTAGCGGTCAGCGGTCAGCAGTCAGCGGTCAGCGGTCAGCAATCGACCGCCGACCGCCGCGACCGCCGATTGCTCTTGCGTGCGCCCGACCGCGCCTCGTATTCTCTCCTGCGATCGACGGAGGCCGACCGGCATGAGGATCGCGCTGACCCACAACCTGCGGCTGTCGGATTCCCCCGACGAGGCGGAGTTCGATTCGCCCGAGTCGGTGGAGGCGTTGACGAGGGCGCTCGAGGCGGCGGGCCACGAGGTCGAGCCGATCGAGGTTTCGGGTCCGGCATCGAGGGTGGTCTCGCGGCTGGAGGCGTACTCGCCGGACTTGATCTTCAACCGGGCCGAGGGGCGGCGCGGGCGCTACCGCGAGGCTTTCTACCCGGCTCTGTTCGAGGAGCTGGGCTTTCCGTACACCGCCGCGGACGCCCATACCTGCGCCCTCACGCTCGACAAGGCATGGACCAAGAAGGTGCTCACGGGCTACGGCGTGCCGTCTCCCCGCGGCCGGGTCTTCACGGTCGACGACCTCGACGGCGGGGGGCTGGACGATCTGCCGTTCCCGGTGATCGTCAAGCCCAACTACGAGGGATCGAGCAAGGGTATCGACGAGGGGTCGGTGGTGGACGATCCGATCGACCTGGCCCGTGTGATCGAGGAACGGCTGGCGCAGTTCGCCGCGGGAGTGCTCGTCGAGGAGTACGTCGACGGCCGCGACGTGGCGGTGCCGTTCCTGGCGGGCGTCGGCGACGGCGTGCTCGATCCGGTCGAGTACGTCGTGGACGAGTCCGGGTTGTCCAGGCGCTACAACCTCCTCGACTACCGGCTCCGCAACGTCGAGCCGGGGCGGATCTCGCTGCGCTGCCCCGCCGTGCTGCCGGACCGCACGGCGGAGCGCCTGCGGGCGATGATGCGCCGCACCGTCAGGGCGCTCGGCCTCCAGGACGTCTGCCGCGCCGACTTCCGCATCGCGCGCGACGGGCGGCCGTTCTTCATCGAGGTGGACGCCATCCCCGGGATGGACCCTGCCGCCGACGTCTTCGCGGCGACCCAACGCGCGGGGCTCGACTATCCCGCGTCGATCCAGGCCGTCGTCGAGGCCGCCTGCCGGCGCTGGAAGCTCCAGTCGAAGGCGAAAGCGCCGCGCGGCAGGGCGAGCCGCGACGCGGGCCCGCTGCGCGTCGGACTCACCTTCAACCTCAAGCGCGTCAACCCCGCGGAGGACGACGCCGAGGCCGAGTACGATTCGCCCCGGACGATCCAGGCGATCGCCGAGGCGATCGAGTCGTACGGACACAAGGTGGTGCAACTCGAGGCGACGAGCGAGCTGCCGCGTACGCTTCCCGACGCCGCGGTGGACGTCGTGTTCAACGTCGCCGAGGGGATCCGGGGGCGGAACCGCGAGGCGCAGGTCCCGGCGCTCTGCGAACTGCTCGGCGTGCCCTACACCGGCTCCGACGCCGCCACGTTGTCGATCACGCTCGACAAGGCGCTGTGCAAGCGCGTCCTCCGCCAGGCGGGCATACCGACGCCCGACTTCTTCATCATGGCGACGGGCCGCGAACGGATCCCGAAGGGGTGGACGTTCCCGGCGATCGTGAAGCCGAACCTCGAGGGGACCAGCAAGGGGATCGGCGCCAACTCGGTGGTCGACGACGAGGCGAGCCTGCGCCAGCGGGCCTCCGAACTGATCGAACGGTACAGACAGCCGGCGCTCGTCGAGATCTACGTCGCCGGCCGGGAGTTCACGATCGGCCTGCTGGGCGAGCGTCGGCCGAGGGCGCTGCCGCCCATGGAAATCGTGTTCCTGCAGGCGGGCGAGCGGCCGGTGTACGACTACGCGCTCAAGCAGGACTGGGCCGGCAAGCTCGACTACGTCTGCCCGGCCGACGTCGAGCCGCAGGTCGCGCGCGCCATGGAGCGCCTCGCGCGGGACACGTTCGCCACTCTCGGGTGCCGCGACGTCGCCCGCGTCGACATCAGAGTGGACCACAAGGGCGCCCTGCACGTCCTGGAGGTCAACCCGCTGCCGGGCCTGACGCCGGAGTTCAGCGACCTCGTGATGATCGCCGAGGCGGCCGGCATCGGCTATCGCCAGCTCATCGGCGAGATCCTCTCGTGCGGGGTCAAGCGGCTCCGCGAGGCCCGCAGGGCCGCTCACCGCGGCGCGATCGTCTCGGTCCCGCCGCCGCCGCCCGCCGCCGCTGCTTCGCCGCCGGCCAACGGTTCCTCTCCCAGCCCGTCCGCGACCGTGGGTCCCGGCGGCAACGGAGGTGTGCGATGAGGGACGGTGCGGGCGGCCTCGGGCGGCAGTTGGCGCGGTGGTGTGCGGGGATCGCGATCCTGGCCGCGGCGGCAGGATGCGGGCGTCGCGCCGACGGACCGTCCCCGGACCCGGGCGGCTCGACCGAGCGTGGTGCTCCGGCGCCCACCGGCGAGATGCTCGACGATCCCGCCGTCGCGGCGGCGGGTGCACGGACGCCGCCGCCGCCAGCCCCGGGGCGGGGCCCCGTCGGCTCGGGGCCGCAAGGGGCCGCGAGATCGGA
>CAMTWF010000239.1:0-12602 GCA_947085355.1 uncultured delta proteobacterium
AGACGCGCGACCTGTTCCCGCACCCCGAGCGGCTGTTCACGATCGACGATCTCGGCGGCTGGAAGGCGGTGCGCGAGAAGCTGTTCTCCCCCGACGGCATCTGGGCGCAGGTGAACCGGGAGGCGGCGGCGAGGTAGGTGGTCACTGATGCTTCCGGCCCCGGCGCGGGCGCCGGGCCCCGCCGTCTCCCGTTCGGGTTGCTCGACTCGCCGCGCTTGCACCGCCCGGCGCTTCGATCCCTGGGGCTCGGCTACCTGATCGTCCTCGTCGTCCTGCCGACCGCGGCGCTCGGGTACTCGTCCCTCGCCGACGGCCCCGGAGCGTTCTGGCGTCACGTGACGCGCCCGGAGGCGCTCGCCGCCCTCCGGCTGACGTTCGGCATGGCCCTGCTGGCGGCGCTGCTTTCCGCGGTGCTCGGGACGGTGGCGGCGTTCGCGATCACCCGGCTGCGGATTCCCGGACGCGCCTTGCTGGAGGCGCTCGTCGACTTGCCGATCGCGATCCCGACCGCGGTCGGCGGGCTGATGATCTTCGCGTTCTGGGGGCCTCACGGGCCGGCCCGCGGCCCTCTGGACGCGCTCGGGATCGAGGTGCTGTACGCGAAGCCCGCCATCCTCCTGGCCCTGCTGTTCGTCTGCTTCCCGTTCACCATCCGCGCGGTGCAGCCGCTCGTCGAGGGGATCGACCTCGCGCAGGAGGAGGCCGCCGCGACGCTCGGCGCCTCCCGCCCGCAGACGATGCGGTGGATCGTCTGGCCCTCGATTGCGCCCGGCGTCGCCGCGGGTTCGATGCTCTCCTTCGCCCGAGCGCTGGGCGAGTTCGGCACGGTCGCCATCGTGGCCGGCAACCTGCCGATGAAGACGCAGATGGCGTCGGTGTACGTGTACGCCGAGGTGGAGTCCGGCAGGCCGCGATCGGCCGCGGCGGTGTCGCTTGTGCTGGTGGCCGCGTCGGTGATCCTGATCCTCGCGTCCGACCGGTACGTCCGGCGGGCGGGCGGGGGACGGCGGCGGGCGGCGGGCGGCGGACGATGATAGTCACCGCGCGCGACATCCTGGGCCGCAGGGGCCGTGCGGCGGCCGCGAGCGCCACGTATCTCTACTTCCTCGTCGTGCTGGCGCTGCCGATCGGCTGGCTTTTCCTGGAGGCGTTCGGCTTCGGCCCGGGGACGCTGCTCGCGAAGATCGGCTCGCCGGAGGCGCTCCACGCCTTCCGGCTCACGGGGCTCGTCACCGCGATCGCCGTGGTGGTCAACGCGGTCTTCGGCACGGCGCTGGCGATCGTGCTTGTCCGCCACCGCTTCCCGGGCCGCGCCCTTGCGAACGCGCTGGTCGACGTCCCGTTCGCCGTGTCGGCCGTGGTGGCAGGGCTGATGATGGTGCTGCTCTACGGGCCCGACGGCGTGCTCGGCGCGTTCCTGGACTCCTCGGGCGTCAGGGTGCTCTTCGCGCTGCCGGGGATCGTGCTGGCGACGCTGTTCGTGACGTTCCCGTTCGTGGTCCGCGAGGTTGCGCCGGTGCTGCGGCAGGCCGGCACGGAGGCCGAGGAGGCGGCGCGGACGCTGGGCGCGCGGCCGATGACGATCCTGTTCCGGATCACTCTCCCCACGATCCGTTGGGCGCTCGGATACGGCGTCCTGCTCACCGCCGCCCGGTCTCTGGGGGAGTTCGGCGCCGTGCTGCTCGTCTCGGGCAACATCCTGGGGAGGACGCAGACCGCGCCGCTCTACGTGTACCAGGCGTACACGGACTTCGACCTGGCGGCGGCGTACGCGGTATCGATCGTGCTGATCGCCGTCGCCCTGGCGATGGTCGTCGTGCTGGAGATCTGGAAGCTGCGGCGGCGACGGATCGAGCGGGTCCGGGTGTAGGAGGCCGGTTTCGGCGATGCGAATCGAGGTCCGCAACCTGTGCAAGGCGTTCTCCGGCGTCGCGGTGGTGCGCGACGTCTCGTTCGCCGTGGCCGAGGGGCAGCTCGTCGCGCTGCTGGGCCCGTCGGGCGGCGGCAAGAGCACGATCCTGCGAATCGTCTCGGGCCTCGAGGACCCCGACTCGGGCGAGGTGTGGCTCGGCGGGAGCCGCGTGGATCGGGTGCCGGCGCGCGAGCGCGGCGTCGGGTTCGTGTTCCAGCACTACGCGCTGTTCCCCCACATGACGGTCCGGGAGAACATCGGCTTCGGGCTTCGCGTGCGGAAGCACGACCCGGCGGCGGTGGCGGCGCGCGCCGAGGAAATGATCCGCCTCGTCGGCCTGCACGGCCTGGGGGAGCGCTATCCGCACGAGCTTTCCGGCGGCCAGCGGCAACGCGTCGCCCTGGCGCGCGCCCTGTGTCCAGCCCCGAAGGTGCTGCTGCTCGACGAGCCGTTCGGCGCGGTGGACGCCAAGATCCGCGGCGAGCTGCGCGCGTGGCTCCGCAAGCTCCACGACGAGGTCGGCGTCACCAGCGTCTTCGTCACGCACGACCAGGAGGAGGCGCTCGAGATCGCCGACCGGGTCGTCATCGTGCACGACGGGCGCGTGGAGCAGGACGGCAGTCCCGAGGAGATCTGGCGGGCGCCTGCCAACGCCTTCGTCGCCGAGTTCGTGGGGGCAGGCAACCGCTTCGCCGGGCAGGTGCGGCAGGGAAAGATCGACCTCGGCTTCCTCTCCGTTCCCGCGCCGGAAGGTGTGGCCGAGGGCGAGAACCTCGTCCTCTTGTGTCGCCCGACGGAGGTGTTCGTCGATGCTGGGCCGGCGCTGCCCGACGCGCCCCGCATCGCCAGGATCGCGTTCCTGGGAACCACGATGAAGGTCGAGGTGGAGATCCCTGGACGCGACGCCGTCGTGGCGGAGATCCCGCCGTCGGCGCTGCGGGACAAGAACCTGGCGGTCGGCATGCCTGTGCGCCTGTGCCTGTCGGCCTACCAGGCGTTCGGCCGGGACTCGCTGGCCACGCAGCCCGCCACCTCGGTGACTCCCGTCGGCACCTGGTTCATGGACGGCGGCGGGATCTGAACGACCGGGCAACCGTTCACGCTACCGGCGCCACCGTCCCGCCGAGCGGCCGCGCCGTCCCTCGACAGCCGTGCGGACGTGGGGTAGCCTGCGCGAAGCGCTGGGGTGGATCGCGGATCGTGCGGCGCGGAGAGAGGAGCACGGCAATGGAGAAGAGCAAGCGAATCGGATCGGTGGCGCGGTTGCTCGTGGCGGCGGCGGTTCTTCCAGCGACCGGGTGCGGTTTCCGCCACGTCCGCGCCTGGGATGACGACGATCTCCACCACCGTTTCCCCGTCCGGGTGGAGGTGCGCGGGGCACCGGTCGTCGTAGGTGCCGGGGAAATCGTGGAGGGCGACCTGGTCGTCGTCGGAGGCGACGCATCCGTGGACGGGGAGGTCCGCGGCGACCTCGTCGTCGTCGCCGGGAGACTTCGAATCGGTGCCGGCGCCAGGATCAGCCACGACCTCGTCGCCGTCGGCAACGAGGCGACGGAGATCGCGCCCGGCATCGAGGTCGGCGGCTCCCGAGTGAGCGTGAACTTCGCTGGCGTCCGCTGGATGGTCGACACGATGCTGTTCGCCTGGGACAACCCGGTCGTCGTCGGTCTCGTGTCCGTGATCGGGTTGTTGCTGGGAGTGTTTCTGGCCTGGCGCTTCCTCCTGAGCCGATACGACGCGGGCCGGTTCCACGACACTGTCGATCGGACGCCGGTGCGCGCCGGGTTGGCGGGATTCCTGGCCCAGGTCGCCCTGTCGGCGGTCACGACCGCCGCGTTCCTGACGCCGTGGACGATCGGTCTCACGCCGGCGCTCTGCCTCGCCGGCTTCGTCCTGCTGTTCCTCGGCTGGCTGCTCATCGCGGGTCATGTCGGATGGGCGATCGCGAAGTGGCGCGGCTGGAACGGCAGCCCATTCTGGTACGGACTGGGGGGCTTCGGCGTCGTCTTCGCCGCCAGCTGCATTCCCATCGCGGGCCAGATCGCGGCGCTGGTGGGCTCCTGCGTCGGTCTCGGGGCGTTGCTCGTCCCCGCACCGCCCGCTGCTTCCCGGACCGCACCTCCCGCCGAGGCTCCGCCACCCGAGCCCGCCCGGCCGGCGTAGGTCACGTTCCGCGAATCCTATTCCCGTCTTCCCGGAAAACGCGATTGACCCGTCCGTGCCGGTCCGACCCCGCTGCGAAGGAACAGGGGGTCCCTCTCTGGCCGACACGTGCCAAGCATAGCCCGTTCCATTCCTCGGGGTTCGCCGAAGGCGGATAGGGGCCTTGAAGGTCGCACCCATGTCCCCCTGGCGCGCCCGCCGCGGAGCGGCTAGACTCGGTTGTAGTGCGGCGCTTTCTCCATACCGGGGGGCAGTTCGGCGCTCCGCGCCTCACGCCCCCCGGACCCCCACGGGCGCTCGCGGCAAAGCCGCGCGCGCCCTTCGTCTTCATCCTGTTCGCGGCAGCGATCGCGGCCGGGGTCGCGGCTTGCCGGTCGTCCGATCCGTGTCGGGTGTTGGCGGAGCGCGACTGCGCGCGGTACGGCGAGTCGAGCGCCACGTGCGGCGATGCGCGGCGCCGTGCGGAGGACGCCGACCCGTTCCTGTCCGAGGTATGCCGCAAGGTGCTCGATCGCGGCGAGGCGGCGTGGCGCAGGCCGCCGGGGGCGATCTCGGACGCCCCGACCGCCAGATGAGTCGCGCCGCCATGCCCGTACGGCGGACGCGCGTCCGTCTGCCGGCGCCGTGCGCCGCGCCGCTGGTCCTCGTTTGCATCGCGGCGTGCCGGTCGGCGGACGGCGGCTCGACCGCCGGACGCGACCTGGCCTCCGAACCGATTCTCGCCACGGTCCTGCCCTCTCCCGGCGACGGCCACCTGGCGCTCTTGCCGGAACCGGTGCAGGCGCTGGTGCAGGTGCGTCCCGTGCTCGTCCTGTCGGACCCGACGCTGTCGCTCGCCGGCGCCGCGTTCCTGCACGCGGTCGCCGCGGATCCGTCCGCGGCCGGCACGTGCCTGCGCGACCTGGCGCCGGCGGCGCAGGTGCTTACGTACGCATGGATCGGCGGCGAGTCCGACGGGTGGCTCCTGCTGGTCGACGGGACGCTGGAGGACCGGACCGTACGCACGTGTCTCGATGCCGTCGGCGCATCCCCCGCGGAATCCGAGGCGACCGACGTCGCCGTGGGCGCCGCCGTCCCGCTCGGCACGGACGGCCGCCTGCTCTTCGCCCGCACGGCGTCGGATCGCCGGCTGCTGGGAACCGCAGGCGTGGTCGAGGCGGCGTTGCGCTTGGCCGAGCGTCCGGCGCCGGCGCCGGCGCCGGCGCCGGACGAGCAGGCACCGGTCTGGACGCTGCTGCGCCAGGGCGAGGTGAAGCTGTACGCGGATATCGACCAGCTTGCCGCGGCAGGAGCCGACTTCCTGCCGCTGGCCGACGACGCCGACCAGATCGGCATGGCCCTGCGCCTGGACGAATGGCGCACCCGGGCCGTGGCGCTCGTGCGCGCCCGCGGCGCCGCCAGGTCGGGCGCGGTCGAGGACGGCCTCCGCAACACCCTCGGCGGGTTGCGCCGAGCGGTCCTTGCCGATCCGAGGATGTCGCCCGCCGCCGCCTACCGCACGTTCGAGGAGGCGTCGATCGAGCGTGACGGGCGCATCGTGCGCCTCGAGGTGCCGCTGGACCGTCCGGTCCTGGCCTCCCTGGCGCGCTGGTTCGCCGACCGCGCCATGCGGTCGGGCATCGTGGCGCCGGCCGGCGCCGACGATCCGGATCTGCGACCCTGAAGCCTCCCGCGTGTGGCTGCGGCGCGACACGTGGGCGCCCGCGCCACGCTCCAGGCCGGTGGATCGTTCGTGACCGGGCAAGGACACCGGTTGGAGGTGAGTTCGCGCTGCGTTCCCGCCGGGTTCAGCAGGGAGAAACAGAGGACACGACGACCGATTCGCCGACCGCCCTCGTCCTGATCAACGATACCGAGTCGTTCCCCCTACGGGTGTCACGGCGCCGGCCCTACGGCACGAACGAGAAGCGACGCTCGGACGCCCCCGCATTCCCGCCACGCTCGGCCGGATCGTAGGTGAAGAACACCACCCCGTGGCACTTCTCCTTCGGGATCTGGCCGTAGCAGAAGCTCGAGTTGCAGTCGCCGCCGGCGGCGAGCCTGCCGTCCTTCGTCCAGCCGATGTTGAGCAGCCGGTGGTCGCCCATTAGGAAGTAGTGCCCCTTCTTGACGATCTGCGGGGGTCTCTCGGGCAACGCGCCCGCCGAACTCGTAGGGGGAAGCAGGACGTTCACCTCGCGGCCGAAGAGGCTCTGGTGGAACCAGATCACGTTGGACGACTCGGCGCCGCCGTGCAGCCCCACGTACTTGAAGGGCTTGTTGTCGGAACGCACCTGCCTCTCCATGTCGTTCACGCGAAGGATGCCCCGTCGGACCTCGACCTTGTCGCCCTCCATGCCGACGACGCGGCCCATGATGCGGACGCCCTGTCGCGACGGATCGGGATGATCGCACACGATCGGATCCGCCTTCTCGATGTCGCACCTGTAACACACCAGGTACTTGTCGCCGGCCATGATGTTCGGCGCCATCGAGTCGTCGGCGGCGACGCGCGGCTTGAAGAACAGCGTGCCGACGCCGAACGCGATGCCGGCCAGGATCAAGAGCCAGATCGACGTCTTCAGGACGAACCGAATCATCGTGCCGCCGCCTCGACCCGACGATAGGCCGTCGGGAGCGCGGCGTCAAACGCGGACGCTCAAGGCCGAGTCGCCGAAGATCGATGCCTGATCCACGACTGCATCCAGGAGCGCCGCCCCGGCGGCCGCGGGATCGCCGGCCCCCAGCACGGCTCGAATCACCGCCACGCCGTGCGCACCTGCCCGCGCGCACGCCCGCGCGCGGCCGGCCGTCGTGATTCCGCCCAGCGCCAGCACGGGCGTGCCCCCGGCGGTCCGACACGCCCGCCCCAACGCGGCTATCCCCGCCGGACGCCCCTTGCCGGGAGAGGAGTACACCGGCGAGAACGTGATGTAGTCGACGTCGTTCGCCACGCCGCGCACCTCGGCGACGCCGTGCGCCGAATACCCCAGGATCAAGTGCGGCCAGCGCCGGCGAATCTCGTCCGGCGGGAGCCCGCCGGCCTGCAAGTGCACCCCGTCGGCCCCGGCGGCGAGCGCGAGATCCGGCCTGGCCCGCACCAGCACGACGCCGCGCCCCCGGTGCGCTCGGCAGGCCTTCACCAGCCTGCGGATCTCCCGCAGCGCCGCCCGATCGGGCAGGTCGGACTCGCGGTGGAAGACGCCCACGGCGCTCTCGGGCCGCGAGGCAGACAGCGCCTCCATCGCCTCCGCGAGCGCCTCGCAGGTGAGCGTCCGGCGATCGGTGACGACGAGAAGCCTGGGGACCGGCGCTCGGGAAGTCAGCGGCCGCACTCGCCCTGTCGGGCCTCGCACTCCTCGATGTCGACGCGCGCGGCGGCCGCAAAACGCGAGTCCGGAAACCGCTCGACCAAGTACTCCAGCGCCGCGCGCCAGCCGGCTGGATTACCCCGTTCAAGGCTCCGTCCCGCAAATCGGTACAACTCCTCGGCAGCGTCGGCCTCGGTGCGCAGCGCCGGCCGATCGTCCGAAGGGCACTGCATCGGCGCCCTGGCGCCGCAGGTGACCAGCAGAAACAGGAACGCCGGACGGACGAGGCAGCGCATCATTCGATCCGTCCGTCGAGCGGGCTGGAGGCGGCGGCGTGGGACTTCTTCGGGATACGTCCAGCCAGGAACGCCTTGCGGCCGGCCTCCACCGCAAGCCGCATCGCGTCGGCCATGAGGATCGGGTCCTTTGCTTCGGCGACGCCCGTGTTCATCAGCACGCCGTGGCAGCCGATCTCCATGGCGACCGCGGCATCGGACGCGGTGCCGACTCCCGCGTCGACGATCACCGGCACCTTCGCCGTCTCGATGATGATGCGGAGGTTGTGGGGGTTGCGAATGCCCAGGCCCGAGCCGATCGGCGCAGCGAGGGGCATCACGGCAGGGCAGCCGAGATCCTCGAGCTTGCGCGCCAGCACGGGGTCGTCGCCCATGTACGGCAGCACGACGAACCCTTCGGAAACCAGCGTCCGGGCCGCCTCCAGCAGCGCCTCGTTGTCCGGGAAAAGCGTCCGCCGGTCGCCGATCACTTCGAGCTTGATCCACTCGGTGCCGAGGGCCTCCCGGGCGAGGCGCGCCGTGCGCACCGCCTCGTCCGCCGTGTAGCAGCCGGCCGTGTTGGGCAGGATCAGGTAGCGCGACGGATCCACGTGATCGAGCAGCGACTCACCGCGGCCGCGATCGTCCAGGTTCACGCGCCGCACGGCGACCGTCACGACCTCCGTGCCGGACCGCTCGAGCGCCTGCTTCATCACGTCGAACGACGGGTACTTGCCGGTGCCGAGGAAGAGCCTCGATCGGAACCCGCGTCCCGCGATCTCGAGCGAATCGGTCACCGCCGGCCTCTCTTCCTTTTCTTCGGGGGGCTGTTCGGCGCTACGCGCCTCACCGCCCCCCGAACCCCCGCGGAACCTCGCGGCAAAGCCGCGAGGTTCCTTACCCTCCCCCAACCAGGTGCACGACTTCGATTGCATCGCCGTCCGCCAGAAACGTCGTCTGGTATGCGGCGCGTTCGACGAGCCGCCGATTGCGCTCGACCGCCACCCGCTGGGGACCCAGACCCAGCACCTTCAGCATCGCCTCGACCGTCGTGCCGTCGTCGAACGTCCTCGACTCCCCGTTGAGCCGAACGGCGATCATCGGTCCGCCAAGTCGCGGCGCCTCATAGTGGACAGTCTTCTTCTCGGTCGCCCGTGAAGCGGATCGCGTACTGGCACGAATACGTCAACCGCCCGCCCTCGGAAACGTCCACCTGGACCAGGCCGCGGCCCTGGAACGACCGGACGATCCCGCGGCACGCGGGCGGCGGGGCGGTGTAGATGCCGTCGATCAACGCTCGGGCCTGGACGCCGGCGCCGAACGCGAAGATGCCGCCCACCCGGAACTGGCCGCCCTGGTAGAGCCCTCCGTCGGCGAGGTAACCGGGACGCTCGACATCAGGCGGCGCCGCGTCCCCTCCGAAGCCTTCGAGAAACAACCCGAATTGGCCGTCCTGCTGATCGACGTACGCATTTGCGTCCCACCTGTCGCCGATCCGGGGCAGGCGCACCGTCGCCGTCCCGACCGTCACCGATTCCCGGCAATCGGACGACACGACCCACTCCTCCCAGTCGTAGAAGCCGGACGCCACCGAGCCCCGCGCGTTGCCCGCCGGCAGCCTCGTGACGTCGATGATCTCCTCCTGCCCGCACGCCGCGCCGCCGAGAGCCAGCGCGGCGTGAGCGGCGATCCCCGATGCGACGGCCTTCATCTTCCGATTCATGGTTGCCTCCTTCCACGACCGGCCCGGAGGATAGCAAGCGTCCCGGCTTCCGTCGAGTAGTCAGTGGTCAGTGGTCAGTGGTCAGTGGTCAGTTCTTGGGCGCCGATCTGACTTGCCGAGCACCGAGCACCGACCACCGACCACCGAGCACTGACCACTGACCACTGAGTTACCGGTCCTGGAGGCGGCGGATCAGTTTCCACCCCTCCCAGATCGGCACGACGGCGAACGAGGCTCCGAGCACGACGAGCCACGCGCCGAGAGGCAGCGGCACGGTGCGGAATACCGGCTGCAGCGGCGGGGCCAGCATCGCGAGGAGCTGGAGGGCCGCCGAGGCCAGCAGCGCAAGGCGCAGAGGGACATTGGGCGCCCACCTCCGGGAGAGCAGCGACTCGCGGCGGCCCCGGCAGTTGAAGGCGTGGAAGAGCGGGACGAACGCCAGGAAGCCGAAGACCACCGTGCGCGCCGTCGCGGCATCGCCTCCACCCGGGACGCCGGACGGGAGGAGGTAGAGCGCAATCGCGGCCGCGCCCATCAGCCCGCCGAAAACGAACATGAACGCCAGGTCGGCACGGTCCAGCAGTCCGGCGCCGACGGGGCGCGGCCCGGCGAGCGCATGGCCCGGCTCCGGCGGATCCACGCCCAGGCCCAGGGCCGGGGCGCCGTTCGTGACGAGGTTGATCCACAGGATCTGGAGCGGCGCGAGCGGCAGCAGATCGGGGAAGATGATGGCGGCGAAGACGGCCAGCACCAGGCCGATGTTCGACGACAAGAGGAAGACGATCGACTTGCGGATGTTGGCCAGGATCGTCCGCCCCTCGATCACGGCGGCGACGATCGAGGCGAAGCTGTTGTCCGTCAGCACCATCTCGGACGCCTCGCGGGCCACGTCGGTGCCGCCCTTCCCCATCGCGACTCCGATGTCGGCCTCGCGCAGCGCCGGCGCGTCGTTGACCCCGTCGCCGGTCATGGCGACGACGGCGCCGCGCGCCTTCCACGCCCGCACGATCCGCAGCTTCTGCTCGGGCGTCACGCGCGCGAAGACCCGGACCTTGTCGACACGCCGGGCGAGGTCATCCTCCGGCATGACCTGCAACTGTGCTCCCGTGACGATTTCGTCGCCGTCCTCCCACATCTCCATCTCGCGGGCGACGGCCCCGGCGGTCGCCGCGTGGTCGCCGGTGATCATGGCGACGCGCACGCCCGCCTCCTTGCAGGTCCGGATCGCCTCCAGCGCCTCCGGGCGGGGCGGATCCTGCATCCCGACCAGCCCGAGGAACTCCAGGCCGGTCTCGGCGCCGTCGGGAGCGGCCGGGTCAAGTCCCGTCTTCCTGGCGATCGCGAGCACCCGCAGCGCCTGAACCGCCATCGCGTGCGCACGCTCGGCGACGATCCGCCGATCGTCGTCCGTCATGGCGCACGTCCGCCCGCCCGACAGGACGGCGTCGCAGCGCCCGAGAATCTCGTCGGCGCTCCCCTTGACGTAGCTCACCGCCGCGTCGGAGCCCGGCGCCCGGTACACCAGCGACATGCGGCGGCGGTCCGAATCGAACGGGTTGGTCGCAACGAGGTCCAACCCCTCGATCGCCGACCGTCGGAGCACTCCCATGCGGGCCCCGAAGGCGACTATCGCCACCTCGGTCGGATCGCCCTCCCAGCGGATCCGTCCGTCATCCTCCGCGCGGTACGTCACGTGGTTCGGCACGACCGCCGCGCGGACGAGTGCGTCCATGTCGGAATCGGCGTCCAGCGTCACGGGGGCGCCGGCGTGCAGCAGTCGTCCTTCGCCGACGTCTTGACCTCCGACGACGCGGCACGACATCCCCAGGGTGGCGACCTCGCGGACCTGCATGTCGTTGAGCGTGAGCGTGCCGGTCTTATCGGTGCAGATCACCTGCGCGCTGCCGAGCGTCTCCACGGCCGGCAGGCGGCGGATCAGTGCGCCGCGGCGCGCCATGCGCTGCATCCCGAGCGCCAGCGTGATCGTCGTGACGGCGGGGAGGCCCTCGGGAATCGCGGCCACGGCGAGCGACACGGCGGTCATGAGGAGCGTCCAGACGGGCCAGTCGCCGGTTCCGAGTGCTAGCGCGAAGAACGCGGCGGCGATCGCCAGGCACGCCGCCAGGATCGCCCGGGAGAAGCGCGCCAAGCGCCTCTCGAGCGGCGACGGCTCGGACGCGATGGCGCCCATCAGCTTCCCGATCCGGCCGATCTCGGTCCCGACCCCGGTCGCCGCGGCGACGCCGACAGCGCGGCCCCGCACCGCCATCGTGCCCATGAACGCCATCGTGGGACGCTCGGCCGCCGGGGCGTCGGCCCCGACGGCGGCGCCCGCGTCCTTCTCGACCGGGACCGATTCGCCCGTCAGCATCGACTCGTCGGCGCGAAAGTCGAACGCGACGACCAGGCGCACGTCGGCCGGAACGTGGTCCCCGGCCTCCATGACGACCACGTCGCCGGGCACGACCTCCCGCGCCCCAACGACACGTTCGACCCCGTCCCGCAGCACCCTGGCGTTGAACGAGAGCATCGCCTGGAGCGACTCGAGCGCCCGCTCGGCGCGGCGTTCCTGGACGAAACCGATGACCGCGTTGAGCAGCACGATGAGCAGGACGGCGATCGCGTCCGAGTAGCGCACCAGCACCCCCGCGGCCGGATCGGCGTGCCACGTCGCGGCGGCCGTCGCGATCGCGGCCGCTGCGAGGAGGACCAGCACCAGCGGCGAGAGAAACTGCCGGAGGAAGACCTTCCAGGCCGGGTCGCGCTCGGCCCTGGGCAGTTCGTTCGGGCCGTGCCTGCGGAACGCCTCGGCCGCGCGCTGGGCGGACAACCCGCGATCGGCGGCGACGCCGAACTCCGCGAGCGCCTCCGAAGCAGGTCGGTGATGCCAGGCCGGTGCGTCGGCGTTCACGGCGAGCGTTCCTACACGCCTGGCCGGAGAACGGCAAGTAGATCGGTCCTCAGCGTGACCACGGTTTTCGATGCTGTCCCCCAGGATTTCCGGTCACGCATCGTGATGGAGGGGGTAGATCGCCATCAACTATCGTGTTCACGTCCACGCACCGAATCTGTTCGCGGACTTGCCGGTTGCCCCGCTGGAGTTCGCGACGCTCCGCCGTCGCCGTTTCCCGTTTCCCACCCGTAGGCCCGGGAAACGGGAAACGCCTCCTCGACCTCTCCGGGCCGGCAGGGAGTAGAGCCGAAGACCGGGCAACGCCGGCGAGCGCCCCGGGACCCCA
>CAMTWF010000240.1:0-7354 GCA_947085355.1 uncultured delta proteobacterium
ATGAACGAGGCCGGTCCGAATGTTCGGAATCGAGTGCAAGCGTAGCCCCGGGGCATTGCCCAGGTGCGTCCACGTCCACGATGACCGCCGTAGTCACGGGAAGACCTGCAGGTAGCGCGGCTTGAGCGCCACGTCGATCTCGGCGCCCGGCTCGAGGGACAGTCTGTCCTGGACGTAGCGAGGCAGGATGATCTCGAGATCGACGGGGCCGGAGAAGACGGCCCGGACGAACAGGCCCTCGCGCACCAGCGAGACGACCTTCCCGCGGAGCCGGTTGTCCCGGACCGGATCGCCCAGCGGCCTGTCGGGGCGGATGACCATCACTTCCTCCGAACGCACGCCCCAGTGCAGCGACATGCCGGGCCGCAGCCGATCGCTCCGTTCGAACCGGATTCGGCCCGCCGGCGTGTCGAGCCACGCCGAGCTGCCGTCGATCCCGGCGACGGCGCCCGGGAAGATGTTGCGGAAACCGACCAGGCGGGCCGTGTCGATGTCGATCGGTCTGGTGAAGACCTCCGACGCCGTGCCCTGCTGCACGATCCGCCCGCGACGGAGCACGGCCACGCGGTCGGCGATCTGCGCCACGGCTGGGTCGTGGGTGACGGCGAGGGTGGGGATTCCCAGCGACCCGATCAGTGCCTGCAGCTCGCCCAGCACGAGGTCACGAGCGGCGGCGTCGAGCGCGCTGGTCGGCTCGTCGAGCAGCAGCAGCGCCGGGTCGCGAGCCAGCGCGCGGGCCAGCGCGACGCGCTGCTGCTCGCCGCCGGACAGCTCCAAGGGGCGCCGCCGGGCCAGGTCGGGAATGCCGACCCGCCGGAGCAGATCCATCGCCCGCGCCTCGCGCTGTGCCGCGGCCAGCCGCGCCAGCGGGAAGCAGACGTTCCCGAGCGCCGTCATGTGGGGGAAGAGGGCGTAGTGCTGCGGCAGGTACCCGACGGGGCGGCGCTCGGGCGGCAGTCCGCCGTACGGCGTCCCCTCGGCCGGCAGCAGCCCGGCCACCGCCTTCAGGAGCGACGTCTTGCCCGAGCCGCTCGGGCCCAGCAGTACCGTCAGCCCTTCGACTTCGAGGGAGACCTCGATGTCGAGGGGCTCGCGGATGCGATACCCGACCTCCATCGCTCCTCCAGCACGCGGATCGCGTACATCAGCGCGAACGACAGCACGAGCAGCGCCAGGGCCGCCTCGTGCGCCCGATCCATGTCGAGCGCCTGCGTCATCTCGAACAGGTGGATGCTCATCACCCGCGTCTCGCCGGGCAGGCTCCCGCCGATCATCAGCACGACGCCGAACTCGCCCAGCGTGTGCGCGAAGGCGAGCAGCGTGCCGGACACGAGCCCCGGCCACGCAAGCGGCAGGACGATCTCGCGCATGACGCGCGCACGCGAGGCGCCCAGCGTGCGCGCCGTCTGCAGGATGTCCTCGTCCAGGCCGCGGAACGCCTCCCGGTAGGCCACGAGAGCGAACGGCAGGTTGAAGATCACGGACCCGAGCAGAATCCCCTCGAATCGGAACGCCCAGTGCAGGCCGAGCCAGCGCGCCGGCGGGCCGCCCTCGCCGAGCAGCAGCAGCAGGTAGAAGCCCAGGACCGTCGGGGGCAGCACCAGCGGCAGCAGCAGGATCGTCTCGACCACGCGACGTCCCGGGAAGCGGCGGCGCGCAAGCACCCACGCCAGCGGCGCGCCGGCCGCCAGGAGGACGGCGCTCGTCCACAACGCCAGCTTGAGCGTCAGCAGCAGCGAGTCGGTCATGGCGCCGCGTAGCCGTGGGCCTCGAGTATCCGGCGGCCGGCCGGACCCGAGACGAATTCGCACAGCGCCCGCACCTCACGGCGATCCCTCCCGCGCAGCACGACCACGGCCTGCTCGATCGGCTCGTGCCCGCCCTCCGGCGCCGGAGCGAACGCGCCCTCCGCCAAAAGCGCCGACGACGACGTGAACGACCACGGCAGGATCGCCGCGTCGGCCGCCGCGAGCGCGATCTGGGCCGCCTGGGAGACGTCCTGCCCGTACACCAGCCGCCGTTCGACGCGATCGAACAGCCCCGCCGAACGCAGCGCCTGCGCCGCGGCGCGGCCGTACGGCGCGGTCTGCGGGTTGGCGATGGCGATCCGCTCGACGGCGGGTTCCGCCAGGACGTCCAGGCCCGCGTCCGGGCGCAGCCCGGTCCGGTTCGAGATCCAGAGCGCGAGCCGCCCGCGGGCGTAGATGCGGAACGTCCCCGGCTCGGCCAGGCCGGCGCGCTCGATGTCGCGAGCGAATCCGACGTCGCCCGAGAAGAAGATGTCGAAAGGCGCTCCCTGCCGGATCTGCTGCGCCGCCGCGCCGGACGATGTGTAGACGGCCTTGACCCGCACGCCGGCGTTGGCGGCCTCGAACTCCCTCGCGATCTCCTGGAACGCATCCCGCAGGTTCGCCGCGACGACGGCGACGACCTGCGGACCGACAGGGGCGCGCGATGGGCACCCGGACGCGACCGGGGACAGCGCCGCCGCCAGGGCGCCGGCGGCGACGAGGCAGACGTTCACGGAGTGTCGCTCAGGCCGGGGGGACCGCCCGGTCGCACCTCTGCCGGAGTTGGCCGCACTGCCGGCGCGGCCTCCGCGTCCCCCCGGACCCCCGCGTTTCGGCGCGGAGCAAGGCCGCGCCGGAACGCCACTCCCAGCCCGGAGCACCACCTGGCATGGGTGAAAGGCTACCACCGACTCCGCCTCCACCGCCATCGCTGCACCTCCGGCGGCATGAGACACCAATCGCGCAGATGCTTCAAATTGCCGGCATGGGGGCGCATGCGGCGCTCGTCGCGCTTTCCCTCGCGACGCGTCTCGTCTACAATCCACCGCGCCCCGGGGGGAGCGGAGGGACCGTGCGGCTGCTGCTGGTCGAGGACGAGCGGATCCTTCGGGTGACGCTGCGCGACGTGCTCGAGGAGGACGGCTGGCAGGTCACGGCCCTCGCCGACGGCGGGGCGGCGCTGCGGGCGGCCGAGGACAAGCCGTTCGATCTCGTGCTGACCGACGTCCGGCTCCCCGGTCTCGACGGCCTCGCGCTGTTCCGGCGGTTGCGGCAGATCGCCCCGGATGTGGCGGTGGTGCTGATGACCGCCTACGCGGACTTCGATGACGCGGTGGCGGTCATGCGCGAGGGGGCGCGGGACTACGTGGTCAAGCCGTTCGAGACGGACGAGCTGCTGCTGCGGCTGGGGCGGGTCCGGCGCGACCTGACCTTCCGGCAGCAGATGGCGGCCGGGGGCGAGGCGGTGGGGATGCGCGAGATCCGCGGGATCTCCACGGCCGTGCGACGGCTGCAGGAACGGCTGGCGGCGGCGGCGGCGTGCGACGCGCCCGTCCTGATCACGGGCGAGACGGGGTCCGGCAAGGAACTCTGTGCGCGGACGATCCACGCGCGAAGTCGGCGGGTGTCGCGGCCCTTCATCGTGGTCAACTGCGGCGCCATTCCGGAGAGCCTGCTGGAGTCGGAGCTGTTCGGTCACGTCAAGGGGGCGTTCACCGGCGCCGACCGGCGACGGACGGGCCGCTTCGAGGCGGCGGACGGCGGCACGCTGTTCCTCGACGAGGTCGGCGAGCTGCCGGCCGGACAGCAGGTCAAGGTGTTGCGGGCGATCGAGACGGGCAACTTCGATCCGGTGGGTTCGAGCTCCCCGCTGGCCACCGACGTGCGCGTCATCGCGGCCACGAACCGCGACCTGCGGGAGGAGATGGCGGTCGGTCGCTTCCGAACCGACCTCTTCTATCGCCTCAACGTCATCGACGTGGAGGTGCCGCCGCTGCGTCGCCGGCGCGCCGACATTCCGCTGCTGGTCGCCGAGTTCCTCGCCGACACCGCGCAACGCCAGGGCCGGCCGCAGCCGGCGCTGGACCCCTCCGTCGTCGCGGCGTTGGCGACGTACGACTTCCCGGGCAACGTGCGCGAGCTGATTCACGCGCTCGAGCGCGCGGTCGCCGTGTCCCGGGGCGATGTCCTGCGGCTGGAACACCTCCCGCCGGCGCTGGCAGGTGCAGAGGCCGTCGGACGGGCCTTGGCGGGGCTGTCCGAAGGGGACGACCCATTGCGGGTCGAGCCGCTGGAGACGGCGGCGGAGCGCTTCGAGCTGGAGTACATCCGGCGGGTGCTGCGTCTGGTCGACGGTCACCGCGGCCGCGCCGCGACGCTGCTCGGCATCTCGCGCAAGAGCCTCTGGCAGAAGCTTCGCGAGAAGGACGAGTGCGCCTAGCGGGGCGCGCCGCGCCGGACGGCCGCGCACCGGACGCGCCACCCGGTGCGGCGCGGCGCTCACGGCTGCGATGGGGCCTCCTCCCGGCGCTCGTCGGGCAGCCAGATGGTGGCCACCGTACCCCTCGCGGGGAACTCGAACGAGAGCTCACCGCCGTGCGCGTCGACGATCGTGCGCGTGACGGACAGACCGAGGCCGGTTCCCTCGCCCTCGGGCTTGGTCGTGAAGAAGGGGTCGAGGACACGGTCGCGGATCGCGGGTGGGATTCCGGGCCCGTCGTCCTCGACGGCGATCCCGTGGGCGCCCGGCCGGGTCCGAATCCGGAGGCGGATCTCACCTCCGCCGGGGGTGACCCACGCCGCATTGAGGATCAAGTTGAGCAACGCCTGGCCGATGAGCTTGCGGTCTGCCTGGACGACGACGTCCTCGAGGCCGTCGAATTCCTCCCGCACCGCGATGTGGCGACGGGCCAGCATCGCGCCCACGATCGCCACGCCCTCGTGGGCCAGCTTGCCGATGGCCGTGGGCGCGAGGGACGGGGCACGGCTGCGGCCGAAGTCGAGCAGGCGGCGGACGACGGCTTCGATCCGTTCCAGCCCTTCCTCCATCAGCTCGAGGTATTCCGTCCGCTTGGACTCGGTGACGTCGTCACGCGCGAGACGCCGCCGGCAGTTCTTCAGACCGGCCAGCGGGTTGTTGATCTCGTGGGCCACGCCGGCGACGAGCGAGCCGAGGGCGGCGAGGCGTTCGGTCTGGACGTGACGTTGTCGGGCCCGCTCCTGTTCCTCGTGCGCGTCGTGGAGGCGCTGCATCATCCGGTTGAAGCGGTCGGTCAGGCCGGCGATCTCGTCGCTGCCCCGCGCGGGCAGCGACGCGATGGGCCGGGAGGGATCGAAATCGTCGGCGGCGGCGACCAGCTTGCTGACGGGGCCCGCGATGCGGCGGCCGACGAGGAACGCGGCGACGAAACCGAGGAGGATCACCACGGTCGCGGTCGTCCCCAGCAGCCACGAGAGACGGTGCCGCGTGGTCTGGAGGACCTGGAGGTCGATTCCGAGGCGGACGACGCCGGCCCGGCCTTCGAGAATCGGTTCGGCCACGTCGAGGTAGCGACGGTCGCCGAGGCGCACCACCAGCGCCTCCCGCGGCTCGCGCCGGGGCAGATCGCGCAGGCCTTCCGGCACGCCGGCGGGAAATGAGTCGGCCATCATCTCCCCGTCATGGAACACCAGGCAATAGGCGATCTCGTCGTGTTCCACCGCCGCCATCGCGAGCTCGTGAAGGCGGAAACGGTCGTTGATCAACACGGCGTCGGCGGCCTCGACCGACACCAGTCTCGCCGTGCCGCGGCCCATCGTCTCCAGCTCGTGCAGCAACGCCGTGGCGGCGATGCGATTGCCCAGCACGAGATGCACGCCGTGGGTGACCGCCACGCCGATGGCGCCGAAGATGGCGAGCTTGAGCCACAGGCGGATCCGCAGCCGCGGGCCGGGGCGGGTCATGGGCTCTCGGCCACAACGGCGATGGCCGAGTCGTAGAGCGCCGGCGGAGGGACCACGAAGCGATCGAAATGGAGAGCCTTCATGGCGGCGCCGCCGGCCGGATCCAGGTGCAGGGTGAGCAGGGTCTCGCGGAGGTCCTGCCGGTCGGCCGCCGGCACCGTCGTCGCGGCCACGACCGGCGGCATGCCGAAGGGCGGCGAGCGGTGCACCACGCGCACCTGCCGCCGCAGCTCGGGGTCGTGCTCGGCCATGTAGATCAAGATCAGCTCATCGACCGAGGCCCCGTCGACGATCTCGCGCGCCACGGCCCGGATCGCTCGGTCGTGGCTGTCCGTAAACATCGTCTGCCCGAAGAACTCGCCCGGCGCCCGTCCCAATCCCCGCAGCACGTGCGTGACGTACCGGTGTCCGGTCAGCGAGAGCGGATCGGTGAAGGCGAACGACCTCCCCTCGAGGTCCTCGATCCGCTGCGCCGAGGAGGAGGCGGGGACGAGCACCACCGAATTGTAGGTGATCAAGCCGGAGATGACCGGGACCGCCAAGATCTCCATCGTCTCGGGTGCTCGCCGCAACAGGTCGAGGTAGCCTCCGGTGCACAGGTAGGCGACGTCGACCCGACCGGCCGCAACCAGGTCGTTGACCTCGCGATAGCTGCCGCGCTGGACGAGAACGACGCTGCGGCCGAGACGGCGGGCGATGGACTCGAGGGTCGTGCCGTAATGGTGGAAGGTGTCCCTCGGGGTCTGCATGCCCGCCACGGCGACGCGGAGCGGGGGCGGCGCGGCAGGCGCGGCAGGTGCGGCGGTCGAGGCGTCGCCACGGCCGGCCTCGGGCCGCTCGATCTCGACCTCGCGATACGGCTCTCGACGACAAGCCGCGATGCTCGTGGTCAGAACCAGGCACGCGAACAGCAGCCCCACGCGGTGGAAACGAAGCGGCGTCATCGACGTCGTCCTCACTCTCGCTCGATCAAGGCGGTGATGCAAGACGCCTGCCGCACCCCGGGACGTCCGCCCGATCGGCGTGGACCGTCGACGGATGCGGACGAACCGGGATTCCGGAGGGTACCGGCGTAGGGGTGCGGCGGCGGCGGCCGGGCGGATGGGCTTCCGACTGTTACGCCGGGGTAACGTCAGGTTCGGCCGCGGGAGTCGAGCCATTACCGTCGGGGAACAACGGCGGTCGACTCGGGAGCGGGTCGGAAGCGGCGGCGCGCCCGTGCGCGACGTCGCGGTCCGCGAATCCCCCAGAGTGTCGAGGGGCTTCAAGGCTCGCCGGGGCGGCGGTCCGCCGCCGGCGGGAGGATGCGAGGTCTTGTCACGCTTCCTGCAAGGGAGGCCGGTCGCCGTGGGCCTGGAGTCCGCAATCGTTGTTCAGGCATCGCGGCAGCGCCGAAAGGAGACGTCATGAGCGATCGAAGTGCTGAACTCCTGCGGTGGAGCAGGCGGGCCGTGGGACTGCTGGCCTTGGCCGCGGCCCTGGCGGCGTGCGAAGGACCGCGCGGACCGTCCGGGTATCAGGGCGACGCGGGCCCGCCGGGCGAGCCGGGGTCACCCGGCGAGGCGGGCCTGCCCGGGGAGGCGGGATCGCCTGGCGAGCCTGGGTCACCCGGCGAGGCGGGG
>CAMTWF010000241.1:0-10573 GCA_947085355.1 uncultured delta proteobacterium
AGCGGTGCTCCTCGTCGATGACGATGAGCCCCAGGTCCTTGAAGTGCACGTCGGCCGACAGCAGCCTGTGCGTTCCGATCGCGACGTCGACCTCGCCGGTCTTGAGCCCCCGGACCACGCCGGACTGCTCGGCGGCGGTCTCCTCGAAGCCGAACTCCGCGACAAACGCCTCGAACGCATCGTCGGCCGGCGCCACGGCCCGCCCAGGCCTCGCAGCCCGCTCGGCGTGTAGCTCCGTGCCTGGGTCGCCCGTGGAAGCCCTCGCGTCTTTTCGCCCGGTTAGTCGCCGCTTGCACGCACTGCGGCGCATTTTTCGGCGGGATCGGAGCCGCTCGCACGCGCCACGGCGCATCTCCAGGACGGGATCGGAGCCACTCGCACGCACTGCGGCGCATTTTTCGGCGGGATCGGAGCCGCTTGCACGCGCCACGGCGCATCTCCAGGCGGGAATCGAAGCCGCTCGCACGCACCACGGCGCATTTCCCGGCGGGATAGGAGCCGCTCGCACGCACCACGGCGCATTTCCCGGCGGGATAGGAGGGCAGGTCATCCGCTGCGGTCGATGATCCCGGCTGGAAACCGTCCAGGTCGAGGACGTCGGCGCGTGGCGCCGGCGAGCGGCCTCATCGATATTGACACCGCCTTGGATGCATTGGTACAACACCTCAAGTCGAGGGGAAATTGTCCCTCGGGAAGGAGGAGAGAACCGATGAAATTGCCGGCGGAAGGGAGTTCATCCTGGGTCCACATTGCGTGGAGCGCGTTCACGTGGGCGTCTCTCAAGGCATGGTCGGAGTTCAGCGACCTGCCGGAGCAGTCCCGGCGCAACCTGGCCGCGATGGCGACATCGTTGCGCGGGTTCATTGATGCGCTGCTCAAGGAAGCGCGGGAGACGCAGGATCAGACGCTGTTCGGGCGTCCCGTGGCGCAGGCCCAGCAGAACGCGTGGCTGACGCTGCTGCGCCGTCGCATCGTGGAGGTGCTGGGCATCGTCGTCGCGAAGCTGGGCGGCGGGTCCGACAATCACCCGGTGGTCCGGGAGTTCCTCCCGCGCCTCGCGGGAGGCATCACGCGCGAGCCGTTGGCCGATCGTCCGCGGCTGACGAGGCAGGCGGCGGATCGCCTCGCCGGCTTGGGGCCCGCGCTGACCGACAAGGCGACGCTGGTCGCGCGCCTCAAGGAGGCGGCCGACGGCGCGGAATCGGCGATCAAGGCGGCCGACACGGCGTGGGCGGCGTGGACGACGGAGCGGTCGGAGGATGTGGTCGCCAAGGGGCGCTTGCGCCTCGAGCTGCAGCGCATCCACGGCCTGCTCAATGCGGAGTTCCCCGGCCAGGCGGCCTTCGTCGAGTCCTTCTTCCTCAAGGGCGACCGGCCGAGCGAGGGGACGACGGACGAGCCGGAGGCGCCGCCGCCCGCCCCGAGCGGCCCGACGCCGTAGTCTCTCGCGCGGAGATCGCCGCCCCAGGCGCGGGAGATCGGTGTCCACGTTCGGTGGCCTGCCTGCCGGCAGGCAGGCGGGCCGCCCGGTGGACACCAAACTTCGGTGGCTATTCCGCCAGCGACAACTACCGCCGGTAGCCGCCACCCGTCGTGCCGAGTGCCATGCGAGTCCGATGGACGAACCGAACGGCAACGAGGTATCGTGCCGCCCAAGGAGCACGCGGCCATGAGCCGACCGCAGCGAGGTATCCCCTTCGGCCCGCAGTTCAGCCCCGAGCAGACGCCGCTGCCCGATCTTCTCGGCGTTCTGGCGGCCCACCAAGCCGGATACGACGACCTCGTGCACGCCATCGAAGTGCGCTTCTTCGCCGGGGGCGGCGCCACCCCGTACAACAAGCGCAAGAAGGCGGACAACACCACCCTCGCCCTACGCGACTACGGCATCGTTCAGACGGACAAGGCGACCCTCACCGATCTGGGCCGCGAACTGGTCGCGCTTCGCGGAACGGCCGACCGCCTCTACGAGGCGTTCGCGCGGCACATCCTGCTGAAGCTGAACGGCCTCGCCTTCGTGCGAACGGTGCAGGACATGCTGACCTCGAAAACCGACATCAGCTTGGAGTCGCTGGCGCGTGCCCTGCGGCAGCGGGGAATCGCAGTACCGCCGACCGCCACGCACCTCAGCGCGATGAAGGGCTGGCTGAAGCTGGCGGGCGTCTTCACGGGCGGGCGGAATTCCTACGAGGTCGACGACCGTCGCCTGCAAGGCATCCTCGGAGGCTTGGCCGCGGCGGACGTCGACGCGCTCGCCGACCTGCCACCCCTGCACCGGGCGTTTCTCAAGGCGCTGGCGCGCTTCTCCGACGCGGCCGACGCTCGCTCCAACGACGTCGCCAAGTTGGCGGAGTCGCTGTACGGCGTCACGTTCCCGTGGAAGTCGCTGTACTCGACGGTGCTGCGCGAGATCGAAGCGGCGGGATTCGTGACCTGCCGGAAGACGACGAGCGGACGGGGCGCCAAGCCGTACTTGGTGACGCCGACGGAGAAGTTCGCGCGGGAGATCGTGCTGCCGATCCTTGACGGCTACCCGGACAAGCTCGGGGCGCAGCTTCGCGAACTCCGCCGGACGCCGTTGGACCAGATCGTGCGGGCGCTGACGGTGGGAACGACGCATGTGCGCGGGAAGGCGCTGGAGATGCTCGCCCTCTGGCTCATGTTCGCGTTGGACCTCGACTTCGTCTTCTGGCGGAAGCGCGGCAAGGAGACGGGGGGCGCCGAGGTCGACGTGGTCGTCGAGAGCGCGCGGCTGGTGTTCTCCCGCTGGCAGATCCAGTGCAAGAACGGCAAGGCGACCCTCGAAGACGTGGCGAAGGAGTACGGCCTCGCGCGCCATCTCCGGAGCAACGTGATCATGGTCGTGACCACGCGGCGGTTCAGTTCCGACGCGAAGGGGTTCGCCGACTCGATCATGACGGACACGAACTTGCAGGTCATCCTCCTCGACGAGGCCGACCTGTCGCAGGTGGTGGCGTCACCCGCGCGCCTCGCGGAAGTCCTGCACGCGCAGGCCGAGCACGCGATGCAGGTCAAGGATCTCCACCGTGCAGAGGAGTAGCGACGGGCCTTGTCGGCCACGGTCTGGCGTGGTACGACCGAAGCGGGCAGGAGATCGGCGGCGCGAACGCGTGCCGCGACCCCTTCCGGAGTGCCAGATGAGCCCTCGCCGACCGACCGTCCGAAAGCCGTCCGGCCGCATCCGGGAAGTACCGGTTCCCGCAACGTACCCGCTGGCGGACGCGTTGGAGCGCAAGGCCGCGCTCCGTTGCCGCGACGCTGATCCTGCACCGTTCTTCCTGTCGAAGATGGGCCGGATCATGCACGGCGACTGCCTTCGCGTGCTGGCGTCGATGTCCCCCCGTTCGGTCGACCTGATCATGACCAGCCCGCCCTTCGGGCTCGTTAGGAAGAAAGACTACGGCAACGCCGACGCGGACGCGTACCTCGACTGGTTTCGGCCGTTCGCAGCCGCCTTCAAGCGCGTGCTCAAGGACCAAGGCAGCCTCGTGATCGACATCGGTGGGGCGTGGATACCGGGACAGCCTACGCGCAGCCTGTACCACTTCAAGTTGTTGATCATGCTGTGCGACGAGTTCGACTTCCATCTGGCGCAGGACTTCTACTGGTGGAACCCGTCGCGGCTGCCGACCCCGGCCGAGTGGGTTACCGTCCGCCGGATCCGCGTGAAGGACGCGATCAACTGCGTCTGGTGGCTGTCCCCCTCCCCGTGGCCCCGCGCAAGCAACCGCCGCGTGCTTCAGCCGTACAGCCCGGCCATGCGCCAGCTTCTCGCGCACGGCTACAAGCCGATGCTCCGCCCCTCGGGTCACGACATCAGCCCGCACTTCGGCCGGGACAACGGCGCGGCCATCCCGCCCAACTTGATCGCCATCGCGAACACGGAGAGCAACAGCGCCTACCTCCGCTACTGCAAGACGAAGGGCATCAAGTCGCACCCCGCCCGCTACCCCGCCGAGCTCCCGGAGTTCTTCATCCGGATGCTCACCGATCCGGGCGACGCCGTCGTCGATCCCTTCGCCGGTAGCTGCGTGACCGGCGAGGTCTGCGAGCGGCTGGGCCGGAAATGGACCTGCGTCGACACCGTGGACGAGTACCTGCGCGGCGCGCTCGGCCGCTTCCAGAACGGACAAGCCGCCAACGGGACGAAGACCGTCGCGACGCGGCGCCGGAATGGCGCGAACGTGCCTGAACAGCAAGCGCTCGCCCCCGGTCTTGTCGAGATCCCATCCTCCCGAGGACGCGCATCACCGGCGCCCGTCGGCAACGACACGTACTACCGTGTCCCGGCGCCGGGTCTGATGTGGCCGACGCTGGAGGATGAACCGCTACCGGTGGACGGCGGCCAGAAACGCATGCCTCGGGCAGCTGGTGTGGTCCGGGCAGAACGACCCGCGCGGGCTCGCGCACGGTAGCGCAGGGGTCCCATGCCGAGAACCGAGCCGTCGGCCCTCGTGCAGGCCATCCTCGAAATCGCCGTCGGCGGCGCGCCGCCCGATGTCTACGTACGCCAGGATGTCGCAGCCGATGCCCGCGCCGGCGAAGCCCGCGCGCCCATTCGAGCCGCCGGCCGGAGGCCGGAAGGCGCAGCGCCCGGCGGCGATCGTCACACCGACCGCAGTTCGGCGAGGATGGCGGCCGTCGCCGGAGGAAGGTCGAGCGTGATCCGCCACCCGGCGATGCGCGCGGCCATCTCCGCCGGATCGATGGCTTCCAGGACGAAGCGCTCCACGCGCTCCCGCGGGAGATGTCCGGTGAAGGGGCCGGATCCGAGGCGGCGCGCGAGGCGCACCGCGCCGGCGCGGATCGCCGCGTCCAGGGCGCCGGCGGTGGGCCATGTCATCTCCCGCGGATCGTCGCCCGGCCAGGTGAAGGCGAGGGCGCGCGGCCGGCTCGTGCGCCGCCGCGTCGTACGCCGGACGGCCCGCGCCAGCGCGTCGCTCGCCGCCGTGCCGAGGAAGTGGAACACGTCCCAGCCTCCGGCCACGGCCGGCAGGACCGCGAGAGCATCCTGGGGCAAGCCGAGCGACTCGCGAAACGCCTCGCACAGCCGCCGCGATCGAGTCGGCCCCGCGCGGACCCGGAACTTCGCGGGGACGCCGTCGCGGCCTCCTCCGCGCACCCGCAGCAGTCCCTCGCGCTCGCCGAGCGGTTCCCACGAGCGCCCGCCGAACGCGATCTTCCCGGCCGGCGGGTCCGGCGCGATGCGACCGAGCGCCTCTCCGGTCAGGTCATCGACCACATCGATCTCGCCCGTCCCGGCCTCGATCACCGAGTGCATCCTGCCGCGCGGGAACATTCGCCAGGCCTCCTCGCCCGGCACGCGGCGTCCGGCTCTTCCGGGCGCCAGCCAGCCCGCCTCGACCAGCCTCTCCAGGATCGCCTCGATGTCCTCGCGGGGCCAGTCCTCGCGGACGTCCGGTGGAAGACGCTCGGCCAGCGCCGCCGCCGAGACCCACCGGTCGCGGTTCTGCAAGCATAGCGAGATCGCCTGTTGCGCCAGGACGCCGGGCCGGAACGGCACGGGATCGGCGCACAGGTCGCCCGCCCGCGCCCGCTCGACGAGGTGCTCCATCCATGCGCGCCGGCCCGGCCCGGCGCACACGGCCAGCACGCGGCAGACGCCCGACCGGCGGTTGCCGCGCCCGATCCGCTGGAGGAAGGACGACACGGAAGCGGGCGGGTCGAGCAGCAGCACGGCATCGACGTCGCCGATGTCGATGCCGACCTCGAGCGTGCTCGTCGCCACGCACAGAGCCCGGGGCCGCGAGAGGAACCGCTCCTCGGTGCGCTCCCGCACCCGCCGATCGAGGCTGCCATGATGAGCGAGCACGTCATCCCCGAACGGCGTGCGGCCGGTCAGGCCGGCAGCCAGCGCCTCCACCGCGTCGCGGCGCTCGACGAACGCGAGCACCTTGCGCAGGTCGAGTCGCCGCACGACGTCCGAAAACGCGGGGGCCAGATCGACGGGGTCGACGGCGTCGATGTACTCCACGTCGATCGGGCGCGGGCCGCCGACGCGGTGCACGACGGGGTCATCGAGAAAGCGGCGCCCGACCGCTTCGGGGCACGGCAGCGTGGCCGACAGAATGACGGTCTGCACGCGTTCCCCGGCGATGCGCCGGAGGCGCCGGGCAAGCACGGCGAGCTGGTCGCCGCGACCGGATTCGAGCAGCAGGTGCAACTCGTCGAGGACCAGCGCGCGGACGCCGCGAAGCCGATCGGGGCACCGGCAGAGCAGCGAGTCGAGCGACTCCGGCGTCGTGATCAGCACGCGGGGCAGGTCCCGGCCGCGCATGGCGGAGGGGTGGTCCCCGGTGCGGCGGCCGAGGGCCACGCCGAGGGCGAGGCAGGGACCTTCCAGGCGGCGGAAGACGTCGTTGGCCAGCGCGCGGGTGGGGCTGACGTAGAGCGCCGCCGGGCCGCCGTCCGCGGGGTCGGCCAGGCGCCGCTCGAGAAGCGGCGCCGCGGCGGCCTCGGTCTTCCCGGCGGCGGACGGCGCGACGAGGATGGCGTCGCGGCCGGCGAGAAGGTCGGGGATCGCGGCCTCCTGGATCGGCCGCAGACGACCGGCGAAGCGCGCGAAGAACGCGTGGCCCGTGCGGGGGAGCAGCGTGCGATGAAGCGCCGGCGCCGTCAATCGGTACTCCGCGGCGCCCCCGTCCCTGAATCCCGCCGCTGCGATCGGCGCCCGGCCGGTGCCTCATCGGCGAACAGGCGGCCGAGGTCGGCGAGGAAGGCTTCGAGGCGTTGCGGGACGAGCCGACACACATCGAGGAACTCGACGAGCAGCTTGAGCACGCCGCGGGGATTGGCGAGGGCGCCGGCGGCGAGCGCGGCGTGGAGGAACTCGCCCATCGGTTTGGCCATCGCGGGCGGCAGCGCGAAGCCGGGGTGGGCGGCGCGGTACACGGCGTGGACGCGCTCGTACAGCTCGGCATGGTCTTTCGATCCGAGCGGCCCGATCTCGACGGTGTGGCGCGAGATGTCGACCCACGCATCGAGGGCGCGCAGGCCGCCGGGTTCGGGCGTGAGGAAGACGATGCAGGCGAGCGGCTGGTCCGGCCGGTGCAGGAGCGGCAGGCGCCGGTGGACCTCCTGGCCGCCGCGGGCGATGGCGTCCTCGCCCCGCCGCGGTCTCTCGCCGGCGAGCGCGGCGAGCGCCCAGCAGCCGAAGAGGTTGTCGGCGAACGTGCGGTCCTCGGCGCCGAGCGCCGCGTAGAACTCGGCCTCGTCGAGCAGGACGCAAAGGCCTTGCGCGCCGGCGGCGCGGACGAGGCAGGCGATGCCGCCGAGCAGGTAGGCGTAGATCGCGGCGAACGTGCGGTAGTCGGGCAGCGCGAGCAGGCGCGGGCCGGGCACGCGGCGCCGCACCAGTTCGTTCAGTTCGTTGCTGCATTCCCCGGGCTGCCCTTCGATCCACTCCACCAGCAGATCGCGCAGCGCCGGCTCCTCGCTCAGGCGCGCATAGTAGTACAGCGCGGGGTCGAGGTAGCGGTGCGCGCCGCGCGCCGACGCGGCGAGCGGGACGTGGCCGGCGGCGAGCAGCATGTCGAAGAGGGCGGGCAGCCCGCCCGCCTCGCGGCTGCCGGGCTGGGTCAGGCCGCGGACGAGGACCGAGTAGACGCGGCGGGGGTGAGCCGGCGTCGTCTCCCGCCCGTCGAGGGTCGCGCGGGCGACGGCCCAGCCGCGTTCGAGGGCGGCCTGGCGCATGCACTCCATCAGGTGCGTCTTGCCGGCGCCGTAGTCCCCCACGACGACGCGCAGTCGGCCGCCGCGGAGCGGGGCCGGGTCGAGGGCGGAGAGCAGTGCCTTCAACTCCGCCTCGCGCCCGACCGTGTAAGTGCGGATCCCGCCGCGCGGGACCACGCCCAGACGCATCGCCTCCAGGATCATCAGCGCGCGGTGGCGGGGTTCCTCGGCGGCGCCGGCCGTGGGATCCGCCGCGTGGACGCCGGTCCCCGGAGGCGTCACGGATGGCGCAGGCGGTGCGGGCGCAGGGGGCGCCGGTTCCACGGACGGCCGGGCGGTCGACGTCAACTCCGCGTGGCGAACGCGGAAGGGCATTGCCGGCGCGCGGTCGAAGGCGACCCACAGCCAGCGCCCGCCGCGCTCGGCACGGACAACCGCGCCGGGGCCGAAGGTCGCATGGGTGACACGGGCGCCGCGCGGGGGCGCGACGTCACGCATCGCGGAATCCGCCGTCATCCGTCGCGTCGGGCACGATCGTCAAGTAGCTCCGGCGCACGATCGCGGTCGCCTCGGCGGCGCTGAGCAGCGCGCGGGCCCGGGGGCTGGTGCGCCGCCCGTCGAGGAAGGCGATGAACGCCTTGACGAAGAGGCGGCGATGCGAGACGTCGAGCAGGTTCTCGACGGTGGTCGAGGCGAGCCGGCGCAGGTTCTCGTGGTCGGTTTCCGTCGCCGGCACGCCGTGCGCGGCCTCCTCGACGAGCAGCAGCCGCCGGCCCAGCTCGACGAGCAACGGTTCGGGCTCGAGGTCGAGGCGTTCGAGGTCGATCAGCGGCGCCTTCGGACTCTGCCGCGAGAGCGGCACGGGGGCGTGGAGGCGTTGTTGCAGCGCCGGGTACTCGGGGACCACCTGCGTGAGGAACTCCGGGGGCACGGCGTACAGGAACAGCGTGGCGGGCAGCTCGGAGAGGCTGCACAGATCGATGAGCTGCCGGAGGTTGTCGCCCAGCTCGCGCGTGCGGCGCCGGCCGAGCGACAACGTGCGGTCCATCTCGTCGAAGAGCAGCACGGCGCCCGGCTGTCCGAGATGGACGACGGTCTGGAGCAGCGAGCGCAGCATGCCGAGCGCGTTGGCCTCGGCCGGCGCGTCGAACACGCCGAACGACCGCATCTCGCCCGGTGGAACCGGCTCGCCCAGCAGCCACGCCTCCAGCGCCCCGGCGCCCTGGGGCTTGTCCTCCGCGGCGGCGCGGAGGAATCCCGCCACGGCCCGCCGGAAGGGGTGCCACTCCACGCCGGCGCGCTCGTAGGAACACCGCACCCAGTCGAGGAACGCATCGCGCCCGACCTGGGCGACGCGCTCCTCGACCAGCGCGCGCAGCACGTCGGGCAGTCCGCGCACCGGCTGCTCCCCTTCCGCCGCGGGCGGAAGCGACAGGCGCGAGGCGACGGCGCGGTAGACGGACAGCCGCCGGTCGAACGGGCACTCGGTCGCCGACAGGCCGACCAGCGCGGCCAGGTAGCCGCGCTGCCAGGCGAGGTCGCGCACGCAGTGGAGGAAGTGCGTCTTGCCTGCGCCGAAGTAGCCCTGCACGAGTTTGAAGCTCGACCCGCGCGCACGGCCGAGGAGCAAGTCGAGGTACTCGGCCTCCAGGACGTGAAGGTAGCTTTCGTTGCCGACGTTGACGAAGCGGATCCCCTGCTCCGGCGGCTGTCCCGCCTCGCCCATGCGCTGGAGCACGTGCAGCGCCAGTTCCCGGCTGGGGCCCGCGTCGCTCATTCCGTCTTCTCTCCCGGCTCGGTCGCGAACCTCAGGCTTGCGTAGTACTGCCCGCCGCCCGGCCCGACCTCGAGCCATAGCACGCGCCGCTTGCGAGCCGTGCTGCCCATCGTGGCCGGGCCGATCTCCAGGCGCATCCCGCCCGCACCCCGCAGGCCGGACTCCAGGAGCCGGGCGATGTCCCACGCGAACTGCGCGCGCGGGTAGTCGGCGAAGGACGAACGGCGCGGATCGGCCCGGAATTCGTCGCCCTGCATCGCCACGGCGACCTCGGGCAGCAGGTCCACCGCATCCACCCGGTCCCCGAAGGCGCGCCCGGCGCGCGCGAGCCACCCGCGATAGGCCCCGAGCAGCGACTCGTGGAATCGTTCCGGCGCCTGGGCGCGCTTCTCCAGCGCCCCCAGCGCCGCCTTCCACGCGTCGACGACGCGGGCCGGCACGAGCGGCGCCTCGGCGATCGTCTCGCGTGCGTAGGTCACCGTGGCCTTGCCTCGCGCGACGTCGAGCGTGACGGCGGCGCGGCCCACCTGCCAGGCGGGCGGGCTGTCGCCGAGCGGCCGCGGCTCGGCGCCTGCCGCGCGGAACGCCTGCACGACCTCCTGCGCGAAGCGGAATCGCCGCTCCTCCTCCTGTCGTTCGGCGAAGGACTCGAGGTCGGCGCCCAGGGTCCCGGCTTGGGCCAATTCGATCTTGGCGAGCCGTGCGGCCGCCTTCTTGATCCCGGCGAGGTCCTGCAGATCCTCGACGGAGCGGATCCGGCGCACCAGCGCGCCGGCGGTCCGCCATGCCTTCGCTCCGGCCGCGGCATCACGTGCGAACTGCGCCAGCCGGTCGAGCATCTCCGCCGCCGCACACTCGTCCGGGGAACCCGTTGCGCCGTCCATCGCCGCCATCGATACCCCCACCGCGCCACGCCGTGCAAGCCCCACGGAGGACGATGGGTGCATCCGCGATTTGTGGGGGGCCGGCGTAGCCGTTCACGGCCCCGGCTACAGCCTCCCGCCTGCCGCCCCCGTCCCCGTTGCCGTTGCCGTTGCCGTTGCCGTCGCCGTCGCCGTCGCCGCATGGTATGGAGGTCACCATGAA
>CAMTWF010000242.1:0-5016 GCA_947085355.1 uncultured delta proteobacterium
GCGCACTTGCGCGCGGCGCGTTGGGCTGCTGCGCCGACCCGCTTCGTGGTCGCGCGCCGCGCGCTGCGTGGCGCCCCTACACCCTGAGAAGGATGGCCCCAGGCGGTCATGTGGGACACACCGTCGGTTAGCACGCATGGGGGTGCATCCCCCCAACTGGGGGGCTATGCGCATTGCGGGATCGGCCGTTTGCTGCTACGAAACAGGAGATGCAGGCGCCGCCGCGCAAGAGGATCGTGGGAGCATGATGCCGCGCCTCTACCTGGAGACAACGGTACCGAGCTACCTGGTCGCTCGACTCAGCCGGGACATCCTGGTCGCCGCACACCAACAAGTCACGCAGGAATGGTGGGACCGGCGGCGCAGCGAATTCGACATCGTCGTGTCGGTTGCCGTCCTCGATGAACTCGCCGCGGGCGACCCGGATCTCGCGACCGCGCGGCTTGCGGCCGTGGCGGGATTCGTGGTCCTATCCGGCGGTCCGGCGGTGGACGAGTTGGTGCGTACGTACGTCCGCGAAATCGGATTCCCACCGCGTGCATTCGGCGATGCGGCGCACCTCGCCTTTGCGACGCACCACGCGGCCGACTATCTGCTGACGTGGAACTGCGCCCACCTCGCGAACGGGGAGTTCCGGCGGCGGTTCGAACGGCTAAATGCGAAGCTCGGACTGCAGTCGCCGACGATCTGCACGCCGGAGGAGATGATGGGAGAGTGACCCATGTGGGAGGATCCGATCGTCACCGAGGTTCGGAAGGCTCGCGAGGAACTCGCCCGTTGCGCGGGGAACGACATCGAGCGATTCCTCGAGCTGCTTCATGAGGCCGACCGCAAGCGACTCGCGGCCGTCAAGCCGCGCTCGGATGTGGGCGTTCCGGAAGCTTCCCCGGGTGTAGGCTCTTGAACGGTTACGGGAATTGCAGCTACCTGAAGCCCGAAGCCTGGTCCCGGCGACTTTGCCGGGACCCTGGGATGCACCCGGTCAGGTCTTGCCGCCGGGGCGGTTCTCCAGGGCGCGGCGGAGGGTCGAGGAGAGTTCGGCGAGGTCGAGCGGCTTGCGGAGGATCTCGGCGCCGAGGTCGAGAGGCGGGACGAACTCGGGGCCGCCGTAGCCGGTCATCAGGACGGCCGCCACGTTCGGGCGGATGCGGCGGATCTGCCGCAGCGCGGCCACTCCGCCGGTCCCCGGCATGACGACGTCCAGCAGCACCAGGTCGGCCTGGTCGGGGGACCCATCCATGAACGCGACTGCGGCGGCGCCGGAACCGGCGGTCAGCACGCGGTAGCCCAGCAACTCCAGCGATCTGCGGGTCGTCTGGAGGACCAACGGGTCGTCGTCCACGAGCAGCACGGTCTCGCCCGCGCCGCGGAGAACGTCCGGGCGGTCCCCGGCGCCCGACCCGAACTCGGCTCCGATCGGGAACAGCAGCGTGAACGTGGACCCCGCGCCGGGTTTCGAATCGACCGTGACGCTGCCGCAGTGCGCCCGCATCGTGGCGTACACGGTCGACAGGCCCAGGCCCGTGCCGCGGCCCGACTCCTTGGTGGTGAAAAACGGATCGAAAACGCGCTCGACCACGGCGGGGGCCATCCCGCACCCGGTGTCGCGGACGCGAATCGCGGCGTACTGCCCGGAGTAGCCGTCCGCCGTGCGCGCCAGGCCGGAGTCATCGGCCGAGACGACGTCGGCTTCGATGAAGAGCGTCCCGCCGTCGGGCATGGCGTCGCGCGCGTTGAGGCCCAGGTTCTGGATCGCCTGCTGGATCTGCGCGGCATCCCCCCGGATCGCCGGCAGACGGTCGTCCACGTTCTCCACGAACCGAACCGAGTCGGGCAGCGCGCGGCGCAGCACGGCCGACGCGGCGCGCACCACGCCGCGCAGGTCGACGGCGCGAATCTCGGGCGGGCGCTGGCGCGCCAGAGCCACCAGCCTTCGGGTGAGATCGGCCGCCTGACGCGCGGCCTGCTCGGCGACGACGAGGTCCTGCCGGTACGGCGAGTCCGACGGCATCTCGAGCAGCAGGATCTCGATCGTGCCGATCACGGCCGTCAGGAGGTTGTTGAAGTCGTGCGCGATGCCGCCCGCGAGCTGCCCTATCGCCTCCATCTTCTGGGCCTGGACGAGCTGCGCCTGGGCCTGGCGAAGGTGATCCAGCGTCGTCTCGATCTGGCGGCTCTTCTCGACGATCTGCTCGTGCAGCCTCCGGAACTCCTCCTCCGCCCGGGTCCGCTCGGACGTGTCGACGATCACCGCGAGCACCGCCGGCCGCCCCTCGAACACGGTCGGCCCCATGTGGACGTCGACCGGGAACTCGCGTCCGGCCGCGGAGCGGTGCCTGCAGGCCCCGGGGCGGCCGAAACCGGTCTGCATGGCGCGATCGGTTGGCGACGTGCCGCCGGACTTGTCGTCGTCGGCCTCCAGGTCGTCGAGGCGCATGTCGCGGATGTCGTCGCGGCCGTATCCGTAGCGGGCCAGGGCCGTCGCGTTCGCGTCGAGGATCCGGCCGTCTTCCTTGTCGAAGACCACGACCGCCTCCGAGATCGCGTCGAACAACTGCGCGTAGCGCGCCTCGGTCTCCAGCATCGCCGCCAGCGCCGTCTTCTCGGCCGTAACGTCCCGGAGGATGCACAGCGTGCCGAGATGGCCGCCGGGACCTCGCCTGGGCCATACCCTGGAGTTCACCCAGCGCCAGGTCGGGCTCCCCTCGACTACGCGGTCCGCGCCCAGAGCGCTGATCCGGAACTCCAGCTCCCGGACGTGACCCTCGGGCATCTCCTCGACCGCGCCGAACAAGTGGTCCGTCAGCACCGTTCGGTCGTCGCGGTGCACGAACCTGTGGATCCACTCCCGCGGCCAGGACGCCGCCAGGGCCTCCCGCGACAGGCCGGTGACCCTCTCAACGACGGGCGATGCGTAGTCGAGCGTTCGGCGGTCGGGACCGACGACGAGCACGGCGTCAGGAAGGCGCTCGACGATGTCGAGCAACGCCGGCAGCGGCGCCTCGCCGCTCATGCGATCCCTACGGATCTTCCGGCGGCAGGACGACGACGCCGCTCTCGGCCATCGCACCGACCTGTGCCCGCGCCCGCCGGATGATCCGCTCGGCCTCCCCGTACAGCTCCTCGCGGGACGCCTTCCGCCGGGCGATCCCCTGCTCGATCGCCTTGAGCGCCACCGCGACCGCCTCGCGCGGGAAGACCTCCCAGTCGTCCATCGTGGGAAGGAGGTGCTCCTCGTGGATCCCCTTGTCCACGGCGCACTGCGCCAGCTCCTCGGACGCGGCGATGCACATCTCGTCGGTGATCGTGGATGCCATCACGTCCAGGGTGCCGCGGAAGATGCCGGGAAAACCGAGCGAGTTGTTGACCTGGTTGGGGAAGTCCGACCGGCCGGTGGCGATGATCCTGGCGCCGGCCTCCTTCGCCTCCCAGGGCCAGATCTCCGGCACCGGGTTGGCGCAGGCGAAGATCACCGAGTCGGCCGCCATGGAGCGCACCCATTCGGGCTTGACCGTCCCCGGACCCGGCGTCGAGAGCGCGATGGTGACGTCCGCACCCTCCATCGCCTCGGCGATGCCCCCCGTCCGCTGCTCGCCGTTGGTCGCGCACGCATAGCGCCACTTGGTCGGCTCGGCGTCGCGCACGTCGGCGCGGCCCTTGTGAAGGATCCCCTTCGAGTCGACCATGACGATCCGGAGCGGATCGGCGCCGGCCGCGATCAGCATCCGGCACGTGGCGATGTTGGAGGCGCCGGCGCCGATGAGGGCGATGCGCACCTTGTCGCGCTTCTTGTTCACGATCCGGAGGGCGTTGATCCAGCCCGCCGTCGTGACCGTGGCCGTCCCCTGCTGGTCGTCGTGCCAGACGGGGATGCGGCACTCCCCGCGAAGCCTGTCGAGCACGTCGAAGCACTTCGGCTTCTCTATGTCCTCCAGGTTGATGCCCCCGAAGGACGGCTGGATCCACTTGACCGCCGTCACGATCTCGTCGGCCCCGCGGCAGTCGAGGCAGATCGGGAAGGCATCCACGCCCCCGAGGTACTTGAACAGGATCGCCTTCCCCTCCATGACGGGCAGGCCGGCCTCGGGCCCGATGTTCCCGAGCCCCAGCACGCGCGTGCCGTCCGTGACGACCGCGACGCTGTTCCACTTGTTCGTGGCGCGGTAGGCCTTGTCGGGGTCGCGGTGGATGTCCTTGCAGGACTCGCCGACGCCGGGCGTGTACCAGATCGCGAAGTCGTCGAAGTTGCGTATGCAGCACTTCGGGACCACCTCGAGGATCCCGCGGTAGAACTCGCGCAGCCGCAACGATTCCTTGCCGGGCCTGTAGGCCCTGGCCAACAGCTCTTCCTTCGTCAGGTTCCGCCGATCACCCACGGCTTCCTCCCGAGCGCAGCCAAGCGCGATGCGCGTCCCCCGCGAGTCGACGACGGAAAGGCGGTAGCACACCGCAAACCCGCGATCAAGGCGGAGAGTCGAAGACGCGCCGGGGGCGTCACGACGCCGCGCGTCGCCCCTGCTTCAACCTTCCGGCGCCGGGGCGGCGCGCCCGGGCCGCGATCGCCCGCCCCCGGCGGACGCGGAAGCCGCCTTCCCCGCCTGCACCTTCCGGCGCAGCCTCTCCTTGTGCTTCCGCTGTCGCTTGCGGGCCTTCATCTTCGGCGAGTGCCTTCTGTCGTTCCTTGCCATGCGAACCTCGCTACCCCCCGGCCACCCGCTATTGCCACGTCCCCCGACCGCATGGCAAGCGGTCGTTTGCACCGGGGTGCATTCGCGATTTGTGGGGGGGGCCGGCGTAGCCGTTCACGGCCCCGGCTACAGCCTCCCGCCTGCCGTCCCGGTCCCCGTTGCCGTTGCCGTTGCCGTTGCCGTCGCCGTCGCCGTCGCCGTCGCCGTCGCCGTCGCCGGATCGTATGGAGGTGAGCATGAATCCTTACCACAAGCTGCATCACGAGGATCTCGACGCATCGAGGGCGCTCGGGATGGTCGATGAGTCGACGTTCGCTCGGGGCAAGAC
>CAMTWF010000243.1:0-7448 GCA_947085355.1 uncultured delta proteobacterium
CGGGCGGCGGCGGCTGCGGTGGCGACGCCGGCGGTTGCAGCGTCGAGTCGGGCGGAGGGCGTCGCCGCGGCGCCCGGCGCCTACCCGGCGCCCTCATGCCGCTTCTCGGCATGCTCGCCACGGCCGCCGTCCTGCGGCGCACGCCGGGCCGAGGCGGCGCTCCCCGAAAACGACCCGTTGACGATCAGTGCTCGTGACTCCCGGCCCCCGTCTCCTCGCCGGCCGGCTTCCACCACGCCGCGACCTCCTCCAGCGACGACGCCTCGGAGCAGCGGGGGAGGGAGTCCAGGAAGGCCCGCCCGTACCTCTTCGTCCGGATGCGCGGGTCGAGGATCGCCACGATGCCGCGGTCGGTCGTCGATCGGACGAGGCGCCCGAACCCCTGCCGCAGCGCCGTCGCGGCGACGGGGACCTGGTACTCGATGAACGGGTCGCCTCCGCGCGAGCGGATCCGCTCGACCCTGGCCGCCACGATCGGGTCGCTCGGAACGTCGAACGGCAGCTTGTCGATGACGACGAGGCGCAATGCGTCGCCCGCCACGTCGATCCCCTGCCAGAACGACGCCGTCGCCAGCAGCACCGCGTCGCGCTCGCGCCGGAGGCGTTCCAGCAGCGTCTCGCGGGGCGCCTCGCCCTGCACGAGGAGGCGGTCGCGCCCCGCCGCCCGCAGCGCCCGCGCCATCCACCGCTGCGCCCGGAACGACGTGTAGAGGAGCAGCGCGCCGCCGCCGGTGATGTCAAGCAACGCGGTCGTGCGGGCCAGGAGCGCGTCGAGGAAGCCGGGGTCGCGCGGCTCGGGCATGTCCGAAGGGGCGTACAGCAGCGCTTGGCGCCGGAAGTCGAACGGCGAAGCGAGGCGCAGCTCGATCGCATCTCCCTGTATCCCGAGGCGCGAGCGGACGAACTCGAAGCCGGCCGGCCCGGCCAGCGTGGCGGAGGTGAACACGACGGGCCGGCCGGAGCCGAGCAGCCGGTCGCGGAGGATGGAGGCGACGTCGATCGGCGTCCTCCCGGCCGCGATCCGCCCGGGGGGCCGCAGATGCCGCGCCGGCAGTGCGGTCGACTCCGACAGACGTGCGGCCGGGCGGTCCCCCCGGCCTGAACGCATACGCTCGACCCAGGCCACGTGCCCGTCGTCGTCCCCGAGCATCAGGTCGGCCAGATCGGCCCGCAGCGACGCGCACCGGCCGGCCATCAGACCGATCTCGACGTCCGCCTCCCCCGCGGCGGCCAGCGTCTCCTCGAACCGCCGCAGCGCCGCGTCGCACTCGCGATGGGCCGCCGCGACTTCGAGTATCGCTCCGCCCGCCGGCACGCGCCGTCCCGCTTCCTCGCCGCCGGCGGGCGTGGCGGCATCGGCGAGCGCGCCCAGGAGGTCGCCGCACAGCCATGCGATCTCGTCGGCCGACTCCAGCAGCCGCCCTCGGGCCGCCCCGGGCAGGGACCCGAGCGCCAGCGCCCGGCGCCCGACGTCGCCCCGGAACAACTCGATGCGGTGCGTCGAGACGCGGACGCCGAAGAACGATGCGGCGGCGTCTTCCAACTCGTGCGCCTCGTCGAAGACCGCCGCTTCCCATTGCGGCAGGATGCGCGCGCCGGCCTCGTCCGAGACCGACAGATCCGCGAAGAAGAGGTGGTGGTTGGCCACGATCAGCTTGGCGTCGGCAGCCGAGCGGCGCAGGCGCGTGACGAAGCAGTCCTTGAAGTAGGGGCATTGCGCCCCGATCCTCGCGTCGGGACCGCTCGACACCTCCCGCCACAGCGGATCGTCGTCGGCCATCCAGTCGATCTCCGCCCGATCCCCCGTGTCCGTCCGGCGCGTCCATTCGATGAACCTGCCGAACGCGGCGGATGCGCCGGACGCCGGGGACGAGCCGGATGAGACGAACGCCTCCAGCCTCCGCTTGCACAGGTAGTTGGTCAGGCCCTTCATGACGACGACGTCGATCGGCTCGCCGATCGCCTTGCGGAGCAACGGAACGTCCTTGCGGGCGATCTGCGCCTGCAGGTTCTTGGTGTGGGTGGCGATCACGACCCGGCCGCTCCACAACGCGGCGGGGGCGAGGTAGGCCAACGTCTTGCCGGTGCCCGTGCCGGCCTCGATCAGCGCCGGCGACCCGGTCTCGAAGGCCCGCAGGACCGCCTCGGCCATCTCGGTCTGCTGCGGCCGATGCTCGAAGCGCGACCGCATCCGCTTCGCCAGCGGACCGTCCGGGCCGAACAGAATTCGGAGACGCTTCACGGACGGCGAAGCTACCATGCGATCGTGGGCCGCGAAATCGCTCTCGCTCCTCGACTCCCGACGCGCGGCCCGCGGCCGCGCCGCGACTACAGCCCGTTCACGACCAGCCCGTATGGGCCCTCGGCGGCGTCGTACCCGTCCACCCAGATGAAGTAGAGGCCCTGGCCGCCGCCGCCGAACGTGACGCACGAGGAGATGCTGCCGATCGGGAAGGCGCAGGCGGGCCCACCCATGCAGTCGTCGTTGCACGTCGTGTCGGGCGCGGCGGTGGGCATGCACTGGTTTCGCCTGACGTAGAGCACGGTGTCGTAGGCCGTCGCGGCGGCGCACGTCGTCAGCGACACGGTGCGGGCCGGGCAGAGGCCGACGTAGTAGTACACGTCGTTGGCCGCGCGGGCGCCGGCCCCCACGCACGTCCCGGTCGACTCGTTGCCTTGGCCGACCGTCGTTCCGGTGTACGTGCCGTCGGAAGCGATCGGGTCGATCACGGCCGGCGTCGCCGGATTCCCGTCGGCCGCGGCGGTGCAGGTGGACCCCTGGTAGCGGAGCGTGAACTGTCCGGACGCCGCCGCGCCGGCTCCGTCCACCGCGACGTAGTACCTCCCGCCCGGCAGGATGCCGACGAACTGGGACCGGGAGTTGCGGCACGAGTCGTTCGCGCACCCGCCGGCGGCCAGCGGTCCGTCGCACGCTCCGCTGCGGATGTGGATCACGGAGTCCCATCCCCGGCCGTCCTGCACGTCCAGGTAGATCACGTGCGCCATCGGCAGTTGGAACGTGTACCAGACGTCGCGCCCGCCGCCGGATCCGGCGCACGCGACGTTGTCGTCGGCGGCGGCCGTCGTGTCGCCGTCGATCATCTGGAGCGTGGGGCCTATCGCGAGCGTGATGGCGGCGGGGCACAGGTCGTTGGGCGGCGCCGCAGGGTCGAGGACGGCGACGTTGAGCACGTAGTTCCCGCGGTTCCCCGCGAACGCCCCGTCGACGATGATCCAGTAGATGCCCGGATCGAGATCGCGCACTATCCGCGCCTGGCCGCCGCCGGCCGAGTTGTCGTCGCAGGTCACGGCCGCGCCGGGGCACGCGTTGCCGGCGCGCAGGAACAGCATTGCGTCGAATCCGCTGCCGGTGGTGTCCGCGATCAGCCGCCTGCGGCCCGACGTGACCGTGAACTGGAAGACGACGTCGGGCGAGGCCCCCGGCACGCCGCCGCAGTCCCACGAGAAGTCGTTCCTGGCGGCGCACGTGGTCCCGGTGTACGTGTAGTTCCCGGGAGTGTCCGGGATCAGCGTCAGAGCGCCCGAGCAGTTGTCGTTCGCGGGCGGTGCGCCGAAGTCGCAGGATCCCCAAGTGCAGCCCGAGCCGCACGTCTCGATGCCGGTGCAGGTTCCCACGGCGCAGGGTCGCGTGGCGAGCAGGCAGCAAGCGAAGCCGTTGTCGCAGCCGTCCACGCAGTCGTCGTCCGCGCCGTTGCAGATCTCGCGCGGCGGCGTGCAGGCCGATGCGTCCGGCAAGGCGCACGACGGGGAGCAGGCGCCCGTGCCCGCGGATCCGCAAGTCGTGCGACACGGCACGGGCATGCCGGCGCAGCACGGAAACGTGTTGTCGCAGCCGTCCACGCAGTCGTCGTCCAGGCCGTTGCAGATCTCGCGCGGCGGCGTGCACGCCGACGTGTCCGGGAGGGTGCACAGGGCGGAGCAGGTGCCGGCTCCCGTGGACCCGCACGTGGTGAGGCACGGCGTCGGCGCGTTCGCGCAGCACGCGAGGCCGTTGTCGCAGCCGTCCACGCAGTCGTCGTCCGCGCCGTTGCAGACCTCCGGGAGCGGAGTGCATGCGTCCCCGGTCGGGATCGCGCAGGTTGCCGTGCACCTTCCCGTTCCCGCCGAGCTGCAGGCCGTGGCGCAGGAGACCAGCACTCCGGCCACGCACGGGAAGGTGTCGTCGGGGCCGCCTGCGCAGTCATCGTCGCGGCCGTTGCAGATCTCCGGCGGAGGCGTGCAGTCGGCCGAGAAGCGGCAGGAGACGCACGCCCGCGCGCCGGCGCTGCCGCATCCGGTCGTGCACGTGGCGGTCATCGCCCCCTCGCATTCCTCGTTGTCCTCCCAGACGAAGCCGTCGCCGCAAGCGGCGTTGACGCAGGTGTTGAGGCACGAGTCGGTGTTGGATCGGTTGTCGTCGTCGCACTGCTCGCCGGCCTCCGGCTGCACCGTGCCGTCGCCGCAGGTCGGCGAGCTGCAATCGTTGCGGCAGTCGTCCGTGTCGACGTCGTTGCCGTCGTCGCACCCTTCGCCTGTGTCGACGACGCCGTCGCCGCACCAGGCGTTCCGGCAGTTCCTTCGGCATGCGTCGGGCCGGAGGTCGCTGTTCTCCGGCCCTTCGTCGCACTCTTCGTCGGGATCGATGCGGCCGTTCCCGCAATCGGGATTCGCATCTGCATCCCCGGCGTCGTCCGCCCTGTCCGGCGCGCCGACGTCGGCCTCCCCGATCGTGTCGCCCGCCTCGGCGTCGTCGTCGTCCGCGTCCGGATCGGGTCCGCCGCTCGCGCCGCCGCACCCCCACCACGTCGTCGCCACGGCGGCGAGCGCCGCGGCCAAGCCGAGACCCCAACGTCGTTTCGTCGCATGCATTCGTCCTACCTCCTTCGGGGGCCCGGCAACCGGCCCGCCGGCTCCCGAACGGCTGTATAGCACTCGATCCGTGGTCGCGCCATGAAGCGCCGAAACGATGGTCAAGGCCCGATAACTTGACGCGGTGCGGGGCTTGGCGTACCTTGTAGGAGATGTGGGATAGATGATGCCATCATGCTGAGGCAGAAGGTGGGCAGGTTGGTGGAAGAGGCGGTCAGGGAAATGCGGCGGGCGGGATCCTTGACGGCGGCGAGCGAAGCGGTGGCGCCGGTGGTGGGGCGCGCCCGATCGGAGGAGCACGGCGATTTCACGACCAACTTCGCGCTGGCGGCGGCGAAGGCCGAGGGGAAGCCGCCTCGGGAGATCGCGTCGCTGCTGGCACGATTCCTCTCGGGCCATGCGGACATCGAGTCCGCGGAGGCGGCCGGACCGGGCTTCGTGAACATCAGGATGAGGCCGGCCGCGTGGGTCGACGGGCTGGACGCGCCGATCGCGGCGGGCGACCGGTGGGGTCGGCGCGCGCCGGGCGAGGCCGGCGGCGAGCGGATCCTGGTCGAGTTCGTGAGCGCCAATCCGACCGGTCCGTTGCACGTGGGTCACGGCCGCGGAGCCGTGCTGGGCGACTCGCTCGTGCGCTGCCTGCGCGCCGCCGGGCACGACGCCGCCGCGGAGTACTACTGGAACGACCGGGGGAGGCAGGTGGCCGAACTCGGACGGTCGATTTCGATCCGCGTCCGGGAGTCGGCCGGGAGGCTCCAGGCGCCGCCGGAGGACGGGAACTGGTATCGCGGCGACTACGTGCGCGATCTGGCGCCGCTGCTGGCGTCCGCCCCGACGTTCGCGCCCGAGGTTGCGCGTTCGCCCGGCGACCCGGCGGCGGCGCTGGCGGACCTGCCGGAGAGCGACCCGAGATTCGCGGCGTTCGGGGTCGAGAAGATGAAGTCGCGGATCGCGGCGACGCTGGAGCGGCTCCGCGTGCGATTCGACGTGATGTCGTCCGAGAGCGACGTGGCGGGTCCCGGGGACGCGGCGATCCGGGCGTTGGCCGAGCGGCTCGTGCGCGACGGGAACGCCGAGGAACGTGACGGGGCGTTGTTCCTGCGGACGGCAGGGCGCGAGAAGGACGACAAGGACCGGGTCTTCCGGAAGTCGGGCGGCGAGTGGACGTACTTCGCGACGGACCTCCTGTACCACGACGGCAAGTTCCGGCGCGGGTTCGAACGGCTGATCAACATCTGGGGCGCGGACCACCACGGCTACATCGCTCGAATGCGCGCCGGCCTCGGGGCGCTCGGGCGCCCGCCGCAGGCGCTGGAGATCCTGCTCGTCCAGATGGTCAACCTGACGGCCGGCGGCAAGCCGGTGCGGATGTCGAAGCGCAGCGGCGACTTCGTGACGCTGGACGAGCTGATCGACGACGTGGGAGTCGACGCGGCACGGTACGTCTTTCTCACGCGTCGCCACGACAGCCAGCTCGAGTTCGACGTCGAACTTGTCAAGAAACGATCGCTGGACAATCCGGTCTTCTACGCCCAGTACGGCCACGCGCGCCTCGCGTCGATCCTGCGGCGCGCGGCGGCGCTGCCGGCCGATCCGCGCGTTCCCGAGGGCGCCCGCACTGCCGTCGCCGCGGCGCTCGGAATCGGCGAGGGGCCGACGCCGCCGCCGGAGGCGCTTGGCTTGGCGGCCGAGATCGCCCTGGCCCGGCTGGTGCTGTCGTTCCCGGACGTCGTGACCGAGGCGGCCGAGACGCGCGAGCCGCACAGGATCGTGTACTACATCCAGGAACTGTCGCAGGCGTTCCAGAGCTACTACACCGAGCGGTGGAAGCGTCACGGGGATCCGGTGCTGCCCCCGGCGCGGCTCGACGCCGCGGGCCTGGCGGCCTGGGACTGGACGCGGACGGCGGCGCGGCTGAGGTGGATCCGGGCGATCAGGTGCGCAGTCGCCTCGGCGCTGGGAATCGTCGGCGTCGAGGCTCCCGACCGGATGGAGTGGTCGGATGAGGCGGTGGAGGCAGTGGATTGACCGGATCCGGCGGCCGGCCGGTGACCGCACCGGACGTGGACGATCCGCGTCCCGGGGCGCGGGAGAGGAGGCGATCATGGTGAGGGACATCGACAAGTTGCGATCGAAATCGGAGTTTCGGTTGGGGCCGGGGCACATGGTCCTGATCGTCGGTGCGACGGCGGCGGCGGCGGGGCTGCTCTTCGCCGCGGTCAACGCCGTCGCGTCGGGGCGGGGCGACGCCGCGCCGGGGGTCAAGGATGATCCGCTGGCGGCGCTGGAGGCGACGGTTCCCGCGAAGACGGCCGAAGCGCCCGCCGCCGTCCCGGTACGGCGGCCGCCCGAGATCGAACCGCTGGGGCTGTCGTTCCACGAACGGCTCGCGGTCGGGAGGGCCCAGGCGGGGCCGCCCCCGGCGCCGTCGGCGGCCGTGCTGGACGACGCGACCGCGCCGCTTTCCCCGGACGAACCGGTGGTCGCGGGGCCGGCGCCGGCGGCGTCGCCGAAGCCGATCGCCCCGCCGGCCCACCACAACACGCCGGTGCTGGCTCAGGCCCGGCAGGCGGTCCCCG